>CANQCF010000023.1 GCA_947589505.1 uncultured Acetatifactor sp. | reverse complement strand
GGGAGTTCCGCGGCTGTCACCATCATCAACAACTGCGATACCTACGTCTACATGGGCGGCATGGACATCGAGACCTGTGAACATATTTCCCGGAGGATGAACAAGCCCCTGGACAAGGTCATGAGCCTGCCTCTGGAGCAGGTGGTGGTGTTCCGCAGGGGTTCCCAGCCCGCTGTGGGCCGCCGGTACCAGACCATGGAGGATCCGGTCTACCGGGAACTCCTGAAGAAGCGCCGGGAGCAGGAGGAAAAGCAGAGGGAACCGGCAGTGTGAAGGCCGCGCGGGCAGCTGAAAGGAGTATCCTGCCTCTGACGCCGAGGAAGTACAGGCATAGAGAAATTGGCGGTGTGAAGGGCGCGCAGGCAGCCGAAAGGAACGTTCTGCTTCTGACGCCGAGGAAGTACAGGCATAAAGGAACCGGCAGTGTGAAGGCCGCGCGGGATCTTTAGAGGGAAAAACGGAGAGTAAAACGGAAAACCCGCCGGGTAGTTTTCGGGATGGAGCGTCCCTGGGCGGCAGCGTTTTGGAAAGGAAAGGTAAAATATGAGCCGGATCTTGTATGAGGAAATGGGAGATATCGTGATGAGTGAGGAAAGGGAGTCCGCTTCCCACTGGATCCCATCCGTGGAGGAGGAATCCTGCAGCGGGGTGCGGGAGATCGCCCTGATGACAAAACACTTCACCGACCGGAAGATCTTCCTCACCGGAGAGATCGATGATAAGATGGCTAACGATTTTGTCTCAAAAATTTTGTATTTGGGCCAATCCAGGAAGATTGTAGATATTTATATCAACAGTCCCGGGGGATCCGTAAACGCGGGACTTGTGATCTACGACATGCTGCAGGCATGTACATTCCCCGTAAACCTTTACTGTATCGGCGAGGCGGCCTCCATGGCGGCGGTGATCCTTGCCGGAGGTCAGAAAGGCCGCAGATTTATTCTGCCCCACAGCAAGGTGATGATCCACGAGCCGCTGATCCGGGGCGGCATGGGCGGTTCCGCGACTTCCATCAAAAAGACGGCGGAGAGCATTCTGGAGACGAAAGCCATCACCAACGGTCTGCTGGCGAAGCACACCGGAAAGAGCCTGGAGGAGATCGACGAGGCGACCTCCTACGACAACTTCATGAACAGCGAGGAGGCCATCGCCTTCGGGATCGTGGACGAGGTGAGGATCCCCTGTTAGGATATCCTGTTTCAAAAGGAGCGCTTTTCCGGGCGCTCCTTTTTCGCGCGCAGAAAAACGGCCGCGTTGACAGCAATTTTGGCTTATGCTATACTAAAAATCGCTGGTTATCATGGTGAAAAAGCCGTCAACAGAGGAGTGTTTCAGGAGGATTGGATTTGGAAGGAAAAAAGAGATATGCCTGGGTTTTCTGTCTGCTGCTGACAGTTCTTCTGTCAGGCTGCGGAGGATGGGGAGGTCAGAAATTATGGAGCTGGAAGCTCGTGGTGACGCCCCAGGCGGAAGAAGTCGGAAACGCTTTTGTTCAGGTGGTTGAAGAGTATTATGGAAAGACGCTTAAAACTGCGGAGGACGGGACGGCTGATCATCAGATCTGCGTTATCTGCGACGACGCTTTGGCGCAGGAGTTTGGGTATTGTCTTTCGGACTGGGATCCCAACGCCTTTGCGTTTTTGGAGCGGGATTCCCGTATATATCTGTTTTCTCCCACGGTAAAAGGGGCGGAGAGGGCCGCCGTCTATTTTGTCTGGAATTTTGTATCGGAAAAAGGAGACATTCTTTTTTCAGAGGGAGATTACTATGCAGACGCTGGCGTTTCAGTGAAGGATGAGGTCTATGTGGGGGACAGGCCGATGGAGGAGTACACCATCGTCTGTCCGGAGAAAGATACCGAGCCGGTGGGCCGGAAACTGCAGTATTATATTTCTCAGACGGGCGGCGGCTGTCTGCCTCTGGAAAAGAAGGCGGAAGGCCCGCGTATCATCCTGGCTGTCGATCAAAACCTGGGACAGGGGGAGCACCTGCTGTCGATAGAGGGCGGAGAGATTTTCCTGACTGCTTCCAGCGTGGAAGATCTGTCTGACACGGCGTCCCTTTTTCTCGACACCTATCTGGGGTGGATCAAGACGGGTACGGATCAGGCGCACATCAGCAATCCGTCGTCTGTGATCCGGGTGCCGGAACAAGTTAAGGAAACGACGGAACCGTGGATCCCGGAGAGGGAGGCAACGGTGGTGCTCTGGAATGTAAACTATACCAGGGGCATCGTGCTGAATGAAAACGTCTCCTTGAAGAACAATATCATTGATTTCTCGGAAGATCAGCTGTACGAATATGTAAAAATGCTGAAATTCTGCGGATTTACCGGGATTCAGGTCACAGAGATGTGTACCGCCTGGGCGGGAACGGGAAGCTATGAGGCTGTTCACGACAAGATCCGCATGATGGCGGAGGCTGCACATTCCCTTGACATGAAGTTTACGCTTTGGGTATGGGGGGCGGAGTTCTCCTTTGCAGGCTGGGTGGATCCTGAGGTTCCGGCAAGTTTTTATACGCAGGAGTACCCGCTGGCCTGTGAAAATCCTGAGGTGGTGGAAACTTTTGAAAAATATTATTCCAGATACGCCGAACTGGCCGACTGCTGCGACCGGGTGATCGCCCATTATTATGACCCGGGTAATCTTTATACAGAAGAGGACATCGCCTACTTTGGAAAGATGCTGAGAGATAAGTTTAAGATGGTCAATCCGGATATCGATTTCGGGATCAGCTGCTGGGTGGATGTGTATGACAAGTCAAAACTGGCGGCGGAGCTGGGGCCGGACGTGACTTTTTATGAGTGCGGACACCACGACAACGAGGGAGATTATACGTCTTTCCGCAGTCAGATCGTCCAGTTTGGGGTAAGACTGGGAACCTGGGCCTGGAATACCTGTGAAATGGAGATCGACCAGCTTGCCCAGATGAACTTCAACATGGAGATTATCCGCTCCGTCTACCAAACGGCAAGAAATTACGATTCCATCGCAAAGCCTTCTTATTGGAGTGAGATGGATTCCTATCATGTTCTGAATGTGTTTTCCCTGTATTGCGCAGGCCGGCTCCTCATAAATCCGGATAAACCCTCGGAAGAGCTTTATGAAGAGATTGCGACGGCTGCGGTGGGACCGGCCTACGCGGATGATTTCGCGGAAATGTTGAGCATTATTCAGGACGCGCGCTCCGGGGACTCTTGGGACACGTATATTTGGAGCAGTGAAAACTACATTTTAAAAAGTAAGGATTACCCGGCGCAGGAAATTCTGGATCGCTGTGACAAGGAGATCCCTGTCCTGAAAGAGATGATCAATGCCGGCATAGAGAGTTATACGCTCCCTCTGCCGATCAGTTTAAAAGATACCTTGTCCCTGATGCTCTCCCACATGCAGCAGATCCGAAGGTACGCGGAATTCCGCCTGGATCTGGCGGAACTGGAACAGGCATACGACCAGGGGATTTCGGCGGAGGAGCTTGCAGCGACACTCTATGAAATTGCGGAGCCTGTTCCGGACTACGACTGTATTATGGGTGTGTGGGGCCAGGTTGAAGCCAGGGCTCAGTATGAGATGCTGACGGATTTCTGCCTCAGGACGGGAATGGAAATGCCAAGATATGCCGGATACGAGGCGGAGAGAAAACAATACATTCTCCAACAGATCATGATTGAGCAGAGGGAAAGTCCGGAACCTTATGAATGTGCTGCTCCATATTATCAGTGGGGACTTGCTTACGGAGAGGAGGAAACGGCGAGACTGGTGGAGGAGCTTGTGCAGGAAGGATATCTGGAACGGCTGAAAAACGGAAATGTGCGTTTGGCGAACTGGGAGAACTATACTTATGCGTTTCTGCCCTGGCAGCCCTAGGGATTGGAAAGTCTGCCGGAGGACTTTGTTTTTAAGTTGCGCAAAAGAGGATTTGATGTTAATATAAAGGTGTTGCAGGTTGTTGATGGAAAGGGATATGGGCGCGTGAGCGCGAAAGTCGTTTGGAGGAAGAGATATGGATACGTTTATGGATAAACTGGCCGAAAAGATAAACGCGCAGGAGATGATACGGGCAAACACTTCCGCAGAACTGGAGGAGCTGGGCCAGGTGAAGGACCAGATCCGGGAATTGAAGGACTGCGTGGACAGGATGGAAGCCGTTGCCAGGGAAAATCAAAATCCTGGGAAGGCTCCCGCAGAGATATCCGGCGACAGCGATGTGCTCTATATTCTGGAGGATGAGGTCAATCAGCTGGGAGGAACCCTTTCGGAAGTGAAGAATGCGGTCGCTGAGATGAACGGCAGCCTTTCGGCGATGAAGGAGACGGTTTCCGGAAAGGACGGCACCCAGACGGTGACGGACAGCGGAATCGGCGAAGTAAAGGAAGCAGTCGCGGAAGTGGCCGCCGGTCTCTCCGACGTCAGGGGCGCATTAACCGGAGTCAGCGATAATTTTTATGGAGTGAAGGATTCGGTGGCCGGGCTGGGCGGAAGCCTTGAAGAGATCCGGGAGGAGATGTCCGGGATGAGCGCCGGCTGTCTCGGCGTGAATGCCAGCCTTGCGGAAATGACGGGGAACGTCTCGGAGATGAAAGACACAGTTGCGGACATTGCCGGCGGCATCTCGGAGATGAAACAGGGCATCGGGGACTTTGGCAGCGATGTGAAAGAGCTCCGCGAGGGGATGGACCTCCTGAGGGAGGAGTTTGCCCAGACGAGGGAGGAAAACAAAAACAGCCAGGAGGAGAACCCGACGGGATCGGTTTCCGTAAGTCCTTCTTTTCAGGATTTTAAGGAGACGGTGGAACATTTCCTGGATGATTTTTCCCAGTGCAAACAGGTATTTTACCGCCATAAGGACGAGCTGACCGAGCTGAGCGAGGGATTTGAAACCCTGCAGGAATTGGTGGCGGAGATACAGAAGTCCCAGGCGGCGGATGAAAATCTGCTGCAGGAGCTCCGCAAGGATATGGATATCTTTGCGGAAAGGCTGACGACGGTCAGTGAGGCAAGCGCCGCAAAGACAGAAGAGACCATGGACGCCCTGAAGCATTTCCTGGTGGATCGCCTGAGCCGGCAGAAGCCGGAGCCGGAAAAAGCTCCTCAGGTATCCCTGGAGGAACAGCGCGCGATCCTGGAAGAGCACAAGACCTATATAGACAATAAATTAACCGGAATGCATGAAAGTCTGCGGGAAGGGTATCATAAAGAGTGTGTCAAGGTATATCGCAACGTGCAGGCTTCCATGATGGAGGAGCTTGAAAAACAGTCTGTTCATATACAGCAGGATGTAGAAAAGCTGCGGGGAAAGTTTACCGGATCCATGATCTTTTCCGTGCTGGCGTTTGTCGCAGCGCTTGCGGGCGTAGTGCTGCAGGTGCTCAGTTTATTAAATATTCTGTGATGGTTCTGAACCTGTCCGCCGGTGGACAGGGAGATCTTTGAGGGCGGCGAAGATCGCAGGTTTGTCCGCACCCGGCCGGGAGTATACGGCGTTCGAAAGGAGCGGCTGCAGTGAGCAAAGAGATATGGAGACCCGGAAATATGCTGTATCCCCTGCCGGTGGTTATGGTTTCCCTGGCGGATCCCGCCGGAAAACCGAACATCATTACCCTGGCGTGGGTTGGGACGATCTGCAGCGAGCCGCCCATGGTGTCCATATCCGTGCGCCCGGAGCGGTACTCCTATCCGATCTTAAAAGAGACCGGTGAATTTGTGATCAATCTGACTACCAGGGATCTGGCGTATGCCACGGATTACTGCGGAGTGAAGAGCGGCAGGGACACGGATAAATTCAAGGAGATGCATCTTACGCCCCAGCCGGCAGAAAAAGTGAAGGCGCCGCTGATCGGGGAGAGCCCGGTGAACCTGGAGTGCCGTGTGACCGAGGTGAAAGCCCTCGGCTCCCACGATATGTTCCTGGCGGAAGTTGTCTCTGTGCATGCGGATAAAAAATATATGGATGAAAATCACAAATTTCATTTGGAATCCGCGCAGCCTGTGGTCTATTCCCATGGTACGTATTATACCTGTGGAGAACCGATAGGGACTTTTGGATATAGTGTGAGGAAAACAGGTAAATAGTGTCTATGAAGAAGATACAGTGGAAGAGAAAGAAAGAACATATATTTTTAAAATTTACATATATTAAGTTTACCGTCGTTGCATTTTTCTTTTGCCTGATGTGGATGCCGGGTTATACGTCGTTCAGCAGAGAAGGAGATAACATTTTTTACGTCACGTTGAACGGCGTTCCCGTGGGGAGTGTGGCGGAGGAGGAAACGGCGGAGAACCTTCTCTGGCAGGCGAGATATCAGGTCGCCTCTGAAAAGGATGACTTTGCATTTTTGGAAGCAAATCTGGAGATGGAAGGGGAAGAGATCCTTTGGGGCGAGATCGACGCGCAGGAAGATGTTCTCCGGAATATGGCTGAGGTGCTGCGGGACAGTATCCAGACGACTTTGAAGAAAGTATATACAGTCAAAGTAGACGAATACATGGTAAATCTCTCCAGCAAGCAGGAGGTGGAGCAGCTCTTTCAGGCGGCGATTGATAAATATGATGAATCGGGTGATTTTAAGGTAAAACTGGTGCACGCCCCCCGAAGGGAATTCAGCGTTTTCACAACGGTTGTGGAGGACCCGGAGAGGGAAGAGCCCCAGGAGGAACAGGACGATTATATGGAGTGCGGCGTACAGGCCGTGCTGAGCAGTATGGGAGAGGAACCCCAGGAACAGGGGGAGATGGGTTTTGACGACTATTCGTATGGGATCCAGGACATGGATCTCGTGGAAAACGTCGAGGTGGTAGAGGCCTATCTTCCGGCGAACCAGCTGAATTCCCTGGACGAAGCCATCAGTCATCTGATCTCTGAGCAGGAGGTCCCTGTGGAATACACGGTGGTCTCCGGCGATACGCTGTCGGAGATTGCCCTGAAGGTGAATATTCCCATGGAACAGATCGTGGAGATGAACCGCGACCTTCTGGATACCATTAATACCCCGATCCACGTGGGGGACAAGCTGATCATTACCGTCCCCGAACCGGAACTTTCCGTAGAGAGGGTGGAGACAAAGTATTACGAGGAAGTTTACGACGCAGAAGTGGAGTATGTGGACAACGACAGCTGGTACACCAATCAGACGGTGATTCTGCAGCAGCCATCGGCCGGATTCCGGAAAGTTGCCGTGGAGGAGCGCTATGTCAACGATGAGGTTGTGGAGCGCACGATCTTAAAGCAGGAGATCGTAAAGGAGGCAGTGGCTCTCAGGATTGAGCGGGGCACTATTATACCTCCCACGTATATCAAGCCTCTGGCCGGAGGCAGGCTGACCTCGGGATTCGGACGCAGGAATATCTCCGTGAAGGGCGCCAGCACGAACCATAAGGGAGTCGACTGGGCCACTCCTACGGGGACCACGGTGTATGCCTCCAGCGGCGGAACGGTTGTCAAGGCGGGCTGGGCCAGCGGATACGGCTATGTGGTTTATATCAACCATGAGGACGGAAGACAGACCAGGTATGCCCACAACTCAAAAGTGCTGGTAAAAGTAGGACAGAAAGTGAAACAAGGGGAGAAAATCGCGCTGAGCGGAAACACCGGGATCACCTCCGGACCTCATGTGCACTTTGAGATGCTGATCAACGGCGTAAACGTAAATCCTCTGGATTATCTGAACTGAGGAAAAGGGGCCGGATGAAACAGAGGAGGGGAGGCGGCCAGGCTTCTGCCACCAGATATGGTGGAGGACCGAGTTACAAAGGATATATATAGAGAATGTGTGTTCTATTTACAAATAAAGGAAATTGTGTTATGCTGTTGCCTGTATGGGTTGGCAGGGATCTGTAATCGGGGAAAATGATGAATATGAGGTAAGATTCCAATGGAACAATATGCGATCAAGGGTGGAAATCCATTGGTTGGCGAGGTAGAGATCAGCGGGAGCAAAAATGCGGCGCTTCCTATCCTGGCTGCAGCCATTATGACGGATGAAACCGTATATATAGATAATATACCGGATGTATTTGACACAAATGTTCTTCTGAATGCCCTGGAGGGCATTGGAGTGTCCGTGGTGCGGACGGGAAGACACAGCGTTACGATAAACGGCGGAAATATTCACAGTACAGAGATCATAGACAACGATATCAAGAAGATCCGCGCGGCATACTATCCCACGGGTGCCCTGCTGGCGAAGTACCAGGAGGCGCAGGTTCCGCTTCCCGGGGGATGCGACATTGGCTGCCGCGCCATCGACCAGCACATCAAGGGGTTTCGGGCGCTTGGGGCGGAAGTGGTCATTGAGCACGGCTTTATCAAGACGAAAGCGGAGAAACTTGCGGGAAGCCATATCTATATGGACTGCGTCAGCGTGGGGGCTACCATCAACGTGATGATGGCGGCGACTCTGGCGGATGGGACTACCATCATTGAAAACTCCGCGAAGGAGCCCCATGTGGTAGACGTGGCAAACTTCCTGAACAGCTGCGGAGCCCATATCAAGGGCGCGGGGACAGACGTGATCCGCATCAAGGGCGTGAAGAAACTCCATGGAACGGAGTACACGATCATCCCGGACCAGATTGAGGCGGGAACCTTTATGTTTGCGGCCGCCGTGACAAAAGGTGACATGACTGTCAAAAACGTGATCCCCAAGCATCTCGAGTCGATCACCGCGAAGCTGATCGAGATCGGCTGCGAGGTGGAAGAGTCCGACGACTGTATGAGAGTGGTCTGCTCCAAAAATTTAAAACCCACTCATGTAAAGACCCTGCCTTACCCGGGTTTCCCCACGGATATGCAGCCCCAGATCGCCGTCGCGCTGGGATTTGCTCAGGGGATCAGCATTGTGACGGATACGATCTTTGAAAATCGTTTCAAATATGTGGACGAGCTTACCCGGATGGGAGCGAATATCAAGGTGGAAGGTTCCACCGCCATTATTAACGGCGTGGAAAAGTACACGGGGGCCAGCATTTCCGCACCGGATCTCCGGGCCGGGGCCGCTCTGGTGACGGCCGCCCTTGCTGCGGAGGGGTACACCCTTGTGGACGACATCAAGTATATCCAGAGGGGATATGAAGATTTCCATTTAAAACTGCAGGCGCTGGGCGCACAGATCGAGCTGGTGGAGGATCAGCACGAATTTCAGAAATTTAAATTAAAGACAGGCTGATAATGTATTGACAATTTGCACCGTATGTAGTACGGTATCAATAACAGAATAATGTTCTCTTATTCAGAGTGGCGGAGATACATAGGATCGATGAAACCACGGCAACCCCGGAAACGGTAGGTGCCTCCCTGAGCGAAGAAATTTCGAACAATAAGAGGATTTGCATATTTCAAACCAAGTCCGCTTTTTGTGAGCGGATTTTTTTATTGCTTCGGAGTACGGACCGCGGCCGGTGAGAAACGGCGCACTGTTATAGGAAAGCAGGACAGTGCTAATGAATGAGAAACAGGCAAAAATCAAAGCACGCTGTTATGAAAAAGCATGACAAAGGAGAATGGTATGGAAAAGAGATTGTTTACCTCGGAATCGGTTACGGAAGGACATCCCGATAAACTCTGCGACGCAGTCAGCGACGCAGTGCTGGATGCGCTGATGGAGCAGGACCCTTACAGCAGGGTTGCCTGCGAGACCTGCACCAATACGGGCTTTGTACTGGTGATGGGGGAGATCACCACGAAGGCCAATATCGACATTCCCGCCATCGTGAGAAAGACGGTGACGGAGATCGGTTATGATTCCTCGGAGAAGGGTTTTGACGGCAATACCTGCGCGGTTATGGTCTCCCTGGACAAGCAGTCCGCGGATATCGCCATGGGCGTGGACCAGGCACTGGAGGCAAGGCGCGGCGAGATGGATATGAATGAGGAGCAGCTGGATGCCATCGGCGCCGGCGACCAGGGGATGATGTTCGGGTATGCTGTCAACGAGACGCCGGAACTGATGCCCTATCCCATTTCCCTGGCCCATAAGCTGACCCGGAGGCTGACGGAAGTCCGCAAAAATGGCACGCTGAAGTATCTCAGACCCGACGGCAAGAGCCAGGTGTCCGTGGAGTATGACGAGAACGGAAAGCCGGCCCGCCTCGAGGCGGTGGTTCTCTCCACACAGCACGACGAGAAGGTTACCTTGGAGCAGATCCAGACGGATATCAAAAAGTATGTGTTTGACGCGGTGCTGCCCAGGGAGATGGTGGACGAAAACACGAAGTTTTACATCAACCCTACGGGGCGTTTTGTCATCGGAGGGCCCAACGGGGACAGCGGTCTCACCGGCCGGAAGATCATCGTGGATACCTACGGCGGATACGCCCGCCACGGCGGCGGAGCCTTCTCCGGAAAGGACTGTACAAAAGTGGACAGGAGCGCGGCTTACGCGGCCCGCTATGTGGCAAAGAATATCGTTGCGGCGGGACTGGCGGAGAAGTGTGAGATTCAGCTGTCATACGCCATCGGCGTGGCCCATCCCACTTCCATTATGGCGGACACTTTCGGAACCGGAAAGCTCTCCGACGAGAGAATCGTGGAGATCATCCGGGAGAACTTTGACCTTCGTCCTGCCGGGATCATTAAGATGCTGGATCTGAGAAGGCCCATCTACAGGGCTACCGCGGCGTACGGACATTTCGGCCGCACGGATGTGGATCTGCCCTGGGAGAAGACGGATAAGGCGGAGCTGCTGAAAAAATACCTGTAACTCAGGATTCCGCAACTGAACATCGTTGTCATCTACCCCCCTGCGGACAAGAGACGTCCGCGGGGGTTTTGTTATGGGGCGGATAGACCTGTTGAGGGCGTTGGTGTTCCTCAGCAGAGAAATGGAAACGGGCGCAATGTGAAACCATCCGTTATGCGGAGGACGACGAGCTTTTGGCAGTCACGGGACATAAGCCTTGCGGATAAGACGCGGATCATGGCGCCGGGGAGTCCGGTGAAAGGTGGGAAGAATGATGCGGATCATGGCCGCCGGACGGGCACAGGACATAAGCTTTGCGGATCATGGCCACCTGGATTTTTGCGGGACGTTCCGGTTTCCCGGATTGCGGGCGGGGGGAAAATGTGGTAAAATAGAACTGGTTCCAAAAGCGCCGCAGGGCGCTGCGGAAAAAGGACGGATCACCAGCGATACAAGAACGGAGGACGGCGGTCATGGCGTTTGCACACTTACATGTTCATACGGAATATTCTCTCCTGGACGGTTCCAACAAGATCAAGGAGTATGTGGCCAGAGTGAAGGAACTGGGGATGGACAGCGCCGCGATCACGGACCATGGCGTCATGTACGGCGTCATTGATTTTTACCGCGCAGCCAGGGAAGTGGGGATCAAACCCATTCTGGGGTGCGAGGTGTATGTTGCCCCGAACTCCCGGTTTGATAAAGAACCCGGGGGAGGCGAGGAGAGATATCACCACCTGGTGCTGCTGGCGGAAAACAATCAGGGGTACGCGAACCTGATGAAGATCGTCAGCAAGGGCTTTACGGAAGGGTATTATTATAAGCCCAGGGTGGATTTTGAAATTTTAGAGAGATACCACGAGGGCATTATCGCGCTCTCGGCCTGTCTCGCCGGGGAGGTTCCCCGCTATATCCAGAAGGGCCTCTACGACGAGGCGCGGAAGTGTGCAAAAAAATATGAGGCCTGTTTTGGAAAGGGCAATTATTTCCTGGAGATGCAGGATCACGGGATCCCGGCGCAGAAGCTGGTGAACACGGAACTGCTCAAGATAAGCCGGGAACTGGATATTCCCCTGGTGGTGACAAACGACGTGCACTATACCTACGCGGACGACGTGGAGCCCCACGATATCCTGCTCTGCCTTCAGACGGGAAAACTCTTAAAAGATGAGAACCGCATGCGCTACGAGGGCGGCCAATATTACGTAAAGAGCGAGGAGGAGATGAAGGGCCTGTTCCCCTATGCCTGGGAGGCGGTGGAGAATACCCAGCGTATCGCCGACCGCTGCAATGTGGAGATCGAGTTCGGCGTGACAAAACTGCCGAAATACGAGGTGCCGGAGGGGTATGATTCCTGGAGTTACCTGAACAAACTCTGCAATGACGGCCTGATCAGCCGTTATGGCAGGGACCTGCTGAACGTCTCGGATTCCTGGTCGGCGGTGACGCTTCCGGAGGATCCGGAAAGTTACCGGGCGCTTTTGACCCAGGTGAAGGACCGGCCTGCCGGGGATACCGGGAGCACTCTGGGGGAGAGACTGGAGTATGAGCTGGACACCATCCGGACCATGGGCTATGTGGACTATTTCCTGATCGTCTGGGATTTTATCAATTACGCGAAGGAAAACGATATTCCCGTGGGGCCCGGGAGGGGTTCCGCGGCGGGAAGCCTTGTCTCCTATTGCCTGAAGATCACGAACATCGACCCGATCCAGTACAATCTGCTGTTTGAGCGGTTTCTGAACCCGGAGCGCGTTACCATGCCGGATATCGACGTCGACTTCTGCTTCGAGAGACGGCAGGAGGTCATCGATTACGTGGTGCGCAAGTATGGGACGGACAAGGTGGTGCAGATCGTCACCTTCGGAACGCTGGCGGCAAAGGGCGTGATCCGGGATGTGGGCCGCGTCATGGACCTGCCCTACGCGTTTGTGGACAGCATCGCGAAGATGGTGCCGAATGAGCTGAACATTACCCTGGAGAAGGCGCTGGAGATGAATCCGGAATTTCGGAAGCTCTACAATGAAGACGAACAGGTGCATTACCTGATCGATATGTGTAAGCGTCTGGAGGGGCTTCCCAGGCATACCTCCATGCACGCGGCGGGAGTTGTGATCTGCCCTGAATCCGCGGATGAGTTCGTACCGCTTTCCCGGGGAAACGACGGGGCCGTCACCACCCAGTTTGAAGCGGCGATTCTGGAAGAACTGGGACTCCTGAAGATGGATTTCCTGGGATTGCGCACGCTGACGGTGATCCGTGATGCGGTCCGTTTTATCGAAAAAAATCAGGGGAAACACGAGGATATGGAGAGGCTGGATTACAATGATCCCAAGGTCCTCGCCTCCATCGGCACGGGAAAGACGGAGGGGGTCTTCCAGCTGGAGAGCAGCGGAATGAAAAGCTTTATGAAGGAGCTGCGCCCGAAGAGCCTGGAGGACGTTATCGCCGGGATCTCCCTGTACCGTCCGGGCCCTATGGACTTTATCCCGAAGTATATCAGCGGAAAGAACGACGAAAAGAATGTGACGTATCTCTGTCCCCAGCTGGAGCACATCCTTGCCCCCACATACGGCTGTATCGTCTATCAGGAACAGGTGATGCAGATCGTGCGGGATCTGGGAGGCTATACCCTGGGACGGAGCGATCTGGTGCGCCGGGCCATGAGCAAGAAAAAACAGGCGGTCATGGAGAAGGAGCGGGAGAATTTTATCCATGGAAATCCGGAGGAAGGGGTTCCCGGCTGCGTGGCGAACGGGATCCCGGAGGAAACAGCCAGCCAGATCTATGATGAGATGATGGATTTCGCAAAATACGCCTTTAATAAATCTCACGCGGCCTGTTACGCGGTGGTGGCCTACCAGACGGCATACCTGAAATATTATTATCCCGTGGAATTTATGGCGGCCCTGATGACCTCCGTCATCGACAATTCCGGAAAGGTGTCGGAGTATATCCTGACCTGCCGGAACATGGGGATCGAAATCCTTCCCCCGGACATCAATCAGGGGGAGAGCGGATTCTCTGTAAAGGATGGTAAGATCCGCTACGCGCTGACTGCCATCAAGGGGGTCGGCAGACCGGTGATCGACGCTCTGGCCCAGGAACGTCAGAGGGGAGGCGCTTTCGCCGGACTGAAAGATTTCCTCACCCGGATGTCGGAGTACGGCATCAATAAGAAGGTGATCGAGAATTTGATCAAGGCGGGTGCCCTGGACAGCCTGGGGGGAACCCGGAAGCAGTTTATGACAGTGTATTCCCAGATCATGGAGCATCTGGTACACGACAAAAAGAACAATATGGCAGGACAGATATCACTCTTCGATATCGTTTCGGAGGAACAGAAGGAAGAATTTGACGTCCCTATGCCGGATGTGGGGGAGTACGAGAAGGAAATGCTCCTGAGCTTTGAGAAGGAAGTGCTGGGGGTCTATATCAGCGGCCATCCTCTGGAAGAATATCAGGAACTGTGGAGAAGGCATATCACAAGCCTTTCTTCGGATTTCGTACTGGATGAGGAGTCCGGGCAGACAAAAGTGACCGATCAGGCCTATGCGGTGATCGGCGGCATGATCACGGGAAAGAACGTGAAATACACGAAGAACGATAAGGTCATGGCGTTTCTGACGATAGAGGATCTGGTGGGAAGCGTGGAGGTTGTGGTCTTTCCGCAGAGCTATGAAGAGTATGGCAGGATTCTGCAGGAGGACGCCAAGATCTTTATCCGGGGGCGGGTCTCCCTGAGGGAAGAAAAAGATGCAAGCCTGATCTGCGACGAAATTGTAACGTTCGACGAGGCGAAAGAAATGCCCGGGGAGATCTTTAAAAAGAACCGCAGGAGATCCCGCGGGGGATATTCTGCCCCGGGATCTTTCCGCGGAAACTCTGATAGAAACGGAAATTATGACGGGAATGTCGGTAATTATATTGGAAA
Source organism: uncultured Acetatifactor sp. (assembly GCA_947589505.1). Lineage (GTDB taxonomy): Bacteria > Bacillota > Clostridia > Lachnospirales > Lachnospiraceae > Acetatifactor. Next base: position 11,911 of record CANQCF010000023.1, on the reverse strand, counting down.
TGACAGTGATTATACACTGGGTGTCGGAAACTATGCAAATGGCTATGGCAGTTATGCTCAGCCGGAGACAGACTATGATCAGGATCTCGACAATTATGATATGAATGTCAGAAATTTGGTTCGGAGAGATGGCCGCGGATCCGGCGGGCAAAAGCTTTCCGGCGGTCAGAATCCCCCGGCACACAATATGGTTCCGGACGGCGTGTGGATCCAGTTTGACAACAGCAACCAGTTTCTTGTGAAAGAAAAAGAACTGCTGAATGTCATCGGGGAATCAAAAGGAGACGATAACGTTATCATATTTCTGAGGGACAGCAAAGCGTTCAAGACGCTTCCTGCCGCGCAGCGAGTGAATGCGGACGAGAAACTGAGGGAAAAGCTGTGCAGTCTCTTTGGCGCAGAAAATGTGAAATTCCGCAGGAAATCTATTGAAAACAGATAAAAAATAGATTAGAATAAGGAATTGAAATAGGCATGGACTTGCATGGCAGTTAGGAGGGAACATCATGGCAAAGGAGATCAAAACAATCGGCGTTTTGACCAGCGGCGGCGACGCGCCGGGAATGAACGCGGCTATCCGGGCAGTCGTGCGCACCGCGATAGCAAGAGGAATTAAAGTCAAGGGAATCAAGAAAGGCTATCAGGGCCTGTTGAATGAAGAGATCGTAGATCTGGAAGCAAAGGATGTTTCCGATATCATTCAGAGAGGCGGAACAATCCTTGGCACCGCCAGATGTATGGAGTTCAAGACAGCGGAAGGGCAGGCCAGAGGAGCGCAGATCTGCAGAAAGAACGGGATCGACGGAATCGTGGTGATCGGCGGCGACGGTTCTTATCGCGGAGCGCAGGCGCTCTCCAGACAGGGAATCAACACCATCGGCCTTCCCGGCACCATCGACCTTGACATTGCGTGTACGGAGTACACCATCGGATTCGACACCGCGGTGAATACAGCAATGCAGGCAATCGACAAGGTAAAGGATACCTCGTCCTCCCACGAGAGATGCAGTATCATAGAGGTGATGGGGCGGAACGCGGGTTATATCGCCCTTTGGTGCGGTATTGCCAACGGCGCGGAGGATATCCTGCTTCCTGAAAAATATGACTACAATGAGCAGGAACTGATCAACAATATCATCCGGAGCAGAAGACTGGGCAAGACGCACCACATCATTGTCAACGCCGAAGGAATCGGACATTCCGTCTCCATGGCAAGGCGCATTGAGGCCGCCACGGGCATTGAGACAAGGGCTACGATCCTTGGGTACATGCAGAGAGGCGGCAGACCCAGCGCGAAGGATCGTTACTACGCTTCCATCATGGGCGCCAACGCGGTGGATCTGCTGCGGAACGGCAAGACAAACCGTGTGGTAGGTTACAAGAACGGCCAGTTTGTGGATTTTGATATCGAGGAAGCGCTGAAGATGGAAAAGACCATCAATGAGCGGGAGTTTGAGATCTCCAAGCTGCTCTCCGTCATGGACGAAAAAGAGAAATAAGAGAACTGCAGGCCGGCGGTCATACTCGAAGGGGTATGGCCGTTTTCTGCTGAAAAGGAAAAAATCAGGAAGGAGAGGGACGCGTGATCACCAGTACGGCAAATCAGAAGGTGAAGCAGGTCGTTCAGTGGCAGACTAAGGCCGGAGAGCGCCGAAAGGATGGAGTGTTTCTGGCGGAGGGCTTTAAAATGTTTGCGGAGGCGCCTCTGGAGTGGGTGAAGGAGATCTATCTGTCCGCGCGGGCGGAGAGCCGTGTGGACGACCCTTATATTAAGAAGAAACTAGAGCAGGCCGGGTATGAAACGGTGTCCGATGAAGTCATGGCCAAGATGTCGGATACCCAGACGCCCCAGGGGATTTTGACGGTACTGCGTCAGCCGGAGTATCGCCTGGAAGAGATTTTGGAAGGGGCGTCAGGACTGTATCTGGTTCTGGAAGATCTGCAGGATCCCGGTAATCTGGGAACCATTCTGCGGACCGCGGAGGGTGCGGGCGTGACCGGCGTGATTCTGAGCAGGGGGACGGCGGATCTGTATAACCCAAAGACCGTCCGGGCCACCATGGGCTCGATCTACAGGGTGCCCTTTCTGTACGCGGAGGATCTGATTGAGGTCCTGGGAAAGATGAAATCCGCGGGCATAAAGATTTATGCGGCCCATCTGGAAGGAAAAAGGGATTACACGGCCTGTTCCTTTACCGGTCCCACCGCCTTTCTGATCGGAAACGAGGGGAACGGTTTGTCTGAGGAATGCGCCCGGGAGGCGGACCACTATCTCCGGATCCCGATGGAGGGAAAGCTGGAATCCCTGAACGCGGCCGTAGCCGCCGCCCTGCTGGTCTATGAGGCGAAAAGGCAGAGAAACCTGTAGCGTTGCACGTGGATTGCATGTGGAATGCATGCGGATTGCACACAGATTGCACATGCGGCCAGGGGAAAAGAAGGGAAGAACAGCCGGGCGGGCTGGAAAAACAGGCCGAGAAGACCGGAAGAACAGGCCGGACAGTTTGGAAGAAAAGAACACGGAACTTTCGCAAAATAACAGACGATATTAAAAATGGAGGCATGTCATGGACAAAAAGATCGGATTTATTGGACTGGGAAATATGGCGACAGCCATCATCAGCGGACTGCTGGCAAAGGAGATGGTGAAAGCGGAAAATATAGTTGGATATGATAAGTTCCAACAGGCGGCAGAAAAAGTCAAATCAAAATATAACATAACACTTGCTATGAATGAACAGGAAACCGCTTCTATGGCGGACATCCTGTTCCTGGCGGTAAAACCCAACGTCCTGCCGGAGGTACTGCCCCTGATCAGCGGCCATATCCGCAGGGAAACGCTGGTGATCAGCATTGCGGCGGGAAAGTCCCTGGACTTTTTGGAAGAACATCTCGGACGGAAAGACTGTAAGATTCTGCGCTGTATGCCGAACGTAGCCGCGCTGGTTCAGGAGGCCTGCACCGGCGTGTGCGCCAATGGGAACGTAGGGGAAAATGAAAAAATGGAGGCTATGAAGATCCTGGAGTCTTTCGGAAGGGCCGTTGAGGTGCCGGAGAAGCTCATGGACGTCGTAGTCGGCGTCAGCGGAAGTTCGCCGGCGTACGTTTTCTTATTTATAGAGGCGATGGCGGACGCTGCGGTGGCGGCGGGTATGCCCAGGGCCCAGGCCTATGAATTTTCCGCCCAGGCGGTTCTCGGAAGCGCAAAACTTTTACTGGAGACGGGAAAGCACCCCGGAGAGCTGAAGGACATGGTCTGCTCCCCGGGCGGCACTACGATTCAGGCGGTGAAAGTGCTGGAAGAACTGGGATTCCGGGGGGCCGTCATGGACGCTGTGGAAGCCTGTATTGACAAATCCAGAAATATTTGAACAGCCAAAACCTAAACAAACAAAATCTAAACAACAAAAGTCTAAACAGCCAAAGCCTGACCAACAAAAGCTTAAACAGCCATAGCCTGGCCAGCCAAGGCCTAAACAGTCAAAGCCTGACCAGCAAAAGCTTAAACAGCCAAAGCCTAAACAGATAAAGCATGGCCAGCCAAAACCTGACAAACCAAAACCTGACCAACCAAAACCTAAACAGTAACTAATAGTAAAAAAATAGACCCCATGACTTGACAAAAGGAAAGTTTTCTGCTATTATGCCTTTTACACAAGCGATTGTAACAAAATCGTAACAATTTGTCACAATAATGTCGCAAATTGACATCGTGGCGAAATAAATGTGTAAAGGATTGAAACAAAAATGAAAACAAACAAGAAACTGTATGCGGGGATTGTTGGTTTTACATGTTCGATGGCCTTATTTTTCGGTGTGAGTGGAACCGTTCAGGCGGCGGACAGCAGTTCCGCAGATTATCTCAACAGCGGCGTGGGAATGATACTGGATCCCAGCTGCATGGATACGGCGGAGAAACTCAGCGAGACGGCGGAGAAACTGAATGTATCGCTGGATTCCCGGGAGGAAGAACAGGAATCCACCCTGGTCATGGTGAATGTGCAGCAGATGCTGAATGTCCGCAGCGACGCCACGACAGAGTCAGGCGTGCTGGGGTATCTCTACAAGGACTGCGGCGGAGAGATCCTGGAGCGGAAGGACGGCTGGACGAAGCTTCGCTCCGGCAACCTGATCGGCTGGGCCAGCGACGAATACCTGCTCTTTGATGAAGATGCGGAAACTATGGCGGACGACGCCGGAAAGCTGGTTGCCTCTGTGAACGTGGAGACGCTCCGGGTCCGCGGAGAGGCTGGAGAAGACGCGGAAGTTTTGGGACTGCTTCCCAAAGGGGAACTGCTGGAGGTTATAGACAAAGAAGACAGCCGGTGGATTAAGGTGGACTATGAAGGGCAGGACGGTTACGTTCTCGCCGAGTATGTGACTCTGGACTTCCAGATTGACGCCGGAGAGACCATAGAAGAGGTCAAGGCCCGCGAGGAGGCCGAGAGGGAAGCAAAGCGCCATGTGAATTACGGCGCATACACGACGGACGCGGATACGACGCTCCTGCTGGCAGCCCTGATCCAGTGTGAGGCGGGCGGAGAACCTTATGAAGGCCAGCTGGCGGTTGGAGCTGTGGTTATGAACCGCGTGAGAAGCGCCGCTTATCCCGACAGCATCCACGGAGTGATATACGCTTCCGGCCAGTTTACGCCTGCTCTGAACGGCAAGGTAAACAAGGTTTATGAGTCCGGTAAAATTTATGAGAGCTGTGTCAGGGCGGCAGAGGAAGCTCTTTCGGGAGTGTCGAACGTGGGAGATATGACCCACTTCCGCCGGAATAACGGAAGAGAAGGACTTGTCATCGGACATCATGTATTCTATTAAAATAGTAATAAAACAGCATGAAAGAGAGAAGAGGGCAGAGAGATTTCTGCCCTTTTTCTATTTGTGTCGCCGCCGACATTTTTTTGTGGACGGGTCGGGCTTCTTCGAGATCGTTTGCTCTGCGGACGGTCGGTTTCCTTCGAGATCGTTTATCCTGCGGACGGGTCGGTTTCCTTCGAGATCGTTTGTCCTGCGGACGCGGTTGGTTCCCTCAAGATCGTTTGTCCGCGGACGCAACGGGGTTCCTTGGCGTGTACGATTTGCACGATAAATGATATTAAAGTGCGAATAAAATGATTGCCTGAATCCATAATTTGTAGTAGACTATGTTTATAAGCAAGGAAAACCTTCAAAATGCTACAGAATTTGACGACGCGGAAAAGGGAGGTGCAGAGAGGATGGAGTGGACTCTGATTTTCTGGATTGCGGTGTTGATCGTGACACTGGCGGTGGAGGCGCTGACAATGGGCCTGACTGCGATATGGTTTTCCGGAGGCGCGCTGCTGGCGGTGGTTGTGGCGCTGGTGAAAGGACCGTTTTGGCTTCAGATCATTGCTTTCTTTGTGGTGTCGATCGCTCTGCTGGTGTTTACCAGGCCTCTGGCGAAAAAATATTTTAATCGTGATCGTGTCAGGACAAACGTTGAGAGCCTGGTGGGGCGTCAGGCCATTGTACTCACGGAAGTGGACAATATCAAGGGAACCGGACAGGTCTCGGTGGGCGGCCAGGAGTGGAGCGCAAGAAGCTATGCGGATTCCGAAAAACTGGAGCAGGGTCAGGTAGTTCTGATCGTGGCGATCAGCGGAGTGAAGCTGATTTGCAGGCCGGTTTTGGAGAACACGCCGGCTGCGGACGAAACGTAGCGGACTGTGCAGGAGGGGACTTTCGAAAAGCAACCCGAGGTATCCGCAGAGACCGTTTCCGAAAACGGGGCTGGCGTCCCGTCTAACGCAGAAAACACTGCCAAAACGGAGCAGGCAGCTGAAACCGCCGCAGAGTAAGTTTCCTGCGCGGCAGAATTCCGACCCGGGCGGACCGGTAAAGGAAGAACTCCGATTAAAAAAGATAATGCCACACCGGACGGTGTGACAAAATATGCGGCGGCGAGCCGCAAGTAATCAAGTGCGTGCTGCACACTCAGCACAGAAAGAGGTAGATGTATGGGTCCTTTATTGATCATTGTGTTGGTAGTTGTCGTTCTGTGGATTGCGGTATCCTGCTTTAAGATCGTTCCCCAGGCCCAGGCGTATGTCATGGAGCGCCTTGGCGCTTACCAGGGAACCTGGTCCGTAGGATTTCACATCAAGTGGCCTTTTATTGATAAGGTGGCGAGACGCGTGAACTTAAAGGAACAGGTAGCGGATTTCCCGCCTCAGCCCGTTATCACGAAGGATAACGTAACGATGCGGATCGATACCGTCGTGTTCTATCAGATCACGGATCCCAAGCTGTTCACCTATGGCGTGGAGAGTCCTATGATGGCAATCGAGAACCTCACCGCCACCACCCTTCGTAATATCATCGGCGACCTGGAGCTGGACCAGACCCTTACCAGCCGTGAGACCATCAACACCAAGATGCGCGCGGCCCTGGATATCGCCACCGACCCCTGGGGCATTAAGGTGAACCGTGTGGAGCTGAAGAATATCATTCCTCCTGCAGAGATCCAGAACGCCATGGAGAAGCAGATGAAGGCGGAGCGTGAGAGACGTGAGGCCGTTACCCGTGCGGAAGGTGAAAAGAAGGCAAGCATCCTCTCTGCGGAAGGTGAGAAGGAATCCGCAATTCTGAGGGCCCAGGCCGACAAGGAATCTGCGATCCTGCGCGCGGAAGCTGAAAAGGAGAAGATGATCCGGGAGGCCGAAGGTCAGGCGGAGGCAATCCTGAAAGTGCAGAAGGCGAACGCGGACGGTATCCGCATGCTGAAGGAAGCCGGCGCGGACGAGGCGGTTCTGAAGATCAAGAGCCTGGAGGCATTCGAAAAGGTTGCGGACGGAAAGGCAAACACCATCCTCCTGCCTTCGGAACTGCAGGGAATCGCCAGCGTGGCTGCAGCCATCAAGGAGACTGCAAAATAAGGATTTTCAGAGCGAAACGTATAGATCTCAAAGACAAAAACAGGGAGCGGCAGTCTGCCGTTTCCTGTGATTGTTTTTTCTCAACCGGAAAAAGGAGCGGGGAAGAATGGACTTAAAAGGACGTGATTTTTTAAAACTATTGGATTTTACGCCGGAGGAGATCCTGTATCTCCTGGATCTTGCGGCCGACTTAAAGGAAAAGAAAAAGAAGGGGATCCCCGTGGACCAGCTGCGCGGGAAAAATGTGGCGCTGATCTTTGAAAAGACCAGCACCCGAACCAGATGCTCCTTCGAAGTGGCGGCCCACGACCTCGGCATGGGGTGTACATATCTGGACCCCACCGGCTCTCAGATCGGGAAGAAGGAGAGCATCGCGGACACGGCCCGGGTCCTGGCCAGCATGTTTGAAGGGATCGAGTACCGGGGCTACGGCCAGGAGATCGTGGAGGAACTGGCAAAGTACTCCAAAGTGCCTGTGTGGAACGGGCTCACCAACGAGTTCCATCCGACCCAGATGCTGGCGGACCTTCTGACGATCCGGGAACACTTCGGATACCTGAAGGGGATTAAGCTGGCTTACATGGGCGACGCCCGCTACAACATGGGGAATTCCCTGATGGTGGCCTGCGCAAAGATGGGAATGCATTTTACGGCATGTACCACGCCGAAGTATTTCCCGGCGCCGGAACTCGTGTCCCAGTGTGAAGCTATCGCGGCCGAAACCGGGGGAAGCATTACCCTGACCAGCGATGCGGAGGCGGGAACCAGGGGGGCGGATGTGGTGTACACCGACGTCTGGGTATCCATGGGGGAGCCGGACGAAGTTTGGACGGAGCGCATTCGTGAGCTGTCGCCCTATCAGGTGAACCGGAAGATCATGGAAAACGCAGGGGAGAACGCAATCTTCCTGCACTGTCTCCCTGCGTTTCACGACTTGAAGACGAAGATCGGCGCAGAGATGGGCAAGCGGTTTGGAATTACGGAGATGGAGGTCACGGACGAGGTGTTCGAGTCCGCCCAGTCCCTTGTATTTGAGGAGGCGGAGAACCGGATGCACACCATCAAGGCCGTGATGGCGGCGACCCTGGGGTATCAGGCATGAGGACGGAGATCCTCTCCCTTCTGAGAGAGCGGGGGGATTATGTCTCGGGCCAGGAGCTCTGTGAGCGCTTTGGCGTCTCCAGGACGGCCGTGTGGAAAGCGGTGGAACAGTTAAAGAAGGACGGGTATGAGATCGAGGCGGTGAGGAACCGCGGTTATCTCCTGCGGGAAGAGGGAAAGCCTTCTGTCTTTGGCCGGACGGAACTGGAGAGCCGGCTCCGGGAGACTGCCCTCTGGGCGGGAAAGCCCCTGTATTACTACGAAAGCCTGGACTCCACGAATCTGCAGGCAAAGCGCCTTGCGGAAGAGGGAACGCCCCACGGCGCCCTTGTCGTCGCGGACCGGCAGACGGCGGGCCGGGGAAGGCGGGGCCGGAGCTGGAGCAGCCCGGCGGGGAGCAATCTCTATTTTACGATCCTGCTGCGGCCTAAGATCTCACCGGACAAGGCTTCCATGCTGACCCTGGTGATGGCCCTTGCGATAGCCGAAGGGATCTCCCAGGTGTGTGCCGGATCCGGCGGGGATCAGGCAGAAAGCGCCAGGGCAACAGCTGAAGGGGGGATTTTCCAGGTGTGCGCAGGATCCCAAGTGGTACAAAAGCCGGGCATCAAGTGGCCCAACGACATTGTCCTGGACGGCAGGAAGGTCTGCGGGATCCTGACGGAGATGAGCCTTTCCGTAGAGCAGGACAGCATTCAGTATGTGGTCATCGGGGCGGGTATCAATGTGGCAAAGCAGGATTTCCCGGAGGAGATGAGGAATCGCGCTGTCTCCCTGGAGGAAATCTACGGCCCAGTGGGCCGCAGCCGACTCCTTGTGGCAGTCATGAGGGCTTTTGAAAAGAATTACGAGGAATTTATCGGCGCGGAGAGTCTTGCACCCCTGAAAGACCGCTATGAAGCCCTTTTATTAAACCGGGGACGGAAAGTGCAGGTCCTGGATCCCAAGGGGGAGTTTGAGGGAACTGCTTTGGGAATCCGGGACACGGGGGAGCTCCTTGTGGAACTTCCGGAAGGCGAAGTCCGGGAGATCTACGCGGGGGAGGTTTCGGTGAGAGGGATCTACGGGTATGTATAAATCCCTGTACTTACCGGCTTCGATATCGTTCCCATTGTCCTAAAAGCCGCACTGCGCGTTTTCAGGCGCTTTTGCCTAATACATTTCCGCCTGACCGGAAACAGGCCTCTGCACCCTTATGGAACTGTTTTCTGGCAGCCGGGCTGATAAACATAAATTTAATAATAAATGGTAATGCATGAAAAAGCAGTTGCAAGGAACAGCATTGATTTTCCTGAGTTTTTGACATTGCAGGTGTTATACTGACATTCCTGCCCGACAAGAAGGACAGACAAACGGCAAGAATATAATTAAGCCCAAAATTATAATTGGACGAAAGGGGTGAGAGATCTTGGCGGATCAGAGAGTGGTGCTCTGCGGCGCAAACGCCTATGAGGAAAAGTATTACTTCAACAAGGATTTTGATAAGATACCCGCCTCAATCAAGGACGAGCTGCGGATCATCTGCGTGCTCTTCACCCAGGAGGTAGGCGGCATTTTCACCATCGTTTTTGAGGAGGATGGCTCTGTTTCTCTGGAGACCATCGCGGACGAGGACGACATCACCTACGACGAAGTCTCCAGCGGCCTTTTGATCGCGGAGATCAGAAGAAAGAGACAGGAGCTCTTTGAGTCCCTGCAGCTGTATTACAGAGTTTTTATAAAAAAAGAGGATATATCCGGACTTTTGGGGGAGACATGATATGATTCTGGCGATTGACGTGGGAAATACTAATCTGACTATCGGGGTGTACGACGGGACTGAGCTGAAGACCACCTTCAGCCTGACCACAAAGACGCCGAGGACTTCCGACGAATACGGCATTGTTCTGACCAGTATCTTAAAGAACCGGGGGCTGGATCCCACCGACCTGGAGGGCTCCATCATCGCCAGCGTGGTGCCGGATCTGATGCATTCCCTGATGGGCGGCATCAAGCGCTACACCGGTACAAAACCCCTTATCGTGGGGCCGGGGATCAAGACCGGGATCAAGGTGTCCGGCGAGGATCCAAAAGGGATCGGGGCGGACCGCATCGTGGACGTGGTCGCCGCCTACGAAAAATACGGGGGCCCCACGCTGACACTGGACTTCAGCACCGCGACTACCTATGATCTGGTGACAGCGGATGGCAGCTTTAATGTGGGCATCACCGCCCCCGGAATCAGGATCTGTTCGGAAGCCCTCTGGACTCAGACGGCGAAACTTCCCAACATCGAGATCCGGAAACCGAAGTCCATTTTGGCCCAGGAGACCATCAGCAGCATGCAGGCTGGTCTGGTGTACGGCCAGATCGGGCAGACGGAATACATTGTCCGGAAGGTAAAGGAAGAGAGCGGTCTGAAGGACATGAAGGTGGTGGCTACGGGCGGCATGGGAAAGCTGATCGCCGACGAGACGGACGCCATCGATATCTACGATCCCTACCTGACTTTGGACGGACTGCGGATCCTGTATGATAAGAACCGCAGGCCGGAGGCGCAGCGATAGATCGGAGGAGACAGGAGGAATGAGCAGGCTGACCATCGGCGGCGTTACGCTGGAGAATAATGTGATACTGGCTCCCATGGCGGGGGTCACGGACCTGCCGTTCCGGCTTTTGTGCAGAGAGCAGGGAGCGGGTCTGGTGTGCATGGAAATGGTCAGTGCGAAGGCCATTTATTACCGCAATAAAAACACGGAGAGCCTTCTGGAGACCCATCCCCAGGAACCTCCGGTTTCCCTCCAGCTCTTCGGCTCCGATTCGGAGATCCTGGCGGACATGGCGGCCAGGATCCAGGACAGGCCATACAGCTTTATCGATCTGAACATGGGCTGTCCGGTCCCAAAGGTCGTGAACAACGGGGAGGGATCCGCCCTGATGAAAGATCCTGCTCTGGTGGAAAAGATCCTGACCGCCATGGTGAAGGCCGTAAAAAAACCGGTGACGGTTAAGATCCGGAAAGGCTTCAGCGAAGCGGAGTCGAACGCCGTGGAGATCGCGAAGATCGCGGAGAGCTGCGGCGTCGCCGCCATAGCCGTCCACGGAAGAACCCGGGAGCAGTATTACAGCGGAAAGGCCGACTGGGATATCATCCGCCGGGTGAAAGAGGCGGTCAGGATCCCGGTGATCGGAAACGGGGATGTGGACAGCCCGCTCCAGGCGGAAAAAATGCTGCGGGAAACGGGCTGCGACGGCGTTATGATCGGCAGGGCCGCCCAGGGAAACCCCTGGATTTTCCGGGAAGTGACGGCCTATCTGGAGAGGGGGGAGCAGATCCCAAAGCCCACAAACGCCGAAAAAAAGGAACTGATCCTGCGCCACGCCCGCATGGAACTGCAATACAAAGGAGAGTACACGGCGGTGCGGGAAATGAGACGGCACCTGGCCTGGTACACATTCGGAATGCCAAACTCCGCCCGGTTTCGCCAGACCATCAATGAGATGGAGACCATGGAAGAGCTTCAGGCAAGCCTGGAGAGGATCTTTTCAGATTGACCCGAAAACCTTGACACATCTGACAAAAGTGATTATAATATTGCCGCAAAGATAATCCGGAACAGACAAAAATATTTGAAAATAAAAAATGGAGGGTACATCAACATGTCTGAGAAAAAGAACTTTTTAACCTACGACGGACTTAGGAAATATGAGGATGAACTGCATGAACTGAAAGTGAACAGGATGCAGGAGATCGCTCAGAAGATCAAAGAGGCAAGGGAGCAGGGAGACCTGTCGGAGAACGCCGAGTACGACGCCGCAAAGGATGAACAGCGCGATGTACAGGCCCGTATCGACGAGCTGGAGAGGATCCTTCGGAACGCCGAGGTGGTTGTGGAGGACGAGGTCGATTTTAACAAGATCAACAT
>CANQCF010000022.1 GCA_947589505.1 uncultured Acetatifactor sp. | reverse complement strand
CATGGACGTAGACGATCCGGATCTGAAGCTGATCCTGGATTCCTTTGGTGTGAAGATTCCGGCAAAGCTATACCGAAAGGCGGAACTAAAGAGCATTAAAACGGGGATAAAAATTTTCATGTAGGTCATAAATGTAGGTATATTTTCTCAAAAATTTTCAACCCTGATCAATACTGGGAACGGAGCATATATACAAGGAAAATGGAGCCAGAAACAGGCCCCTTTTCGCATCTGCAAGTGGCAAACTCGGGTATTAACACCAGCGAGAAAAATTTGCAAGACTTAATATCTTATTTTCTTGAATACCAACAATAAAGGCAACAAATTTCACCGGCGGGATGCCGATCCGGGGAAGAAGGGCAATGTAGGATGAAAAAGAATGTTCTGATTGTAATATTTGTCTGTTTTCTCCTGTGTGGGTGTTCACGGGAGAAGACAGATACGGAGGCGCTTTCCGGTCAGGCGGTTGGTTATTTTTTCCCGGAGGGGATAGCTTCACAGGAATATCAGGCTGTTTTTTCCGGTTTTTCGGGGAACCGGAAAAAATGACCGTGACATTATCTGTGAAGGAGGTGCGGCGCTTTCAGGAGGGCATTTTGTATGAACTGACCGCAGACAGCGAAGAAAGAGGTTTTGAAAAATATGAGCAATATATAAAAAACTGGCTGGATGGGGGACTCTTTTTTGTTTGTGACGGGGATATTTATTTTATCCATAGTATGTTGAAGCAGGAAGATGATCTGCCCGCAGAGGAAATACAGCAGGCGGGGACATTAGTGTGCAGCGATGCCGGAAAAGAAGATCCTCTTGGAGAGGATGAGAAAGGCAGGCATGAGTATATTGCTGTGGATGGAGACAGGAGAGAGTATCATGCCTACAATGATTTGGCAGAAACAGGACAGTATGAGTGCTTTGTCTGGGAAGCTGAAAGAGGTCTGGTCGGATGTTGGCGCGGATATGGATCGAGATCCCAGGATGTAGAGTTATATCTGCCAGGGGAAGAGGGCATACGGTAAAATCATGCAGTCGAAACTGTCTGAAGACTATTCTGAAAATTTAATAAAATGAGCTTTGCCGAGAAGCATCGAAATGCACCGAAAAGTACCGTACACCAGGAGAGAATGTGCAAAGTCAGATTTTAAGCTGTACTATAAAATAAATGCCGAGGCGGGCGGGACCGGACAATCTTGTCTAGTCCCTCTAAATACGGCATTTTCTCGTTTTATGTCGTGTCGCAGACGGCCGGTTTGGACTATGCTGTTGATGAAAGGAGGAAAACGCGGGGTGGATCAGAAAAAGATAGGAAATTTTATGAAACAGCTTCGCAAGGAACAGGGGATCACCCAGGAACAGTTCGCGGAGAAACTGGGCGTCTCTGGCAGGACGGTGTCCAGATGGGAAACCGGGAGCAATATGCCTGATATCAGTCTTCTGGTGGAGATCGCGGAGATCCTGGACGCAAGTATTCCGGAGATCATCAACGGAGAAAGGAAAAACGAGGATATGGAAAAAGAGGTAAGAGAAGTGGCGGAAAAGCTATCGGATTATGCGGATGAAGAGAAAAAGCATTTATTAAAAAGGGTAGAGATAATCTGTATTGTCGGCTTGAGCGCAATGGCGGCGGAGCCGATGATAGAATCGGTTTTCACAAATCCTGCACTGCCGGTATTGGGGTATTTGAGAGGCGTGAGCCGCGGACTGACGGCGGGAGCGCTGATCACTGTACTGCTTTATACAACTGGTCTGCTGGCCCGGATCAGGAGAAAGAAATCAGAGAACATGAAGATCTTGTTGATTTTCTGGGTCGTTGTCCTGCTGATCGGCTTGATCGCATCCATCGCTGCATCGGTTGGATAAATATTGCAGTCAAAAGAGCCGCTGCATTCTTTCCTTATGGATAGGAATGACAGCGGCTTTCTTACTGTTCCAGACAGTCCGGAAAATACGGATACGACGGAGGTAAAATAATACTGAGGCGAAGCTGCTTCCTTTTGTTATGACATTGAAAAACTTTCTTGTAAACATTTTTATGCAAATTGAAAATATTTGCAAAATTAAAAAAACTATTTACAATCCAAGTGCAATATGATAATATTGTTATTGCAAGTTGATGAAATTATAATTGCGAGAATATGAAATCAACATAAAAAAGTAGAAATGGAAGATAAAGAGAGATGACAGAAAAAAATCATGAAAGAAATGATATGAACCGTGAATATGTGGAAGCGTATGTTCCGGACAAGATGCAGCTTGCAGCGTATGTAAATATTGCAAAGGGTCCGGAACGGACCATGGCGCAATTTGCAAATGCGTGCGGCGTCAGTGCTTCGACATTATCGAGAGTAGTTAATTACAAGATCACGAAGCCTTTGTCAGTGGAACTGGTTCAGTCGATCGTAAAAAATGCTGCTGATCCGAAGCGGATCGATTATGAATTGGTTATGCGGGCAAACGGGATGCTTCCGAAAGACCGTCAGGAGCAGAGAGATCCGGCGGGCGATCATTTCATGGAACATCGTGAGAGCCGGATGGAACTGGGAGTGAACGTTGAAAATACGATTATGCGTGAGCTTTACGCAAGAGGTCATATGCTTCAGTTTTTCTCGAGGCTGCCGTTTGATGAAGTGCCGAAAAGCAGGTTCGGATTGAGACGATACAGTGCATTTGCTATTCATATTCAGGGGTATGAGCCAAGGTACTGGAATTTTGTGATAAACAGCATGAGGTTCCGGAAAGATGATGATGAACAACTTTCCGAGGATAAGAAGATGTTCATCAGAAGAGCGATGGATAGATATGCTCCTTTGTTTTTGCAGGATGCATGGGAGCCGGAGAGTGTGAAAGATATAAAAACTACTTTTGTGTTCGTGGATTCTGAGGCTTTCGCATTGTTTAAGGATCTGCTCGGGCATGCGCGGGTCAATACGGATACGTCCATGATCCTGGTTGACACGGAGAAACAGGAAGTGGTGACGGAATTCAGTATTCCCCGTAACGACGGTAAGGAATCAACGAGTATTTTTATGGAAGATAAGGCTGCTGTCAGTAGCGAGGATGATGATTTTGACATATGGTATGATCCGGATGATGAAATTGATTAGACCGGATGCAGGCTTATTGGGCAGGAAGGGACTCAGTTGTCAATTGAGCGCAGGTTCACAAAAAATGTATATAAATTGTTTAACAATGTAAAGGAGGTTTCATATGGCAAAAATCAGCAAGGAAATGAAAAAAACTGAAACAAATGCAGGCATTGCTGCATTTCTGGCAGACATTGAATTAGAGCAGTATTGTCATCGGGTTGAAACCGGAGCTCTTACTGATGAAGAGAAAGAAGAGCGCAGGCAGATTCTTAAATTTCTTGGATATTAGGCATAAGTAAGCGGAGTCCCATATTTATGATGGAGATGAAGATATTTATTGTTCATAGACTAAGGAAAGAGGGATAATTTTATGAAATACTTCAAACTTGCGCTTAAAACTACTTCGGAAGAAATTAAGGCAAATACCACTAAGATCAGGCTGAAAGATTATGATTGGGATAGCCCGGTTGCCGCAATGAACACCTATTTCTATCGGAATCTGGAAACCGATATTTGTTTTTTTGCCTATAAAGAAAACGACAAAAATGGAATGCAGAGTGCTTTTTCTTATGATGACAGGAAAGGCGGATTTGACGAAAGTTATGCCTGTATCACCGGTCGTTTGAAGAACATATTCTCGATAAAGTCCTGGTCGAAACCGTCTGAAATAACGGCACAGGAATTCTATGACTGTCTGCAGGAAGGATCCAGAAGGGGATTGGTAATCAACAACAGGTATAGATGGATAGATACGGCAAAGCTGGATTATTTCGATTATGTCAAACAGCATGAAAATAGGAACCTAAGATTTAATCTGCAGGAAAAAATAATCCCGGAATATGCCTCAAAAAGTGAAGTTCTGTTTGATGAGAGCGTGAAAGCGGAGCTTAAGAATATTGCAGACCACCCTAACACCTCAGAGCTTGTCGGAAATATAGTACACTATTTTATTTCAAGCAAAAGTATTCAGGCGGCAGCTGATATAACAGAGGCTCTTATGCGCAGACTGATAAAAGCAAAGCGCCTGAACGGCAGGCATATGCAGATCATTAGTGGAATCTCGCCAGAGTTATATAAAAGTAATAGCTATTTTGAAGATTTGATCGAGAATAACTTTGACGGCGTCACAGTTATTGATCTCTCTGAGAAATTCGGCTGCTCGTCAACAGAGTACGACATGACTTGCAAATATATCAAAAACATAATTAAGCAGTATAAAAATGACAGTCTTTTTGTGTTTACATATAATCCGGACGCCCCGGGATTTGCCTATGAGCTGTTGAGATCCATAAGCAGGGAAATCATACCGGTAATGCTGAAAGAGGGAAGCGGAAAGAGGGCAGATGCCGTAAAGTATGTGAAAACGCTCATAAAGGCATCGGATTATTCACAATACGCCGAGCAGGCAGGCGAGTTTATGAAACTTTACCCGGGCAATGAGTTTTCACAGACGGATGTTCTGACTGCGTTTGAGAACTTTGAGTCATGGTGCATAAACAAAAATATTCTCAGTTCGGCATATGGCTATACCCGCACGGACGACTTTATGCTTGACAGGAAAGAAAACGATGAAACTTCCTATGAAAAGCTGCACAGACTGGTAGGCCTTGAAACGGTAAAAAAACAGATAGACCGTATCATAACAACGAATATTGTAGAAAAAGAAAGAAAAAAACGCGCAGGGAAAACTTTCGGGGATGTCTCCATGCACATGATATTCGGCGGCGATCCCGGAACGTCAAAAACAACCGTAGCCAAGCTGCTTGCAGGTGTTGCAAAAGAAAAGGGAATCCTGAAAAGCGGCACTTTCGTCTGCGTAGGCGGTAATGATCTCTGGCCGGTGACTCTGGATGATGCGTTCAAAAAAGCGGAAGGCGGCGTGCTGTTTATCGACGAGGCTTATGCCATGGAATCCTACACTATCATTACGCTGCTTCAGA
Organism: uncultured Acetatifactor sp.; assembly: GCA_947589505.1. GTDB lineage: Bacteria > Bacillota > Clostridia > Lachnospirales > Lachnospiraceae > Acetatifactor. Next base: position 21,928 of record CANQCF010000022.1, on the reverse strand, counting down.
GATTGGAAGATAAAAGAGACAGTGTGATCGTTATCCTTGCGGGATATAAAGATGAAATGCTCAGTTTTTTGGAAAGGAACGCGGGTCTTAAGAGCAGAATACCTTATTTTGTAGACTTCCCAAATTACAGCGCAGACGAGCTCACTGAAATATTCAAAAGCATGGTGAAAGAACGCGGCCTTGAGATGGAGAAAGAAGTAGTAAATAAAGCGCATTTGATTTTTGAAAAGGCCCGTCTGATCGACAATTTCGGCAACGGCAGATACGTTCGTACCTTTCTGGACGGTGTTTTGCAGAAGCAGTCGTTAAGGTTGGCCGGAAGCGGACAAGATATTGAAAAAGTACGTAAAAAGGATCTTTTTTTAATAAAATGTGTCGATATTGATATGCAGGAAGCAGACATAGACGGCGATACCAAACCCGGGGAAGCCCAAAAGGAGCTTGATGATATGATCGGGCTTGACTCCGCAAAGAAAATTTTGCGTAAGGTTATCGCCAGCGCAAAAATGAAGAAAATTTATTTGGACAACGGTATCACAAATAACATTCCGTCCTTACATATGATGTTTACGGGAAATCCGGGAACTTCCAAAACCTCTGCCGCCAGACTGCTTGCAAAGATAATGAAAGACGAGAAGATACTGGCCAGGGGAAACTTCGTTGAGGTCGGGAGAGCCGATCTTGTCGGCCGGTATGTCGGTCAGACGGCTCCGCTGGTTAGGCAGCAATTTAAGAAAGCGCAGGGAGGCGTGCTGTTTATCGACGAGGCGTATTCTCTTTGCGACGGCTATCGAGGCGGTTACGGAGACGAGGCGATAAATACCATAGTTCAGGAGATGGAGAACCACAGAGACGATGTTATCGTCATTTTTGCGGGCTATTCCGACCAAATGAATGAGTTTATTGAGAGAAATCCCGGCATGAGTTCACGAATAAAGTTCAAGGTGGAGTTTGAAGATTACACGGCCGATGAACTTTGCGATATTACAAAACTGATGCTTTCAAAAATGCAGATGGAGATAACGGATCCTGCTATGGAGAAACTTAAGATTATTTACGAAGAGGCAAGAAAAGACAAAAGTTTCGGGAACGGGCGGTTTGTACGCCAGATGTTGGAAAACGCCAAAATGAATCTTGCCGAACGCATACTGAAACTGGATGAAACACAGCTTACCCCTCAGGTGATAACGACCATTGAGGAGGACGACATTACTGTATCTGAAATAAAAAGCGAACCTGCCGAAAAAGGGCGCATTGGATTTTAACCAATCAATCTAACATTTACAAGGAGGAAATGAATATGTCTGATGAGTTTAATTATACTGAATTTGACAGCAAGTTCGATGAAAAAACCAATCTGGGGCGTTATGAAGAAACTGAATATTCTGACAAGGGTGACAGTCGGCTTTTGCGGTGTTTTCAATTTAAAAAAATCAAAGACGACGATGGTACTGATGCAATCGCTATTTCAGGAATCGAAATTACAGATGAATGTGAATACTTCTATGGTTCTTTCGTGGAACTTCCCGATGAAATCATGAATCTGCCCGTAATCGCTATCGAACCGTATGCGTCCGACGCAACGAGCAGCGCCGTGACGATCTCCGGTGTAAAAATCCCCAAAACGATTAGCTCCATTGGAGAGGGTGCATTTGCGGACATGGGCGATATGGCTTCAGTAGAAATCCCGAAGACCGTTAAAAGTATCGGGGAATACGCTTTTGGATATTGTCTGGCAACGGGTTACAGCACAGAGGATATCTATGAGAAATGCGAAGATTTTGTGATCTTCTGCTCTCCTGGTTCGGCGGCAGAAGAATATGCAAAGAAAAACGGATTTATCTGCAAGCCGCTTGCTGAGTAAGGCTGAAGAACTATTCTTAGAAGGAAAGAAGAGAGGGTGCTAATATGAACGCATTTGATAAGATTATCGGCTATTCTGCAATCAAGAGAGAGCTCAGACAAATCAGTGACACGCTGAAAAACAAAGATGTCTATGCAAGACTCGGAGTATCTGCTCCGAAGGGCCTGCTGCTCTACGGCGAACCCGGCGTGGGAAAATCGCTGATGGCGAGCGCCGTCATTGAAGATAGCGGAAGGAAGGTATTTACCTGCCGGAAAGACAAGCCCAACGGTGACTTTGTCAAGGAAATCAAAGCAACCTTTGATAAAGCCGCCGAGAATGCTCCGTCGATCGTGTATCTTGATGATATGGATAAGTTCACAAACGGCGATGAGTATCATCCTGATGCCGAGGAATACGTAACTGTTCAGTCCTGCATTGATGAGGTGAAAGGCAAGCAGGTGTTTGTCCTTGCAACGGCTAACAACATTAGATGTCTTCCCCATTCTCTGCAGCGCGCCGGCAGATTTGACCGTAAGATTGAAGTCTTTGCTCCACGAGGAAAAGACGCCGAGAAGATCATAGCACATTATCTGAAAGACAAGAAGTTTGTGGACGGCGTGGATGCAAGGACTATTGCCAGGATTATAGATGGAAGATCTTGCGCCGAGCTTGAGACTGTCATTAACGAAGCGGGTCTGTATGCCGGATTTGAACGTGCAGAAGCAATCACCATGGATCATTTCATGGAAGCTTGTCTGAGAACGATTTATAATGTCCCCGCCGGAACTGATGATGATTACGATGACGATTGCGAAGAAGAATATGAGATTACCCAGCAAAAAAATTTGCTGGAGGACTCCACTAAATTTCTTTCACAAATCGTTTATCATGAAGCCGGTCATGCTGTTGTTTCAGAGATCCTTTGCCCTGAAAGTGTCACTCTTGTTTCTGCTCATAATCGCGGCGGTGGGAACGGCGGTTTTGTCCGCTACTACAAAGACCCTGGTTTTGCACATTTGTACTGGAGTAAGAGCCGTATCATAAGTGCGTTAGGCGGAGCGGCAGCTATAGAACAGAAATATGGGATTTTCGGCACAGGATGCGGTTATGATCTCGACATTGCATTTGACAGAACCAGAGATCTGGTTGTAAATGACTGCGTCTGTGGTTTGCATCTCCACAAGAATAAAAGTATGTGCGGGGACTCACAGCATCTTTGGTCGGAGCAGGAGCAGGCCGTATCCGCTGAAATTGAGAAATATTACCGAAAAGCAAAAGAGATCATATCTCTCAATATGGATTTCTGCGAGAAAGTTGCTGCTGCACTGGCCAAGCAGAGACTCCTGTCAGCGGTTGATATCAAGCGGATTAAGAGTGAATGCAAGATTACTTCTGTTGCCCTGTAACGGGAATGATACATACCGGCGGCTGTAATGGCAATTGGAAATGCAGCTCCTTTGGCGGCTTGATGATCTCCAAGAGCGGTTGGAAGGACTGATTGCTAAAGATGCCCCATATAGAGATGTTTCTAATCTGGACATATTCTCACACCTATGTTATACTTTGTGATAATGTTACAAACAGGAATAGAAAAGCTATAACAGGAGAATAAACCAATGAGTCTTTATTTTAGTGATGCCGTGGAACAGGCCCTGAAGGATGTCTTTTACAACGAGCGATCCCAGAGAGGCAGGGAGGGCCTGGAGCTCCTGGAACAGGCCAGCGCTGCCGGAGACGGAGACGCCAGCTGCATCCTTGCCCGCTGTCTCAGCGGCCCCCAGTATATATGGGATGGTCACAATTTCCCTGAGGATGACGACAGAGCGAAGGAACTTGTCTGCCTGTCAATAAAACAGGGCAGCGCTATAGGCGTACTGGTATCCATGCGTATGGGGCTCTTGTCCCCTTCCCTGGAAGAGGAAATGCCCTTCTCTAGCCTGGAAGAAGCGTTCCAGGCAGTGCTGGATAAGGCCGGGCAGGGCGATGCCTTTTGTCAGTTTACCGTAGGAAATGTTTATTTCTGGGGGGATTTTATCCGCATCTACGGCAAGGGACCGGAGAGTTTCCCATCCAGGAGTGCCCTTGCGGATTATGTGCGGGAGAATACGGCCAAGTGTGAGGAGTGGTTTCAAAAAGCCTTCCAGGGTGGCATGCAGTCAGCAGGCAATAATCTGTACAACTATTATCTCAAGGGAGATCAAGATGCCGGCATCCCGCCCAGACCTGATCTGGCAAAGGATCTCTGGCAGAAAGGAGCCGAACTTGGCTATCCCAGATCTCAATACCTCTACGCAGAACAGTTCCGGGAGAAAAATAACTTTTCCGAGGCTTTCCGATGGTACCAGAAAGCAGCGGAGGGTGGAGAACTTTCAGCGTTCTTTTATATGGGCTGGTCCTACGAACTGGGAAAAGGTGTGGAGCAGGATCTCTCCAAGGCAGTGGGATGGTATGAAAAACGCCTGGAGAGCGGGATGCAGGTTGGCTGCTGCAATCGCCTGGGCTGCCTGCTCTACGAGGGTGCCGACGGCGTAAGTCCAGACTTTGATCGGGCTTTCCAGCTGCTTTCTTATGCCTATTATGAAGCGGACAGCAGCTGGGGCGCAGACTACCTGGGCCGTATGTATTTTTATGGGCGGGGTACCCAGCGGGATTACGTCAAGGCGCGGGAGATCCTGGAAGGCGTGTTGGAAAAGGCTAGAGTGTTCAACCCGGAGAACCATTACTATCTGGGTGTCATCTACTGCCAGGGCCTGGGAGTGGAGCAAGACATCGCCAAGGGTGTGGATCATCTGAAAAAAATAAAGAGCTTCGCCCCGGCTAAAGAAGAGCTTGCAAAGTATAAGAGGACGCTTTTAGGGAAATGGGTGCAGAAATAACAGATGATTTGTCATCAAACAGATGGATGAGCATCCCCGGAAGCTGTTTTTTCTTCATTTTATCGCAAAGTACGGAAACTCAAGAATCCTACATCTTGTATTGTACGAGAAAATGTGTTATAGTGATATTACCTTATCCGATAGGCGGTAAGGGCAGTATTTTTTCATTTATAATGAATATGCTTTCTGATTTATTCAGAGCGATATGCAAACAGGGCAATAATGTTCATGTACCTGCCTGCCAGCTTAGGGAAATTGTCCCCCGTGTTGGCAGGCATGATGCATTTATAGGGGGGTTTTTGAGAGAATGGAATTGCAGAAAACATATAACCGGTGCAGTAAGGACTGCGCGTGTGCGGAATGTGCACAGAATGACCTGTGCGGCGCATGGGTTTCTTTTGTGGATAAGCACGGCGCAAGGAAAGGCTATGCGCATTTTGACAAGCGGGTATCCCTTGCGATGGATTCCGTCCGGGACTATTGTATGGACGGAACCAAAGTAGCCGCCCATGGTTTCTATCCGTTTATTCACTTTGAAAAGAAGAATTCACGCTATGGGAGGAAGGGCCCGAAAAAGTCAAGGAACCTGTATTACTGTTCCCACATGGACCGCTGTGTTTACCAAAGATATGCCTTTTTGCTGAACTATACATACAACATCAGGGCCAAGGAGGAAGGGATTGACCAAGTGGCAACTGCCTACCGGGACAATCGGGGAAAGAACAATATCGACTTTGCAAAAGAGGTATTCGATGCCATCCGGGGGATGCAGAGATGCCTTGTCATTGTGGGGGATTTCGAGGATTTTTTCGACAAGCTGGAGCATCGCTATCTGAAAGAGAGGCTGTGTGACCTTCTCCGCGTGGAGCGTCTGCCGGAGGATTATTTTGCCGTGTTCCAAAACATTACCCGTTTTGCAAGCTGGGACTGGGAAGATATTGTGAAAGCGACGGGAGAATCCATAAAAGAGAAAGGCGTGAAAAAGAAGCTCAACCAAAAGGAAACGATCCTGACAAGGCAGCAGTTTTTGGACAATAAGAAATATATCAGGAAGAACACATCGGGCGTAGGAATCCCGCAGGGATCCCCGATCAGCGCGGTGCTGGCGAATGTGTATATGATGCAGTTCGACTGGACGGTTCAGGAATATGTGTCAGGAAAGGGCGGGATTTACAGACGCTATTCTGACGACTTGCTGATAGCTATTCCCATTCGCAGGGAGGACGAGGCGGAGGAACATATCAGGCAGATCTTTTCTTATTTCCACGAGATGGACGGACTGATCGAACTTCAGGAGGAAAAGACTTTCCTGTATCTGTTTGAACAGGCGCAGATACGCTCGTACCTGACGAAAGATCCCGCCTTTATCGATTACCTTGGATTCTGGTTTGACGGTGAAAACATACGGATACGGCCCCGCTCCATTACAAAGTATTATTACAGGATGCGCAGAAAAGCGCGGACGATCGGACGAAGCAGAGGACTGTCCCTGCATGGGAGACATATCCTATCCAGAAACCTGTACCAGATCTATTCCCACAGCGATAAGCAGCGGACATTTATCGATTATGCCAGAAAAGCCAGACAAATGATGGATCTGCACGATCCGGAGGCGGATGCAGTGATAAAGAGGCACAAGCAGAAGATCGCGCAGGCGATAAAAGCCGGGACGGAGGAACCTGCAAAACATTCTGTGAAAAAGAAAGATGGGGATGGCAAGTAAGTGGATATAGGATTGTATCGCAAAAGTTATAAACAACCTATCAAACATAAGGAGCCTCTGCCATGTTAATCTCTCTTTGCGACGACAACATTTCCGAACGCAGTTATATTAAATCCCTCGTCCTTGACTGGTCTGTGCAGTCGGGGGCGTACGTGAGCGTGCGTGAATATCCGTCGGCCGAGGCGCTGCTGTTTGATTACGATGATCACTGCCCTGACATACTTTTATTGGACATTGAAATGCCGGGGATGAACGGGGTCGAGCTCGCGAAGTCTCTTCGGGCGCGGGCTGAGGCGGTGCAGATCGTTTTCATCACGGGCTATCCTGACTTTATCTCCGAGGGGTACGAGGTCGAGGCGCTGCACTACCTTTTGAAGCCGGTCACGAGGGAAAAGCTCTATGAGGTTCTCCACCGCGCAATTTTGAAGATTTCACAGGCAGAGCGGAAGATTCTTGTGCCCTATGACGGCGGCGAAACTGCGCTCTCCCTGCGGGAGATCCATTATATCGAGGCCCAGCGGCAGTATTCTGTGATACATGCGGCTTCGGGGGAATATCGCCTGAAAACCCCGATTTCCGAGCTGGAAACGCGGCTTGACGAGTATTTTTTGCGCGTTCAACGCTCCTTTATCGTCAATCTCCGGGAGGTCCTGAGGATCCACCGCACGGAGGTGATACTGAAAAGTGGGGAAACTGTGCCCATCAGCCGGGGCATGGCGGACAGGGTCGGACAGAAAATTATTGAGCTTTTTTGATAGTAGATAGAGGGTTAGAGGGAAGAAGATAAAAACTGTTCTTAGTGGTTTTTTCTACATGATTGGGGTGAGTGGGCCGATTGTGCAGAAAGTTCAGAACCCCCAAAAAGTTAGAAACTCCAAAACATCAAAAGTCCAGAGTCCCCAACACCAAAAACCCAGACCCCCAAAGCTCATAAAACCTGGAACATTTAGAAAACCTAGAAACTTAGAAAACGTGATAAAATCACAAAAACTATATAGAGATATAAGGGCCGGAAAATGATATTAGATAAGCTGATCAACAAGAGAATTGAGAGATACCAGTCGGAGCTGCTGCAAAAATACTGTGACGAGGTCGAGTCAATGTATCGCAAAATGCGCGGATGGCGGCATGACTATCACAACCACATTCAGGCTATGCAGGCTTCAATGGCGCTTGGGAAGTATGACGAGGTGAGCCGCTATCTTTCGGACCTGAATGACGACCTCACGACGGTAGACACGGTCATAAAGACGGGGCGGGTGATGGTCGACGCGATTTTAAATGGCAAGCTGGGTATTGCGGCGCAGAATGAAATTCCTGTGAATGCCAAGGCAAAGATTCCTGAGGGAACGCCGGTTTCGGATATCGACCTTTGCGTCATAATCGGCAATCTCCTGGACAACGCGGTGGAGGAAAACAGGCGGCTTGAGCCGGAAGCCCGCTTTATCCGCGTCTATATGGGCAGGAAAAACACGCAGTTTTACCTTTCGGTGACGAATGCCGCGGGAAAGAAGCAGACGAAAAGCGGCAGCCATTTTGAATCCTTGAAGGGCGCAGACCACGGTTTCGGTCTCAGGCGGGTCGAAGCGGTTGTAAAAAAGTATGGGGGCTATTTCTCAGCCGACAGCGAGGACGGCGGATTCACGGCGGAAATCTTAATACCGTTGACAGAAAAAGACAGGAGCTGAGCCTTCTGTCTTTTTTCTGTGTCCGGCCTTCTTACACTTTGACTTTTATCCAAGATAAATTCCATAGATCACGTGCTGCTGAAAACTATTTCACGGTCGATCGGCTTCTGAACGTCGGGACTCCGTTTTCCGGCTTGATTTTCTTAAAAAAGCATTTCGTACACGAAAAAAAGCATTTCGTATTCTGGATGAACATTTTCCTGCGCAGTTGTGCTATCCTAAAAACGTGGTGAAAAGTACGGATTTAGAAAATGCATGCAAGGTTTGTACCGACTCATTTTCAAGGTGTTTTGTGACCAGGAAAAGTGAAAGGAATGGATATCAACATGTCAAAAAAAGAAAAAGAGCAAAAGCACAAGCCGAAGTACGGCATGTTCTCCTGCGTGGCATATATCTACCGGATGCTCTGGGAAAACGAGCGGTTTTTGGTGTTCGTGGGGCTTGCGGTAGTGCCGCTGTCGCTTTTAGCGGCGGCCTTTGGACTCTATGCCTCCCCGGCGATGATAAACGCCATCGGCGGATATTCCGATTTCGGCTATATCGCGCTTGTGATCGCGGGGATAGTCCTGGCGCGGGCGATCGTGGACGCGGCGAACGGAACGCTTCATTCGATCGTCAACAATGCCGAGTTTCATATGTTAAACCTGCAGGCGTATCTGCAACAGCAGAAGGCGCGAAACGCCGACAATTATCTGTTCTATGACGTTTCCTATATGGAGATAAAGCAAAGAGCGGACGTTGCCGCCAGAGACCACTCCCATGCGACCCACTTTCCGATGATCTTAGCCGAGACGGTCGGGGAGATCATAAAATTTTTCCTCTTCGGAGCGACAGTTTCCATGCTTCATCCGGCGGTAGTGATCGTCTTGATCATCGGTGCGGTCGTGAGCCGCCGCATGTCAAACTGGCAGTGGGCAAAGCATTATCAGGAGCGGGATCAGAGAAACGCCGCCGAGCTCAGAAAGGGTTATATTTCATCGAATGTCGCAAAAAGACTCGAGTATCAAAAGGAAATCCGCCTCTACAACATGGCGGGCCCCCTGCACGAGCGCTTTTCCAAACATATCGGGGAAGCTCTCGAGTGGCAGAAAAAGCATGAGCGCCGGGGATTTGTCGTCTCGCTTGTCGACTTTCTCATAGTGCTGCTGCGAGACGGTCTGGCCTATGCGTTCCTCATCTACAAAGCGCTTCGCGGCGAGGTCGACGCGGCGCAGTTTGTTCTTTACATCTCCGCGATAAGCTCCCTTGCGGGACTCTTGGGCGGCATAGCATGGCGGTTCCAGCAGGTCAAAGAGGGGGCGGCGCAGGTAAGCGATCTGCGGGAACTCCTTGATTACGAGGGCAGGCTCAACCACGGCGAGGGCATACCCATTCCCCAAAGGCCGTTTTCCATCGAGTTCAAAAACGTCACCTACAAATACCCCAAGGGGGAGAAAAATGTCTTGGAAAACATATCGTTTAAAATAGAAGCGGGCGAGAAGATCGCGCTTGTGGGCCTTAACGGGGCGGGGAAGACCACTCTTGTCCGGCTGATGTGCGGGCTGCTGCTTCCGGACGAGGGAGAGGTGCTGCTTGACGGCCACACGGTTTTGGAATATAACCGCGACGAGATGTATTCCCTGTTCGGGATAGTCCCGCAGAAATACAATCTTCTGCCGGTGTCGCTGGAAAAGAACATCGCCTGCACCGTCAACGAGGAGGAGATCGACCGCGAAAGGCTGGAGCGCGCTGTAGAACTTTCGGGCTTCAGGGACAAGGCGAACAGTCTGCCGATGGGATTAAAAACGCCGCTTGACCGCACTGTGAACGACGACGCTGTGGATCTCTCGGGCGGTGAAAAACAAAGGCTGCTTTTGGCCCGGCTCATCTATAAAAACCCGCTTTGCATGATCCTGGACGAGCCTACGGCGGCGCTGGACCCCATCGCCGAGGACAGAATCTATCGCCGCTACAACGATATCTCTAAAAATTCCACATCAGTATTTATCTCCCACCGCCTCGCCTCGACACGCTTCTGTGACAGGATTTTTCTTTTGGACGGCGCGGCTTTTGCCGAAGTGGGAACCCATGACGAGCTGATGGCGAAAAACGGTAAATACCGGGAGCTGTTCGACGTTCAGGCAAAATATTATCAGGAGGAGGTTCTGCAAAATGGCTAAAATCACCCTGAAAGACGATTTTTACTGCCTTAAGCGGGCGGTGAAGATATGGCGCGGCTATGCGCCGAAGTACTGGACCTTTGCGATGATCCAGAGGATTTTGCAGAGGGTCTCGGCTTACTTTTCCCTGGCGGTGTCGGCGCTGCTCCTGGACGAGATCTCAGGCGCAAGAGATAAGGACAGATTGATCTTATTTGCCTGCCTGACTGTCTTCGGAGGTTTTATGTTCTCGGTGCTCACCCGCGTCATGCAGATGAAGACGTCGGTTTTGGACAGTCAGAATTATTCCAGATATGCCCTGATCCTGTTCGACGAAAACTGCAGGCTGCAGTATGAGCACCTTGAAGATCCCGATGTAAGGCTCCTCAGCGAGAAGATTGACGCGAACACGAGAACCATCTACGGCGGACTGATGAATGTTTTATATATCGTTCCGGGCATGGTGGAAGCGATTGCTGAGCTTATACTTTCCCTCTCGTTGACAGCCGCCGCACTTTTTGCGGGGGCCTCGGGACAGTTCAGCGGAATACTGGGGTTTATCAATTCCCCATGGTCTGCGATGCTGATGCTCATGCTGATCGGGGCGTTTTCCTTTCTGACCGCAAGACTTGGAATCAGCCGGCGAAGCCGTGAGAATGACGCGCGAAGCGGCATTTCCCTCATAAACCGCCGCTATGTCGCCTACGGAAACCTTTGGGGCGAAGACATGACGATTTTTGGCCTTCATCCAATCGTGCTGAACGAGTACAAAAAGTATCTTCTGCGGCCGTCGTGGCTCTTAAAGATGCAGAAGATCAGGCTGATTTACGGCGCCCTTGACGCTCCGAAAACCGCCGCCATGCAGGTGCTTATTCATCTTTATGTCGCGGCAAAGGCGTTTTGCGGGGCATTCGGAATAGGCAGTTTCGTTTTGTATGAGGGCGCGATCAGCCGCTTTGTGAACGCCATTGACGACCTCGCGTCGATTGTCGCCGAGGTTCGCTTCAATACGGGGTATCTGCAAACGACCTATGAATTCTTTGACCTGCCGAACAGCATGTATAAGGGCACGCTTGCAGTGGAAAAACGGGACGACCTCGACTATGAGATCGAGTTCAGGGACGTGAGCTTTAGGTATCCGCGCACTGATTTCTGGGCGCTTCGGCATGTCTCGATGAAGTTCAAAATAGGCGACAAGATCGCGATAGTCGGTGAAAACGGCTCGGGAAAATCCACCTTCATAAAGCTGCTGTGCCGTCTCTACGATCCGACCGAAGGGAAGATTTTGCTCAACGGCATTGACATTACGCGGTACCGCAGCGACGAATATATGTCTCTGTTTTCAGTTGTTTTTCAGGATTTTCGGCTGTTTGATTTTTCGCTTGGAGACAATGTCTCTGCAGAACTTGGATATGATGAAAAGAAGGTGCGAGACTGTCTCAAACGTGCGGGAATGTCGCAGAAGCTGGAGGAGCTTGACCAAAAGGCGGAAGCGGACGGAAAATCTGCGCTGGACTTCTGCATGGGCAGGGAATATGACATAGAGGGCCTGGATTTTTCGGGCGGCGAGGAGCAGAAGACCGCGCTCGCACGAGCGCTTTATAAGGAGGCGCCCTTCGTGATCCTGGACGAACCCACGGCTTCCCTGGACCCTCTCGCAGAGGCCGCGGTATATGAAAATTTCAACAAAATTTCAAAAAATTGCACTTCGGTCTTCATCAGCCACAGGCTTTCGAGCTGCAGATTCTGCGAAAGGATTCTGGTATTCGACAGCGGGCGGATTGTTCAGGACGGCGGCCATGAGGGGCTGCTCAACGAGGCGGGAAAGTATCGGCAGCTCTGGGAGGCACAGGCGGGGTACTATACAGAACAAAAATAGGGTCGTTTTTCGACCCTCTTTTTTTGATTGCCATACTGTTAAAGTGTGCTATAATATAGGAGGATTTGATGCAGTCCGGCCTGCGCTGTCCGAAGAGGTGTGCCGGCGCGCTTTTTGTGCTTTTGGGCTTGCCTTGTTTCAAAAAAGGCGTTGCGTATTGTCAGGTCTGCGGAAAGAGGCGTGAGCGCGCTGCCGGCGGTTCTGGGTTTCGTGGCCGGGCGGACTGTTATATAGAAAGAGCCTAAAACGGCGGAATGTGTGGGAATATGACGTTAAGAGAGCTGGAGATCGGAAGTTCGGCCGAGATTCTTGCGGTAAACGGGAAGGGCGCCCTGAGGCAGCGTTTCCTGGATATGGGCCTGGTGCCCGGGGCCATGGTGACCATGGTAAAATACGCCCCCATGGGGGATCCGGTGGAGGTCAGGATCCACGGATATGAGCTGACCCTGCGTCTTGCGGACGCGGCCCAGATTGACATTCGGATCCGGCAGGAAAAGATCGGGAAAAAGGAAGAGGCAAAGCCCCAGAGACCCAGGAGCGTGGAGCATCCGGGACTGGGCGAGGGCGGCAGGTACCATGTGAAAGAGGGGGAAAATCCTCTGCCCGAGGATGTGACCCTTACCTTTGCCCTGGCGGGAAACCAGAATTGCGGCAAGACGACTCTCTTTAATCAGCTCACGGGCTCCAACCAGCATGTGGGGAATTTCCCCGGGGTGACGGTGGACCGAAAGAGCGGGGAGATCCGGGGCATGAGCAACACGGAGATCACGGACCTTCCGGGAATCTACTCCCTCTCCCCGTACAGCAATGAGGAGATCGTGACCAGACAGTTTTTGATCCATGAGAAGCCCACCGGGATCATCAACATCGTGGACGCCACCAATATCGAGAGAAACCTTTACCTGACCATGCAGCTCATGGAGCTGGAGGTGCCCATGGTACTGGCGCTGAATATGATGGACGAGATGAACGGCAACGGGGGTTCCATCGACGTCAACCGGATGGAGGCGGCCCTGGGGATCCCGGTGGTGCCGATCTCGGCGGCGAAGAACGAGGGCGTGGACGAGATGGTGCAGCACGCTGTCCATGTGGCGAAATATCAGGAGAAGCCCGGCAGGAACGATTTCTGCGGCCCGGACGACAACGGGGGCGCGGTGCACAGGTGCCTGCACGGGATCATTCATCTCATCGAGGACCACGCAAAGAAGGCGGGCATACCGGTGCGCTTTGCGGCGACAAAACTGGTGGAAGGGGACGAACATATCCTGAACGCCCTGAATCTGGATCAGAACGAGAAGGAGATGCTGGAGCACATCATCTGCCAGATGGAGCAAGAGAGAGGGCTGGACAGGGCGGCGGCCATCGCGGACATGCGCTTTCTCTTTATCGAAAAGCTGGTGAAAGAGGCGGTGGTAAAACCCCGGGAGAGCAGGGAACACGAGAGAAGTGCGAAGCTGGATCGGTTCCTGACCGGAAAATATACGGCGATCCCCGCTTTTATCCTGATCATGGGACTGGTCTTCTGGCTGACCTTTAACTGTATCGGCGCCTGGCTGCAGGATCTCCTGGAGGTGCTGATCGGCCGGGTTACGGAAGCGGTCAACGCCGCGTTCCTCTCCTGGCATATCAACGAGACGGTGCGTTCCCTGGTGATAGACGGGGTCTTTACCGGCGTGGGGAGCGTCTTGAGTTTCCTGCCGGTCATTGTCACGCTCTTTTTCTTCCTCTCGCTCCTGGAGGATACGGGCTATATGGCGAGAGTGGCCTTTATCATGGATAAACTGCTCCGAAAGATCGGACTCTCGGGGCGGAGCGTGGTGCCCATGCTGATCGGTTTCGGGTGTACGGTGCCCGGAGTGATGGCCACAAGGACCCTTTCCTCCGAGAGGGACCGAAAGATGACGATCCTCCTGACGCCGTTTATGAGCTGCTCAGCGAAACTGCCGATCTACGGTTTCTTTACGGAGGCGTTTTTCCCGGAATACGCCGGACTGATCATGGTCGGACTGTATTTCCTGGGGATTCTGATGGGGATCGTCACGGCGCTGGTGTTTAAGAGAACGATCTTTCAGGGGGAGGCGGTGCCCTTTGTGATGGAGCTTCCGAATTACCGCATGCCCGGGATGAAGAATGTGTTCCAGCTCCTCTGGGAGCGGGCAAAGGATTTCCTGCAGAGGGCCTTCACCGTGATCTTTCTGGCGACCATGGTTATCTGGTTCCTGCAGACCTTCGACCTTCGGCTTTCCCTGGTGACGGATTCCCGGGACAGCATCCTGGCGGGGATCGCCGGGTTCCTGGCGCCGCTGTTCAGGCCCCTGGGCTTTGGGGACTGGCGCGTCTCCACGGCTTTGATCTCCGGCTTTCTCGCAAAGGAGAGCGTGGTGTCCACCTTGACCGTCCTGTTCGGGACGACAGAGGCGATCCGGGCCGTGCTCTCTCCGGCGGCAGTGGCACCGCTTCTGGTGTTCTGCCTTCTGTACACGCCCTGCGTTGCGGCGGTGGCGTCTGTCAGAAGGGAGCTCGGAAGAAAGTGGGCGCTGTTCGTGGTGGTGGGACAGTGCTGTATCGCCTGGGCCTGCGCGTTCCTCATGCGGCTGATCATGCTGGTCCTGGGATAAAGACGGGCTGAAGCGGCAGGGTTCCGGTGCGGCGGAAAAGCGTAAGAAAAAAATACAGAGAACCAAAAAACATAAAAGCCTGAAAAGACTGCAAGAGAGAAAAAGAACCGCAGAGGGTCAAAAAAGCGCAAGACTGCTGAAACGACCGTAAGAGTGCGGAGGGCAAAAGGATTACATAAGACTGCAAAATACTGGAAAAGTATAAGAGGGAAAAACACAAAAAAACAAGTCAGGACCAAAAACAGGATAGAATCGAAAAAACAGGACAAAACCGAAAATCAGGACAAAACTAAAAAGCCCCCAGGATCGAAAGACAGGACAAAACTAAAAAGCCCAGAAAAAGAATAAGGAAAGAAAATATTGAAGAAATCACGTTATAAAAAGAGAATATTTGACATTATCCAGATCGGGACACAGGTGGATATCCCCAGCAAGATCTTCGATTATTTTATTGTCTGTATGATCGTGCTGAGCATTACGGTCACGTTCCTTAGAACCTTCGAACAGTTTTCGGCGTACGGGAACCTGCTCAGCCATATTGAGTTTTATACGATCATTGTCTTTATCGTGGAGTATGCGCTGCGGCTCTACACCAGCGATTACCTGTATCCGGGGCGGCCCTGGTGGAAGGCGGCCCTGCTGTTTGTGTTTTCCTTTTACGGGATCGTGGATCTGTTGACTATTTTATCTTATTTTTCGGAATTGTACTCCAACGGCATTGTGGCGCTGCGCATGATCCGCGCGGTCCGGATCCTGCGGATGTTCCGGATCAACAAGAGCTTTGACGCGTTCAATGTGGTTGCGGGCGTCTTAAAGGATAAGAAAAATCAGATCTTTTCGTCTATCTTTATCATTGCCATGCTGATCCTGGCGGCGTCCCTCTGCATGTACGGGTTTGAACACGAGGCACAGCCGGAGATCTTTAACAACGCGTTCTCCGGTATCTGGTGGGCGGCGTCCACAGTCCTGACCATAGGCTACGGTGATATCTACCCCATCACTCTCGGGGGCAGGATCGCGGCCATTGTCATAGCGATCCTGGGGGTTTGCGCGGTCGCCGTTCCCACCGGCGTGATCAGCGCGGGCTTTGTGGAGTACTACACAAGGATCAAGAACAATGACGATGTGATCGAGGTCCCCGGCGACGTATTTCGGATTTTGAAATCTCAGGCCGCGGAGAGCGGAATGGATGTGAACGAATATGTGGAAGGTCTGATCCGCCAGAGGGAGTATGAGCGGAAATCGGAAAAACAGCAGGACAGGAAGCGGCGGAAGGGTCGTTAGGGAGAAAGTGCCGGGCCGATAGAGAGGAAGGACTGATAGGGAGGATGGACTGATAGAGAGGAAGGACCGATAGGGGGGAAGGACTGATAGAGAGGAAGGACCGATAGGGAGGATGGTTTTGTGGAAAGTGAAAAAGGGTTTATCGTAAACGGTTTTCTGTTTGAAACTGCCGAAGAGGCCCAGATGGCCGAGAAGGAGAACCGGCAGATTCAGTTTCTGGAGTCTAAGATCGATTACGGGGATCTGCAGAAGGTGCGGGCCATATACGAAAAGGCGGTGCGGGATGGGGTGTTTCGCACTGTCGTCGGTTTGTTTTATCTGAAAGGCATGCGGGATTTCCTGGTGCGGGAGGAGAGCGCCCTGGAGGAGGTCCTTCCGAAGGTGCCCGTCCTGGCGGGGAGTGCTGCCGGTGGAACAAAACCGGTGTCGGAAAATGGAGCCGGGGAGACGAATCCGGAGATGGAAAGCGGAGCAGGAGGGCTGAAACCGGAGTCGGGAACCGGGGCCGGGGGAATAAAACCGGCGGGAACCGGAAGGCCGGGCGGAATGAGAAACAGCGCGCAGGAGCAGAAAAAGGCGGAGAGGGATTACCGGTTCCGGGTCAGCGTTATTCTGAACGTCCTGCTGGTCCTGGCAGTCATCGCCATGTTTGTTATCGCCCTGTACGCCGACCAGCCCAACATCCTGAACTATGAGAGGGCGATTACGGATAAGTACGCCGCCTGGGAGCAGGAACTCACCGAGAGAGAGCAGGCAGTGAAGGAGAAGGAGCTGCAGCTTTTCAGAGAGGGCGATTAATAGGTGACGGCAGGACAAGCTGTCCTGCTGTTTTCACACAGAAGACATAATTCATGGGTATAATCATACTGAGAGTTGAACGGATCCTTTCAGAAAGCGAAGAAGTAACAAATATGATATAGCCGTAGGAGCGGTACTGCAAACAAGGTTTGAATTTCAGAACGATATGTTTAGGAGAGAAGGTTCAGCCCAGGGAGGTGTTCGGTCATGGAGAGATTAAAAGTATTGATCGTAGATGATGAGAGCAGGATGCGGAAACTTGTTCGGGATTATCTGAATAAGGCCGGGTTCGAAGCACTGGAGGCGGAGGACGGCGAGGCGGCGCTGGAGATCTTCTTTCGGGAGAAGGATATTGCCCTTCTGATCCTGGACGTGATGATGCCGAAGGTGGACGGATGGCAGGTGTGCAGGGAGATCCGGGAATTTTCCAAAGTCCCCATCATCATGCTGACTGCCAGGACGGATGAGCAGGACGAACTCCTGGGGTTCCAGCTGGGGGTGGATGAGTATATTTCGAAGCCCTTCAGCCCGAAGATTCTGGTGGCCCGGGTGGAGGCGATCCTGAGGAGGACGAACAAGCTGAGCAAAGAGGAAATCCTGACCTGTGGAAGGATCCGCATGGACAAGGGGGCCCATCAGGTCTTTATCGACGAGAAGCCTATCGACCTCAGCTTTAAGGAGTATGAGCTGCTCGCTTATTTTATGGAAAACAAGGGGATGGCGCTGTCCAGGGAGACGATCCTGAACCATGTTTGGAACTATGATTACTACGGGGAGCCCAGGACGATCGACACCCATGTAAAAAAACTCCGCAGCAAGATGGGGGAGGCGGGGGACCAGATCCTCACCATCCGGGGCGTGGGATATAAGCTGGAGGAATAAGGAAAGATTGGGGGAGGTCAGGGACGAGGTCAAAATGTAAAGAGTATCTGACGGGAGAAAACGAGAAATGAAATATTCGATCAAACGACAGTTTGCGGGAATATTTATTGTATTGATGAGCAGTGTCATACTTCTGTGCTGGCTGGTCAACACGTTGTTTCTGGAAGATTATTATCTGAACCGAAAGACGAAGATTATCTATGACGCCTATATCTCCATTAAAGCGGCGGCGGAGAGCGACAGTTATGACTCGGAAGAGTTTCAGAAAAAATTGGATCAGATCTGCAGCAGCTTTAATATGGCGGCTTTTGTCATGGACTCTGATTCCGAGACACAGTACGCCTCCGAAAACGGGGGGGAACGGCTGGAGATGCGGCTGTTTGGGTACATCTTCGGTTTCCCCATGGAAAATACTTATCTGCTTCAGGAGGGAGAGGACTATCAGATCCAGAGGATCGGGGGAAAAGGCAGCGGTTTTCTGGAGATGTACGGAAGACTGAGTTCCGGTATCTCGTTTATCATGCAGACGCCTTTGGAGAGCATTCGGGAGAGCGCGCAGATGGCGGATACTTTTTTCTTTTATGTAGGTCTGGTGGGGGCCGTTCTGGGCGGATTCATCATCTGGATCGTGGCGGGCAGGATCACCCGTCCGATCCTGGAGCTGAACAGCATTTCGGAAAAAATGGTGCACCTGGATTTCGACGCGAAATATGAGGGGAAGGCAAAGACGGAGATCGGACTTCTGGGAGAAAATATGAACAAGCTCTCGGAGTCCCTGGAAAAATCCATATCGGAGCTGAAGACGGCGAACAACGAGCTGAAGCGGGATATTGAGAAGAAGGACCGGGTGGATCAGATGCGCCGGGAGTTCCTGGCGAATGTGTCCCATGAGCTGAAGACGCCACTGGCGTTGATCCGGGGATACGCGGAAGGTTTGCAGGAGGGTATGGGGGACGACCCGGAGAGCCGGGATTTTTACTGTGATGTGATCGTGGACGAGGCCACGAAGATGAACACGCTGGTACAGAAACTTTTGACGCTGAACCAGCTGGAATTTGGAAATGATACTGTCAATATGGAGCGCATGGATATCGCGCAGCTCCTCACGAATATCTTACAATCGGGTGTCCTTCTGGCGAAACAGCAGAATATTTCGGTGGAGATGCCGAAATACCCGCCCTGTCATGTCTGGGCGGATGAATTTATGGTGGAGGAGGTCTTTCAGAATTATTTTTCAAACGCACTGCATTACTGCACCGGGGAGAAAAAGATCCGTATCACCATAGAGAAAAGAGAGAAAAAGGTCCGGATCTCCGTCTTCAACACCGGGGATCCGATTCCGGAGGAATCCCTGCCCTATCTCTGGGATAAGTTTTACAAGGTGGACAAGGCCAGGACCCGGGAGTACGGCGGCAGCGGCGTCGGACTCTCTATCGTAAAGGCGGTCATGGAAGCGCTGAATCAGAATTATGGCGTGGAGAACCGGGAGGACGGCGTTCTGTTCTGGTTTGAGCTGGAGAGCGCGGAAGGCGAGGGCATAGATTAAAGAGGGCCGGCTGGCTTCGGCGGGGCTTTGTGACTGTTGTGGGAGGAATATGTGGGAAGAAAACGCGGAAATAACGGAAACTAGAGTGATTTTGGTCGGGCTCAACACAGGGCGCCCGGAGGAAGAGTTTCAGCGCTCCATGGCGGAGTTAAAGGGGCTGGCGCAGGCCTGCGGGAAAACAGTCGTCGGGATCGTCACCCAGAATCTGGAGACGGTGAACCAGGCGTTTTATATCGGCAGCGGAAAAGTGCGGGAGGTCCGGGAACTGGCTGAGACCACCGAGGCAGGGGAAGTGATCTTTGACGACGCGCTGACGCCCTCCCAGATGAGGAACCTGGGGAATCAGCTGGAGAGGAATATCCTGGACCGCACGAACCTGATCCTGGATATTTTTGCCCTGCGGGCCCAGACCCGGGAGGCAAAGCTTCAGGTGGAGACGGCGCGGCTGCAGTATATGCTTCCCAGGCTGGTGGGTCTGCGGGAGGCCCTCGGCAGGCAGGGAGGCGCCAGCGGCGCTATGAGCAATAAAGGCGCCGGAGAGACAAAGCTGGAGCTGGACAGGCGTAAGATTGAGCACCGGATCAGCGAGCTTCGGAAAGAACTTTTGGAGATCGAGGGCAGCAGGGAGACCATGCGGAAACGCCGGGACCGCTCCGGCACACCCCGGGCGGCGCTGGTGGGGTACACCAATGCCGGAAAATCCACGATTCTGAACCGCATGGTCGGCAGATTCGGCTCCCGGAAGGAAAAGACGGTGCTGGAGCAGGATATGCTGTTTGCTACCCTGGATACCAGCGTCCGGAGCCTGGAATTTTCGGATCACAGGGCGTTTCTGATCTCGGACACGGTGGGATTTATCGACAAGCTGCCCCATGACCTGATCAAGGCATTCCGTTCTACGCTGGAGGAAGTTCGGTCCGCCGACCTTTTGATACATGTGGTGGACTATTCGGACGAGGACCACAGGCGCCACATGGAGGTGACGGAGCAGACTCTCCGGGAGCTGGGCGCCGGGGGAATTCCGCGAATTTTGGTTTATAATAAGGCGGATCTGGCGGAACCTATGGAACTTCCCCGGGTGTGCGGGGACCGCATTTATATGGCGGCGTCCAGGGATCTGGGGATAGGAGAGCTGGCGGAGATGATTCGGGAGAAGCTGTATCAGGGAAATCGCGTCCACACTTTTTTGTTCCCCTACGAGAAAGGAGGCGAAGCCTCAAAGCTGATGGAGCAGTCCGGCGTTCGGGTCAGGGAGTACCTGCCGGAGGGGATCCGGATCGAGGCGGACTGCAGTCGGACGGAGGCGGAGAGGTACCGGGAGTATTTCTATGAGAAAACATACACATGAACGGATGGCAGTATTAACGATCCGGCTGCAAAAATAAATGAAAATCGGGGCAATATCATAAGCGGTTTCATGAAGCAATACGCGATGTATAGAATGAATGCATGCTATAAAGTGAATATAAGTCAAAAGAAAGAATGATAAATGATTTACGCGTGTAAACATGGTATTTTGAAAATTATAAAAAAGACTTGGTGTCGGGCGTAAAGTATAGTATAATAAAAGTCGCTAAGGAACAGAAAGGGCATCCGCCGGCTGAAAGGGCAGCACAGGGCCGGGTGCGTACAGGTGAAGTTTTCAGATGATTAAAAAATGGAAACACAACAGCAACGGAATTCATACGGCGATTGGCAGGGGATTTCTGGCAGGAGCGCTTTTGCTTGCTGCTCTTCCCTTTACGGGCTGTGGTTCAAAACTTCCGAATCTGAATGACGGGCAGATGGATCAGGTTGCTGAGTATGCGGCGAATCTTCTTATAAAATATGACTCTCAAAGCAGAATGAGGCTTATGTCTGAGGAGGAAATGCAGAAAGAGGAGGAGAAGAGGGCGGCCTGGAATGTGCAATATCCTTCTGTGGAGCCGACGGAAAGTCCGGAAAACCCCAAGGTCCCCGAAAATCAGGGCTCGGAAGAGGTATCGGATGTGCCGTCGGTGCAGTATGGCGCTCTGGAGGATCTGTTTGAACTGCCCGGCGGTGTCGGCATCCAATACACGGGATATTTTACTTCTGATAGGTATCCTGACGATATGACCGGATTTGACGCATCGGCGGGAATGGAAATCCTTGCTCTGCAGTTTGTCCTGAAGAATGACACGGACGCGACCCAGAACATCGATCTTTTGAATCAGGATATCACATACCGGATCACGGTAAACGGCAGCCATACAAGTTCCCAAATGCTCACCATGCTGGACAATGATCTGGCGACCTATCAGGGAAAGATTGCGTCAGGGGACAGTCTGGAATTGGTACTTTTAACGGAGATAGAAGAAGGGACGGAAATAAATTCTCTGACGATGCGGGGAAAGAAGGCTGATGGGGAGTCGACGATCCTGTTCAAATAAAGTCTCTTTTGGAAATATAGACGTCGGCAGGGCACTCCGGACCGGATTTTGAGGCTTGTAAAACGCAGAAAGAGCATGAAGAGAAACGTTCAAAAAGTCTGAAAAAAAGTCCGTAAAAAAGTCGAAAAAAGTTGTTGACAACTGCCCCTGGGCGTGATATATCCCGAGTTTGCCACTTGCAGATGCGAAAAGGGGCCTGTTTCTGGCTCCATTTTCCTTGTATATATGCTCCGTTCCCA
>CANQCF010000021.1 GCA_947589505.1 uncultured Acetatifactor sp. | reverse complement strand
TCTGTGCTTATTTTATTGCCTATATTATTGAATTTTCAAGGTTCAACACACCTTTTCGGTGTGGGAAGTTTTAGTAAACAAGTGATTGCGAATGACAAAAAGAGTATTGTCCTCACGATGACAGGTGCGGCAGTCATGATATTATTGACGGTGACGAAAGTTGTGCCGTCCTCGACAATAGCAGGGTATTCCGTGTTTGTGGGGATCGCATTTTTCTTTCTCACGGAAGCTGCCGGCAAAGCAAAAGGCTCCGAATCGGGATTGCGTTTTCATACTATTATGGAGGATCTTAAAAAACCGGGAGTGATTGCCTGGGCACTGCTGCCAAGCGTGAGCGGCATTGTAACGCTGGTCGTTGGAAACCTGATTTTCAGCGGAGAATTTGCCGCCCATGAAATGGGGCGGGTGGGTTCTATCCTGTCTTTTGATAAAACCATACTGCTGATAGGTCAGGTTGTCATTGCGGCATTTGGCGAGGAGATCGCATATCGTGGATTTTTCCTTGGGAAAGGCATGAAGATCCTTCCGTTTTGGCTCTGCGCGGTTGTCTCATCGATTACTTTTGCAGCGGGGCATATTGCCGCAGGAAACCTGGGAGTTATACTTTATGATGTCGCCTGCGTATTCATCGACAGTTTGATTTTTTCGGTGATCTATCATAAGTCGGGCAATTGCGTTGTCAGCACCCTTTCGCATATTCTCGGAAACGCAATATCGCTTGTTGCCATGTTTGCATTCTTTTAAGGCAGTGAGCATCTTTTTGAAGGGTTTGACAGGGGAATCAAGTCAAGGCTGCGCCTGAAGGATATTTTGCCTTGTCATATCAGTTTCACGATCGGAGACAGCGGAGCAGAATATGAAAAACGCGGAAAAATACTTGCGGTACTCTGGAGATTGTGGTATATTGAGCATAAAGAAGGACATCTGCGCAAACAGATGTCCCACAGGAGCTGCCGATAGACGGTTAGCCCGTTCAAATGATTATGACAGAAATAGCCGCCTCACTTTTGCGGAGCAGGGCGGCTATTTCTGTGTCTTGTTACTATCTTTACCAAAAGAGTATCCGATTCCAAAGCAGGTCAAGCCGAAACTCAGCACTGCAATCAGTCCCAAAATATCCATATGGCTCAGCCCTCCTTTCCTTTCGATTCCCTTGCGGGTTTCTATGTGATTGGAGGGGCACACTGCACCGGCGGACGCAGGTTTTGCGCCGACCGAAACAGAATGTAGACCAGTCCCTCCGGAGAGGGCTAACCGCCTACCATCTTGGTAGTCCCAAGAGGATATTACCATAATTCGACAGAAAGTGCAATTTAAATTCACAGATATCTTTTCCAGTTTAACCTTTCTGAACTGCAAATAAACGGAAATAATGTGAAAAATTGCAAAATGTTAATGCGAAATATTGCAAAATATCGCAAAAGTGCACATTGACAAGTGAGAATTACCAATGCTATCATACGACCATAAAAGCAAATATTAAAATGATTGGCGAAACGAAGGCGTATGGAATATCCAAACGCCTTTTTTGTCGCTATGGCTGATGAGATTCAAAAATATAGAAAAGAAAGCGGGGAAATGCGATGAAGGATTTTGAATTGACCAGACAATCTGAGACAGTAAATGAGCTGCTGGCACGCTATGGCGTAAAATTTGGAATCTACAAAAATAATGAGTTCAGAGAGCAGCTATTCCCGTTTGACACGATTCCGCGAGTGATCGGGAAAGAAGAGTTCAGTTTTCTGGAAAAAGGATTAAAGCAGAGGGTGACGGCTCTCAATTGCTTTATCAGGGATATATACGGTGAGAAAAAAATTATAAAGGACAAGGTAGTGCCGGAGGAATTTGTATATATTTCATCAGGTTACCTGGCAGCCTGTGACGGCGTTGTGCCGCCGAAGGGAATTTATACTCATATAGCGGGAATTGACCTTGTGCAGGGAAAAAATAAAGAGTGGTATATTTTGGAGGACAATCTGCGCGTGCCGTCCGGGGCGTCCTACCCGATGATTGCCAGAGAAATATGCCGCAGAAGCAGTCCCGATACTTTTGAGTCGAATCATATAGAAGATAACAGGGATTACACAAAAATGCTTCGCGCAATGATGGATTATTCCAATACCGGAGGTCATACGGTAATTCTCACGCCGGGAAGATACAATGCCGCTTACTTTGAACACTCGTATTTTGCGGAAAAGACGGGCGCGCATTTAGCAACCGGAAGTGAATTGACGGTTGAGGATGATTATTTATATTTTATTGATTACTCCGGAAGAAAAGAAAAGGTAGGCGCCGTTTACAGGCGGATATCTGACGAGTATCTGGATCCAATGACATTTAATGAAGAATCCGTGATCGGTATTCCAAACATATTTGATGTGTACCGTAAGGGGCATGTGGCTCTGATCAACGCACCGGGAAACGGCGTCGCGGACGATAAAGGAATTTATTTTTTTGTGCCCAAAATGATTCAATATTATCTGGGCGAGAATGCTATATTACAGAATGCACCCACATATCTGCCTTTTTACGAGGAAGATATGAAATATGTTCTGGAGCATTTTGACGAACTGGTGCTGAAGGATGTGGCTGAGGCCGGCGGTTATGGCGTTGTGTTTGCCAATAAAATGACAGCACGGGAAAAAGAGGATTTTATAAAGCTCCTGAAAAAAGAACCGAGGCGGTTTATTGCCCAGGAAGTCATCGATTTTATGGATATCGATATCTTGGAGGATGGTATTCGCAAGCCGAGAAAGGCAGATTTAAGAGCGTTTGTGTTGATGGCAGATGAACCTATGGTATGGAAAAGCGGACTGACGCGGTTTTCAAGAAATCCCGATTCGTTTATTGTCAATTCATCACAAGGAGGAGGTTTTAAGGACACATGGGTATTATCTCAGTAGAAAATTCGGACAGATTATTTTGGCTCGGAAGATACTCCGAGAGAGTATATACATCGGCGAGATTGTTCGCCGACAGTTTTGACAAAATGATCGATATGGACGTTGAAAATTACGCGGTATTCTGTACTCAGCTGGATATTCCAAACATATACCATTCGAGGGAGGATTTCTGCCAGCGGTATATCAATGACGGGGACGATCCGAATTCCATTTATTCCAATCTGATGCGTGCCTATGACAATGCCATCGTGCTTCGCAATGAGATCGGAAGCGAACCGATCGCTTATATACAGCTCTGCGTGTATGATATGAACAGAAACAGAACTGCCAGTGCCCCGATCGTAGGACTGCAGAAGATAATAGACAATCTTCTGGCGTTTTGGGGCATTGTGGATGATATGATCGAAAATGAAAATATCAGAAATATTATTAAGACCGGAAAGAGGATTGAGCGGCTGGATCTATACGGGCGGCTGCAGGCGGAAAGGGATTCCATAAACAGGGAGATATCCAGATTGAGCGGAAGAATCACAAAAACAAATCTGCATTATGACGAAAGCAAGCTCTGTAAGCTGCGCGAACTGGCGGGACAGGAAAGCATAGACTATGATGAGGTTGTAGAATTGGCAGATACTCTGCTCCAGGACTAGTCTATGAAAAATTTACGATTTCATTATCATATGGAAATTTTGTTTTCCCAACCGGTACACAGCCACACTTATACATTGAAGTGCCTGCCGATTACGACTGATACGCAGCAGATTAAGGCGTGCGAATACAGGATTTACCCGGCGGGCAAGGTGCAGGAGAGTTATGATTCTTTTGGAAACAGGATGCTCTACGGCACTGAAAAAGGGGAACATACCAGGTTCCAGGTGGATGTGACAGGACAGGCGGTGACGGGTATCTGCGGCATGGAACGTCAAAAGGAAAAGACGGATATTTCCATATATAAGTATCAGACGCCGCTCACAAGACCGCAGGAGCAGATCGGTCAATTGTTTTTGAATTGCCGGAGACAGGCAGATTTCGCCGGAATGTCACTGGAGGAAAAAGTACGGTTCTATATGGAAACCGTACAGAGACATCTCACATACGACAAAGGGAGCACATCGATAGATACGACGGCGGAGGAGGCACTGGCATTGGGGAGAGGAGTCTGTCAGGACTATGCCCATGTAATGTTGTCGCTGTGCAGAGAGGACAGGATACCTGCGCGGTATGTGGTCGGGATGCTGATGGGGGAAGGAGAGAGTCATGCGTGGGTAGAGATCTTTGACGGCGCAGAATGGAGAGGCTATGATCCGACCAACAATCTGGTTGTCGGTGACTCTCATATTAAGATTTCCCACGGCAGGGATTACAGTGATTGTTCTATCAACAGAGGGGTCTTCACGGGGCCGGCAAAACAGAGTCAGAGTATTTGGGCAGAGGTTTCAGAAATATAGGCGGATCAAGCTATGGGAGGAATGAGGCAGGATGATTACAACGGTCGTAAAGGTAAATCTTCCGGTCAATGAATCGTTAGAAATTAAAAAAATGCGGCTGGAGCCGAAAGAAAAGGCAGCCGACAAGAGAATCAGCATTGTCACCGGAATTCATGGTGATGAGCTGGAAGGTCAATATGTATGCTATAAATTATCCGATTATATTCAAAAAAATATCGATTATTTAAGAGGAACAGTGGACATTTATCCGGCATTAAATCCCTTTGGCATTGATTCTATCACGAGAGGGATCCCTGCGTTCGATCTGGACATGAACAGGATTTTTCCCGGCAGCAGTGAAGGAGATATGAATGAATATCTTGCGTCACAGATCATACAGGACGTGGCGGGTTCCGCACTTGTTCTGGATATCCACGCAAGCAATATTTTTCTGACGGAAGTGCCGCAGATACGGATCAACGAATTGCATGAAGATATGCTGATGCCTTATGCGGAGGAAGCAAATGTGGATTTTATCTGGGTTCATGGGGCAAGCACCGTTTTGGAGTCTACATTTGCCCATAGCCTGAATGCAGTCGGTACGCCCACGCTGGTGGTTGAAATGGGCGTGGGAATGCGCATTACGAAGGAGTACGGGGATCAGCTTTTTAAGGGAATCCTTCATTTGATGCATCAGCTGGGGATATGGAACGGTGACGATCCCGATGTAAAAAAGCCGGAGAAATCCTCAGATCATAAAGATGTCTGTTTCTTAAATGCACCGTCTTCCGGCATTTTCCTGAAAGATACGGTTCATGGTACTTTCCTGAAAAAGAATGACCGGATCGGAGCGATCATAGATCCGCTGTCCGGAACTGTGATAAATGAAATAAAATCGCCCGTAGACGGATGGCTGTTCACGATCCGGGAGTATCCGGTGGTGAATGAAGGCTCCCTGATAGGAAGGATTCTTTATGACTGAGAAAACTTTATTTGAACTAAAAGGATTGTACCGTGACGATTTTCGCGTGACGGGATTTTCGTTTGGGCAGGGAGAAAAAGCCGCCTGTATTGTGGGGAGTATGCGGGGCAATGAAAATCAGCAGATGTATTGCTGCTCCCAGCTGGTGAGAAAATTAAGAGAGCTGGAAGAAAAGGGATGTATCAAAGGAGGAAAGGAAATTTTGGTGATACCCTGCGTCAACCCTTATTCCATGAATATTAAAAAACGATTTTGGAGTATTGACAATACGGATATTAACAGAATGTTTCCCGGTTATCAGGAGGGGGAAACGACGCAGAGAATTGCAGGAGGACTGTTTGAGGAAATCAAGGATTATACCTATGGCCTGCAGTTCGCCTCATTCTATATGCCGGGCAGATTCGTTCCGCACATTCGTGTCATGAAAACGGGGTTTGAAGATGTCGAACTGGCTAAAAATTTTGGATTTCCCTATGTGATCCTGCATACTCCCAGACCTTTTGACACTACGACCTTAAATTATAATTGGCAGATATGGTCAACAAAAGCATTTTCCATCTATACGACAACAACGGAAGAAATCGACAGAATAAGCGCAAGATGGGCAGTGGAATCCGTGCTTGGTTTCTTACAGAGGATGGGGATACTGGAGTACGGCGGATCTGTGGGCTATGTGTCAAAAGTGGCTTCTACGGAGGACATGATAACCGTTCGCAACAGGACCGCGGGTTTTTTTGAAGGGAAGGTAAGTGCAGGAGAGCATGTCAGGAAAGGGCAAATATTAGCCTGCATTGTTGACTGTTGTAAAGGTCAAATCGTGGACGAGATTTATTCACCCGCAGAGGGCACGCTCCTGTTTGCTCATGCAGAAGCTAAGGCCTACCAGAACACAGCAGTGTATAAAATCATTCCTGAGACAGAGGAGTGGTAGCGGCAGCTTGGCTGCAGGGCAGGAGGAATGTGAAATGAAACCGCTTGTAGGCGTTATGCCGTTATGGGATGACGAAAGAAAAAGTATCTGGATGCTGCCAGGATATATGGATGGAATTGCGCAGGCAGGTGCAACGCCGGTCATATTTCCTTTTTCCTGTGACAGGGAAGAACTTGCACGGCTTGTCCGTATGTGCGATGGTATTCTTTTTACGGGAGGTCAGGATGTATCGCCGGAGTTATATCAGGAAACTTCCATTGGCAATCTTGTTTCATGCTGCAGAAAACGTGATGAAATGGAAACGATTGTACTGCAGGAAGCCTTAAAGAATGATAAATCGGTTCTTGGTATATGCCGGGGAATTCAATTTATCAATGCAGCGCTTGGCGGGACTTTGTATCAGGACATTCCGACTCAATGCCCGTCAGAAATTGAGCATCATCAGAAACCGCCCTATCATGTTCCGGTTCATAGCGTGAAAATAGCGGTGGATTCTCCTTTGTACACATGTCTGCAAGTCGGGGAATTACAGGTTAACAGTTATCATCATCAGGCAGTAAAAACCGTATCGTCGGCATTAAAAGTCATGGCAGTATCACCGGACGGAATCGTTGAGGCAGTACATAAGCCGGATCAACATTTTGTGTGGGCGGTGCAATGGCATCCTGAGTTTTCCTATCAGACAGATGACAACAGTCGAAAAATCTTTCACGCTTTCATTCAATCAATGGGATAGGGAGGAGAGTGTCTGCGAACGTCAGGTTTCTTAAAGCCAATCCATCGATTTAGAACAAATAAAACTATCAACAGTTTTTTGTCTCGCCGTTTTGACCGGCGCGGGGCAAAAATGCTGTAAGCCGTCTGACAAGTGCAGGCGGCTTTTTTGCGCCCTTTTTTCTGCTTCGAAAAATTTTCCCGGCATATATCCGGCCTGTCCTCATATATTGTGAAGAAAGCAGAAGGATGTCCGCCTTGGAAAATGGGACGAGGGACGGCCTGACGAAAGGAAGCCGGAACAGACGCGCAGGCGGGGCAGCCTCGTGGGAAAGCCGGAACAGATGCGCAGGCGGGGCAGCCTCTTGGGAATACCGGAACAGACGCAGGGGAGGGACCATGGGGGAACTGTATAAGATGTTTCCAAAGGAGGAAGGGGAGTTCTGGAGAAGGGCGCTGGGGCAGCAGGACCGGATGACCGAACTTAGGCTCCGGGCGGAGCGGCCCGCTCTGGCGTACCTGGACGGCAGGGAGTACTTTCTGAGAGAATCCGGGGAACTCTCCGGCAGACTGGAGGAAGGGGTCCGCTTTTCGAAGGAGAGGCTGAAAAACCTTCTTCTGCACCTGTGCCGGTATTCCCTGTACGCCTACGAGGAGGAGCTGCGGGAGGGGTATGTGACCCTGGAGGGCGGACACAGGCTGGGCGTGGCGGGACAAGTTGTGCTGGAGGAGGGAAAGATCCGCACCATCAAAAATATCTCTTTTCTGAATCTGCGGATCGCCCATCAGGTTCCGGGTGCGGCGGACGGGGTCCTGCCCTTTCTCTATCGGGGGGACCGGGTGCGTAACTGCCTCATCGTCTCCCCGCCGGGAGTTGGAAAGACCACGCTGCTCCGGGACCTGGTAAGGCAGATCTCGGAGGGAAACGCCTACGGCGGCGGGAGGACTGTGGGGCTGGTGGATGAGCGGTCGGAGATCGCGGGAAGTTATCTGGGGCTGCCTCAGAATGATCTGGGGATGCGGACGGATGTGATGGACGGATGCCCGAAGACGCTGGGGATGGATCTTCTGATCCGCTCCATGGCCCCAAAGGTCCTTGCGGTGGACGAGATCGGCGGCGGGGAGGATCTCCTGGCGATCCGCCGGGCCGTCACCTGCGGGATCAGCGTGATCGCCACCGCCCATGGCCTTTCTGTGGAGGATATCCGCAGGAGGCGTCTGGAGGATTGCTTTGAACTCTTTTTCTTTCTGGAGAGGGGAAAGGACGGAGGCGCTCCCTGCCTGCGGGAATGTGTCCGCGCGGAAGAGCTGATCGCCAAAGACAGGCCCAGGGAAGGAGATCCCCAGGGGAGACTTCTGGAGACGGAAAGGAGCTGGCGGGATGAAACTGATCGGCGCGGTCATGATCCTTCTGGGGTGTCTGGGAGCGGCGCTGCGATACACATACGCACTGGACAGGCGTATCCAAAGATTGGAAGAACTTCAGGAGATTTTGGAGCGTCTGCAGGAAGAGATCCGGTACAGCAGGATGACGCTTCCAGAGTGTTTTTTGCAGCTGGAACAGGGCTCCGGGAACGATTTTGAGAGGATATTTGCAGGGATCGGGCGGGAGGCTTTGGATAAGCCGGAGGAGAGGTTTCAGGATCTCCTTCGGGAAGGGCTGGAAGAAGCGCTCCGGGAGATCCTGCCTCCTTTGGAAGAGAGGCAGTTTTACGAATTCGCCTCCCAGGGGGGCCTGCGCAGGGAGGAAATGCAGGTCCGGGCTCTGGAGCGGAGCCAAAGGAGGATCGGGGAGATCGCGGAGGAGTGCCGGGCCGGACGCCGGGAAAAGGGCAGGGTGGCGTGGAGCCTGGCAGCGATGGGAGGACTGCTCTTGGTGGTCCTACTGATGTAGAAAAGGCAGGGAGAGGGCATGGAGGTCAGTTTGATTTTTAAGATAGCGGCGGTGGGGATCCTGGTGACGATCCTGGGACAGGTGCTGAAGCACAGCGGCAGGGAGGAGCATGCCTTTCTGATCAGTCTGGCGGGGCTTGTCCTTGCGCTCTCCTGGATCGTACCTTATATTTACGATCTGTTTCAGACGATTCAGAGTTTGTTTGCCCTGTAGAGGAGTTAGGGGATGGAAGATATCATAAAGATCAGTCTTTTATCTATCGTCGGCGTGCTGATTGCCCTGAATTTCAAGGCGGAAAAGCCGCAGTTTTCCCTCCTTCTGGGGCTGGCTATGGGGATCTTTGTCCTAGGGTTCTGCATGGACAGGATGGTAAGGGTCATGACGGCGCTGGAATCCCTGAAGGAATATCTGGGCACGGGAGGGAACTTCCTGGGGACTCTGATGAGGGTCCTGGCGGTCACTTACATCTGCGAATTTGCCTCCTCCACATGCAGGGACGCGGGGTACGGCGTACTCGCGGAGCAGGTGGAGATCCTTGGAAAACTCACGGTAATGCTCTCGGGACTTTCCGTGCTGTTTACCGTGATCGACCAGATCCAGACGTTGATCTGAGAAAGGGAGACTATGGATTTATCGGAATTTTGGCAGGAATTTGGATTGGACGAGCTGAGCCGGAACCTGGCGGAGATGTTCCCAAGGGCGGAGCTCTCTCTGAAATCTCTGCTGGGCAGGCTCCTGGAAGGGGATCTCTGGGGCGTGATCAAGGAGATCTTTGCGGCGGGGCTTACGAATCTCACGGGAGGATTTTCCGGCATGAAAGGGCTTTTTGTGAGCCTTGTGATCCTGGGGGTCGTCAGCGCGGCGCTGGTCCACTTTACGGACGTCTTTGACAAGTATCATATAGGGGACCTGAGTTTTTACTTTGTCTATCTCCTGCAGGCGGCGATGCTGATCCGCTGTTTTCAGGAGATGATGGGGACGACCCGGGCGGCGGTGGAAAACATCGTCCTTTTTGTAAAGCTCCTGATGCCGGCCTATCTTCTGGCGGTGGGAATCGCCACGGGGAGCGTGACGGCGGGGCTGGGGTATCAGGCCTTTCTGTTTCTGGTCTACGGGGTGGAGGAGATTCTGGCAGGGACGTTTTTGCCCATGGTCACAGGGCTGATGCTGCTCTCGCTCCTGGAGGGCCTGCAGGAGCGGCTGGATATTCTGATCGATCTTCTGATAAAAGCGCTGGGATGGGGGCTGAAAGGGGCTCTGGGAGCGGTGGCGGGACTGCATTTTCTGCAGGTGCTCCTGGGCCCAGCGCTGGACAGCATAAAAGGGTCCGCCTTTCAGAAGATCATCACGGCCATACCGGGGATCGGAAACGGCGCGGAGAGCATCCTGCAGCTGGCGATAGGGTCGGCCTCCGTGATCAAGAACAGCGTGGGGATCCTGCTCTTATTGTTCCTTTTGGTGCTCTGTATGGTGCCGCTGGCCAAGCTTTTTCTGGCGGCGCTGCTCTTAAAGACTGCGGCGGCCCTGATGGGGATTGTCTGCGACAGGAGGCTGTCGAAAAATGTGGACAGGGCGGGGGAAGCGGTGTTTCTCCTGGCAAAGATCACCGGCACGGCGATGCTGTTCTTCCTGATCACCATCGCCATGACCGCCGTTTCCGTGAGGAGGTAGGGATGGCAGAAGAGTTTTTGAAAGCGATGGGCAGGCTGACCGTCTTTGTGATCTGCGCCCAGATGCTGGTGTATTTCCGCCCGAAACAGGTCTATGAGAAGTATCTGCGGCTATTGATGAATCTGCTTATCCTCCTGCAGCTCCTTCTGCCCGTTGGAAATTTCCTGCGGGGCGGGACAGCGCAGGATCTCCAGGCGCGCTATGAGGACTTTCAGGACAGGCTGGAGGAGTACATGGAGGGAACGGCACGGAGGGCTTATGAAAGCTGGGGGACGGGGGAAAATGAAAATCTGGCGGGGGAAGAGATATGGGGAGGAGATTCCGGGGCTGAAGGATTGTGGGAAGAAGGAGTGGGACTTTTAAGAGAGGGTGAGACATCCCAAGAAGGGCAGGGGGAAAAGTTGCAGGAAGAAGGAGTGGGATTTTTTGAGGAAGGCGGGACAGATCAGGGGGAAGGCGGAACCTCAGGTGAAAGGGAAGAAGGGTTGAGAAAGGAAGGCGAGGTTTTATGGGAAGAGGAAGTTCCGCAGGAAGAAGTTCCAGGGGAAAACAATGCGGCGGGACAAAACGGGCCGGGAGTTTCCGGCGGCATAGAGGCGGTGGAGCGGGTGGAAATTCCCGCGGTGGAGCTGGGAGGCAACGATGAACGATAGGGTGCGAGACTTTTTGGAACAAAAGGTAAAGCCGTTTTTAAAAAAAGAAAATCTGGTTCTGCTGATCCTTGGGGGAGTGCTTCTCTTAGTAATCTCCCTGCCAACGGGAGGTTCCCAAAACAAAACGGAGCAGGGCGGCGTCCTGCCTGGGACGGGCGGTTCGTCGCCCGAACAGAGCGGCGGAATCGTCTCCCCGGCGGAAAATCCGGGGAACCCACAGGGAGTCCCGGCAGATGGCGGGAATCTGCAGGAGGATTCTTCCGGCGGCGCGGAGAGCCTGGAGGACCGGTATCGGGAGGAGCTGGAAAGGGAGCTGACCGCTTTTCTGGAGTCCATAGACGGGGTGGGGAGCGTGAAAGTGATGATCACGCTGTGCGCTTCCAGAGAACTGGTGGTGGACCGGGAGGAGGTCTTGCAGCAGAAGACCACCAGCGAGACGGACAGCAGCGGCGGGACCAGGCTGGTGGAGGAGGTGACACGGGAAAAAACGGCAGTCTATGATTCTTCTTCCCAGGAGAAAGATCCCTATGTCGTAAAGACCATTTATCCCAGGGTGGAGGGGGTCGTGGTGGCTGCGTCGGGGGTTGGCACGGGCAGGATCAGGACAGATATTTCGGAGACGGTCCAGGCGCTTTTCGGCTTGGACGCTCATAAAGTAAAAGTGTTGAAAATGGGGAATATCTCTTATGAGACAGGAATAGAATGAACTACCACTAGAAAACAGGGGAGGATGGAAAAGTGAAAAACGTGATTAAAAAGAACCAGCTTATGATAACCGCACTTGCGATCATGATAGCGATCGCAGGGTACTTACAGTTTGCGGAAAGTACGGTAGACGGCGAAAAGACAGGCAGCGGAAGTCAAGAGGCTTCCACGGGAAATGTCATCACAGAGAACTATGTGGCGGGAAATGTGCAGGAGGAGGCGGTATCCGGAGATGCATTGGATGGGATCCTGGATCTCTCAGACGAGGATCTTCTCGCGCTTCAGGGCAACGCTTCGGACGAAGGGGAGACAGGTTATGGAAGCCGGGATATCGCCAGCCTGGACAGCGATGTGGAAGTGATCCTGGAGGATTATCTGGAGGATGAGATGGACATCACTTCCGCGGACGGGATGCAGGAGCCGGCCAGCGCGACGCCCCAGGAGGGAGAGATCCCGGGGGAGGCCGTGTTTACCTCAACGGCGGGCGTGGAGGTCCTTGCGGATGCCAAGCTCCTGAAGGAGCAGACCCGGGCAAAAAATAAAGAAACCCTGATGGACATCATCAACAGCGAGACCCTCAGCGCGGATCAGAAACAGGGAGCGGTGAGCAGCATGGTGGAGATGACCGAGACGGCGGAGCGCGAAGCGGCTGCGGAGATTCTGCTGGAGGCCAAGGGCTTCTCGGATGTGGTAGTCAGCATCTCCCAAGGCGGTGTGGATGTGGTGGTGAACGCCGTGAGCCTTACGGACGCCCAGAGGGCGCAGATCGAGGATATTGTGACCAGAAAGACCAATGTGGCGCCGGAGAACATCATCATCAGTACAGTGGTGAATGATTAAGGGGGATATGGCGCTTCTCAGGAATGGTGATGGCGTCCCTGGGGGAACAGTTCAGCGAACGCCATTCGCAAAGCCGCGCCTGCGGCGCTTACCGCTGCTTCGCAGCTGTCTTTGCTCATAAAATGGCGTTCCCTCAGCCGCCATGCGCGAGGAAAATCTCGTGCAAGCACGATTTTCCTCACGTTTGGCGGCTGGCTGAACTGGAAGAAAAGTATATACATAATTTGAAAAATGTGGTAAACTATAAAAACGAGTGTTTCCGCATAAAGAGGAGTACCCATGAAAAGAGTGTTTTTGATCGTTCTGGATAGTTTTGGGATAGGGGAAGAACCGGACGCGTCCGAGTTTGGGGATTTCGATGTGAATACCCTGAGGAGCGTCTCGGGAAGCCCCTGTTTCTATGTGCCGAATTTGGCTAGGCTGGGACTGTTTCAGATAGAAGGCGTAGAAACGGCAAAATATAAAACCGTCGCCGGAGAAGCGGGAAAGCCGGAGGGGATCCGTAAGGCCGCCGGAGAAGCGGGAGACCCGGAGGGGATCTGTAAGGCCGCCGCAGAAGCGGGAAAGCCGGAGAAAATCTGTAAGGCTGCCGGAGAAGCGGAAAATCCGGAAGAAATCCGTAAGACTGCGGGTGGAGCGGGAGAGCGGGAGGAAAGTCCGCTGGCCGCCCTGGCAAGGCTCCGGGAGCGCTCCCGGGGGAAGGACACGACCATAGGGCACTGGGAGATCGCCGGGGTGGTTTCCGAGAAACCACTGCCCACTTATCCCAACGGTTTTCCGGAAGAGATCCTCGCGGAATTTCGAAGGAGAACGGGGCGGGGCGTGCTGTGCAACAAGCCCTATTCCGGCACGGAGGTGATCCGGGATTACGGGAAGGAGCATCTGCGCACCGGGGATTTGATCGTCTACACCTCTGCGGACAGCGTCTTTCAGATTGCCGCCCATGAGGAAAAGGTCCCTCTGGAGGAATTGTATGAGGACTGCCGGATCGCCCGGGAGATCCTGCAGGGGGAGCACGGCGTGGGACGGGTGATCGCAAGGCCCTTTGAGGGCCCGGCGGAAGGACCTTTCACAAGGACGCCCCATCGGCACGATTTTTCCCTGCTGCCCCCGGAAGAGACCATGCTGGATCATCTTCAGGAAGCGGGGAAAGCGGTGATCGCCGTGGGTAAGATCAACGATATCTTTGCAGGCCGGGGGATCACGGAGGCGGTCTATACCTCCGGAAACCGGGAGGGGATAGAGAAGACCCTGGAATATCTGGAGAAAGATTTCGAGGGACTCTGTTTTGTGAATCTGGTGGACTTTGACATGCTGTACGGACACCGGCGGGACGTGGACGGCTACGCCAGGGCTCTGTCGGAGTTTGACAGGTTTCTGCCGGAGATCTGTAAAAAGATCGGACCGGAAGATCTTTTGATGATCACGGCGGACCACGGGTGCGATCCGGCCTATCGGGCCACCACGGACCACACCCGGGAGTATGTGCCGCTCCTTATGTATTCGCCGGGGATAGAGCCGGTAAACTATGGGACCCGGGATACTTTCGCGGATGTCGCGGCCACGGTGCTGAAGGTCCTTTCCGCACCGGGAAGGACGGAGGGCAATAGCCTGTTATAGAGAGAACGTAGGAACACGGCGGCGGTTAAGGAAAGCCGCGGACAGTTTGGAGGAATATGTTATGAACGACTATACGGAAGAGATCAACCGGAGGAGGACCTTTGCAATCATCTCCCACCCGGACGCGGGAAAGACCACGCTGACAGAGAAGTTTCTGCTCTACGGCGGGGCCATCAACCTGGCGGGAAGCGTCAAGGGAAAGGCAACGGCGAGGCACGCGGTGTCGGACTGGATGGAGATCGAGAAGGAGAGAGGAATCTCGGTGACTTCCTCCGTGCTGCAGTTTGAGTACGGCGGATACTGCATCAACATTCTGGATACCCCCGGGCACCAGGATTTCTCGGAGGATACTTACCGCACGCTGATGGCGGCGGACTCCGCGGTGATGGTGATTGACGCTTCCAAGGGCGTGGAGGCCCAGACCCGGAAGCTCTTTAAGGTCTGCGGCATGCGGGGGATCCCCATCTTTACATTTATCAATAAGTTGGACAGGGATGCCAACGACACCTTTGACCTCCTGGACGATATCGAGAAGGAGCTGGGGATCGCCACCTGCCCTGTGAACTGGCCCATCGGCTCAGGAAAGGAATTCCAGGGGGTGTACGACCGGGAGAAAAAATGTGTGATCTCCTACTCGGGGACGGAGAAAGGGACGAAGGAGGGCGTGGCCACGGAGGTCCCCGTGGAGGATGAGACGCATCTCAGGGAACTGATCGGGGATCCGGCGGCGGACAAGCTCTTGGAAGAGATCGAACTTCTGGACGGCGCCAGCGCGGAATTTGATTTAGAGGCGGTACGGGCGGGAAAACTGACCCCGGTGTGCTTCGGTTCCGCCTTGACGAATTTCGGCGTGGAGATCTTCTTAAAGCATTTCCTGAACATGACGACCCCGCCCCTTCCCAGAAAGGCGGACATTGGTCTGATTCAGCCCACAGAAAAGGAGTTTTCCGCCTTTGTCTTTAAGATCCAGGCGAACATGAACAAGGCCCACCGGGACAGGGTGGCTTTCATGCGGATCTGTTCCGGCAAATTTGACGCCAGCATGGAGGTGCGCCATGTGCAGGGCAATAAGGTCATGCGCCTCTCCCAGCCCCAGCAGATCATGGCGGATGAGAGAAAGATCCTGTCCGAGGCTTACGCGGGGGACATCATCGGCGTGTTCGACCCCGGGATCTTTTCCATCGGGGACACCCTGTGCATGCCGAAGGAAAAATTCCAGTATGAGGGGATCCCCACTTTCGCTCCCGAGCATTTTGCCCGGGTGCGGCAGATGGATACGATGAAGAGAAAGCAGTTTGTGAAGGGGATCGAGCAGATTGCCCAGGAGGGCGCTATCCAGATCTTTCAGGAGATGACGGCGGGTCTGGAGGAAGTCATCGTGGGCGTGGTGGGCGTTTTGCAGTTCGACGTCCTGAAATACCGGCTGGAGAATGAATACAATGTGGAGATCCGGCTGGAGAGCCTGCCCTACGAGCATATCCGCTGGATCGAGAACAAGGACGAGGTGGACGTCTCAAAGCTGGTGGGAACCTCGGACATGAAAAAAGTGAAGGATATGAAGGGAAATCCCCTGCTCCTGTTTGTGAACTCCTGGAGCATCGGCATGACCCTGGAGCGCAATAAGGGACTGGTCCTGACGGAATTCGGCCGGAACTGAGGACAGTCCGCGAGAGAAGGAAACCGGATGAAATATTGGATTTCGATATTGGCGGCCGCCTTTCTGCTGTGCGGCTGCGGACAGCCGCATACAGATATGTCTGTCTCCGCACTGTACGAGTCTGAGACGGAAGAGAGCGGGCAGCAGCTGCCGGGGAGTTTTTCCGAAAATCTTCTGGAGGAAAGCCCGCGGGATTATGCCGTGGAGATCTCCGAGCCGGAAGAGAAGACGGGGGAACTTTCACAGGAAGAATCATTGCCGGGGGAACCGTCGCAGGAAGAACCGCCGCAGGAGGAAACTGCGGGGCAATTTCTTCTTCCCGGGAACCGATATGCCCGCGGGACTCTTTCCGAGACGGAACAGATCTGGTATCAGGATATGGAGAAGATCCTGGGAGATATGGAACAGAACCATGAACTTTCTCCGGAGGCTCTGGAACAAGGACTGACGGTGGAGGATATCGACCGCATCTTTCAGAGCGTGATGCTGGATCATCCGGAATTCTTCTTTGTGGACGGATACTCCTACAATAGTTATGTCCGGGGTGACCAGGTGGTAAAGCTGGAATTTTCGGGGAATTATAATGTGGACCGGGACACGGCGCTTCAAAAGCAGCAGGAAATCCTTGCGGCGGCCGACAGGATCCTCGCGGCGGCTCCGGTATCCGGGGACGATTACGACAAGGTAAAGTATGTCTATGAAACCCTGATCCGGAGGACGGATTATGACTCCCAGGCGCCGGACAATCAGAACATTTATTCCGTGCTGGTGGGAGGACTCTCGGTGTGCCAGGGGTACGCCAAGGCCACGCAGTTTTTGTTAAACCGCCTGGGAGTGGAGTGTACCCTGGTGCAGGGCACGGTGCAGGAGGAGCGCCACGGCTGGAACCTGGTGAAAGCGGACGGGGACTATTATTACGTCGATACTACCTGGGGGGATGCCTCCTATAAGTCGGCGGAGGAGGATAACGCTGCGGTGGTTCAGGATATCAATTATGACTATCTCTGCGTGACTACCCGGGAACTGCTCCTCACCCACACGCTGGATAATCCGGAGGCGATGCCCCTGTGTACGGCGACGGCGGACAATTATTATGTGAGGGAAGGGGCTTATTTCACAGAGCCGGATGAGGAGAAACTTCAGCTGCTTTTCCGGCAGGCGTCGCCGGAAAACTCTTATCTGGTCACGCTAAAGTGCGCGGATAAGGCGTGCTATGACGAGATTTTGCAAAGCCTGATCGCGGATGGCCGGATCTTTGAGCTATATCCGGAAAGCGGCAAGAGTGTGGCATATGTGCAAAATGACAAGCAGCTGTCCCTGACTTTTTGGATGACAAACGAATAGAAAAATGCTATACTATACTTTAACAGTATCATGAAGGAAAGATTTTCCGGAAGGAGAGAGACATGGAAAAAGAGTTGGAACAGATCAAAGAGGGATCTGGGAACGAAGTGGCGCTGAAGGAAGAGGACAACATCGGCGTGGTACGCATCGCGGACGATGTGGTGGCTATGATCGCCTCCATCGCTGCCACCGAGGTGGAGGGTGTGTCGGCTCTTGCCGGCAACATTACGAATGAACTCATGAGCCGGGTCGGGATGAAGAAACTCTCCCGGGGCGTGAAGGTGGAGATCCACGGCGGCGTGGTAAAGGTGGACCTTGCGGTGTGCATACAGTTTGGCTACAACATCCCGGAGGTCAGCCAGAAGCTGCAGAATAAAGTGAAGTCCGCCATTGAGAACATGACGGGCCTGACCTGCGGAAACGTGGACGTCCGCTTTACCAATGTGACGATGAAATAAAGGATAGGATAAAATGGGACGACACGAGCAGAGAGAACAGCTTTTCAAGCTATTGTTCCGGGTGGAATTCAATTCCCCTGAGGAAATGCCTGAACAGGTGCGATTGTTTTTTGAGGACGAGGAGAGAAGCGGGATCGGCGAGGCGGCGGTTCAGATCGAAGAGAAATATCAGAGGATCCGGGACAAGCTCCCGGAGATCGATGGTCTCCTGAACGAGAAGACGGAGAAGTGGAACACGAAGCGCATTGGAAAGGTGGAACTCACCGTTCTCCGGCTGGCCCTCTACGAGATGCTTTTCGATGAAGATGTCCCCCAGGGCGTCGCCATCGACGAGGCGGTTACCATCGCAAAAAAATACGGTCAGGACAGTTCCGGTGCATTCGTGAACGGGATTCTAGCAAAATTCGCAAAGCAGGGTGATTGAGATTCGCAGCGTATATACCGTAGGACAGCTTAATTCCTATATCAAAAATATGTTTACGCAGGATTACCTCCTTCAGTCGGTCTATGTCAAGGGGGAGGTCAGCAACTGCAAGTATCACACTTCCGGGCATATTTATTTTACATTGAAGGACCCCAGAGGAACCTTGAGCTGCGTTATGTTCGCAGGGAGCCGAAAGGGCCTTTCTTTTCGTATGCAGGATGGGCAGCAGGTAATTGTGGGCGGGACGGTGGACGTCTATGAGAGGGACGGGAAGTACCAGCTCTACGCGAAGCAGATCCTGCTGGACGGCGCGGGCCTGCTTTACGAGAGATTTGAGCAGCTGAAGCGGGAACTGGAAGAGCTGGGGATGTTCTCCGGGGAGTACAAGCGTTCAATCCCGAAATATGTCAGGACCCTGGGAGTGGTCACCGCCAGGACCGGGGCCGCCGTCCGGGATATCATCCAGATCGCGACGAGGCGCAATCCCTATGTGCAGATCATCTTATATCCCGCCATCGTGCAGGGGGACGAGGCGGTCCCCAGCATCGTAAACGGGATCCGCGCCCTGGAACAGCTGGGGGTGGATGTGATGATCGTCGGGCGCGGAGGAGGTTCCATCGAAGACCTCTGGGCCTTTAACGAGAGGGAGGTCGCCCAGGCGGTGTTCGACTGCAGCGTCCCCATCATCTCGGCGGTGGGGCATGAGACGGACACCACCATCATCGATTTCGTGGCGGACCTGCGGGCGCCCACCCCTTCTGCGGCGGCGGAGCTGGCGGTCTGGGATGTCAGGGAACTGCTTCAGAGAATGACGGGGTATGAGGACGCGCTGACGCAGCGGATGGAACGTCTGCTCAGGCAGTGCCGGGAGGATGTCCGCAGATATGAGAGACAGTTTCAGGCTTTCAGCCCGGAAAACCGGCTCCGCGGCTGCAGGCAGCGCAGGGACAGTCTGGAGCAGGCCCTTTCTCAACGGATGCACAGTATTCTTGCCAGGCGGCAGGAAAGACTCCGGGGATATGTCGGGAGGATGCAGCTTTTGAACCCTTCCGGAAAAATCCGAAGCTGCAGGCAATATCAGATCCGACTGTCGGGAGAACTCACCGGGAGAATGGAACGTGTCCTTGCTGTAAAACGCAGCGAAATGGCGCTCTACGCAGAAAAGCTGAAAGGTCTTTCTCCCCTGGAAAAGCTCTCCGGCGGTTTTGCTTATCTGGAGGACGCCGCGGGAAAGCCGGTGCGCTCCGCCGCCCAGGCGGCGCCGGGGGACGATCTGCGGATCCGGATGCGGGACGGCACTTTGAAGGCAAAGGTGACCGAAGTGGAGAAAAATGACGGCCCGGTATAGGAGTGGTCTGCAGACAGGAGCAGATGCAATTCAGGTGAAAACAGTTAATAGAAAAGAGAGGATAGGATCATGAGCGATCAGGAGACGAAGAAGGAAAGCCTTAGCCTGGAAGAAAATTTCGCAAAGCTGGAGGAATTGATCGGCGTGCTCTCCGGGGAGGAAGTGTCTTTGGAGGATGCGTTTAACGCCTACAGCCAGGGGATCACGATCCTGAAAGAGTGCAACAGTCAGATCGACCAGGTGGAGAAAAAGGTCCTTGTGCTCAGCGGACAGGGGACTCTGGAGGAACTGGACGGCGAGTAAGGCACGGAAAGGCGGAACACTTTATTATGGAGAGTCGGGAATTTCAGGACCTCTTAAAGGCAAAAACCGGGAAGACGGAGGAAACCCTGCGGAGAGAGTTTCAGGGGTATCTGGGACTTCACCGGGATACCCCGTATATTCAGACCATCGTTGACGCGATGGAATACAGTTTTCAGGCGGGG
This sequence comes from uncultured Acetatifactor sp., assembly GCA_947589505.1. Taxonomy (GTDB): domain Bacteria; phylum Bacillota; class Clostridia; order Lachnospirales; family Lachnospiraceae; genus Acetatifactor. The sequence continues at coordinate 7,029 of CANQCF010000021.1, read as the reverse complement.
GGAAAGAGGCTTCGGCCCCTTCTGATGCGGGAGACCTTTGCGCTGTTTGCTTCCGGGGAGGACTTTGGGACGAAAATGGAGCCCGGCGGGGGAAACATTTCTGCGGAAGCAAGGCCCGAGAGAAAAGCCCAGGCTGCGGCAGCCGGTCTTGATCTGCTGCCCCGGGAGAGAGCACTCCACCGCTTCATGACCGCGCTGGAGATGATCCATACCTATTCCCTGGTCCACGACGATCTTCCGGCCATGGACAACGACGCTTTCCGGCGTGGAAAGGAGACTACCTGGAAGGTCTACGGGGACGGCATGGGCGTCCTTGCGGGGGATGCGCTGCTGAATTCTGCTTTTGAGATCGGCTATGGTGCGATCCTGGACGCTCTGAAAGACGGCGGGGATCCGGATCTGACCCTGCGGATCGCCCGGTGCGGGGAACTGCTCTCCCAAAAGGCCGGCGTTCCCGGTATGCTGGGAGGTCAGGCCGCTGACGTGGAGGCGGAGAAACAGGCCCTCCCCATGACCATGGACCGGATCCTTTTTATCCATACAAACAAGACCGCCGCTTTGATAGAGGCCGCCATGGGGATCGGCGCGATCCTCGGGGGCGCGGAGCCGGAGCAGCTGGAGCTGGTGACGGAGACGGCAAGAAAAGTGGGGATCGCCTTCCAGATCCAGGACGATATCCTGGACGTGACCGGGAACAGTGCGGAACTGGGAAAACCGGTGGGGAGCGATGAAGCCAGCGGGAAAGAGACTTATGTCACCCTGATGGGGCTGAAAGAGTCGGCGGCAGAGGTAGAGAGATTGTCCGGGGAGGCGGTTCGGAACCTGAGAGGGCTTCCCGGGGATCACGAGTTTCTGGAAAATCTGATCCAATATCTGGTATATCGAAAAAAGTGATTAACGGGACAAAGAGGCTGCGATTATGTACCTTGAGAAGATAGAGAATGTAAACGACATCAAGAAGATTGAACCGGAGCATTATCAGGAGCTTGCCCAGGAGATCCGGCAGTTTCTGATCGACAAGATCAGCGTCACGGGCGGGCATCTGGGCTCCAATCTCGGCGCTGTGGAACTCACCATGGCGCTCCATCTGGCGCTGGACCTCCCGGAGGACAAGATCATCTGGGACGTGGGGCACCAGTCCTACACCCATAAGATCCTGACCGGGCGGAAGGAGGGGTTCGACACCCTTCGCCAGTTCCACGGCATGAGTGGGTTCCCCAAGCACAGGGAGAGCTGCTGCGACGCCTTTGACACCGGACACAGCTCCACATCCATCTCGGCGGGGCTTGGCCTTGTGATGGCCAGGGACCTTCAGGGGAAAGAGAATACCATCGTTTCGGTGATCGGGGACGGTTCCCTTACGGGGGGAATGGCCTACGAGGCCCTGAACAACGCCTCGAAGCTGGAGAGCAATTTCATCGTGATCCTGAACGACAACAACATGTCCATCTCGGAAAATGTGGGCGGCGTCTCGAAATATCTGAACAATATCCGCACGGCGGACAGTTACTTAGACCTGAAAGAGGGGATCTACAACGCGCTGCTGGGATCCGACACCGGAAACCATGTGATCAAGGGCATCCGCAGATTAAAGAGCAGCTTAAAGACCCTGGTGATCCCGGGCATGTTCTTTGAGGATATGGGGATCACTTACTTAGGGCCCGTGGACGGACACGACATTCAGGCCATGATCCATGTGATCCATGCGGCCCAGCGTGTGGAAGGGCCCGTCCTGATCCACGCCATCACCAAAAAAGGAAAGGGCTACGGTCCGGCGGAGAGGCATCCTGCCAGGTTCCACGGGACGGATCCCTTTGATCCCGCTACGGGAAAACTTCTGCATCCCAAGACGGAGCCAGGATACACGGACGTCTTCTCCAGGACGCTCTGCGCGCTGGGAGAGGAGCGGAAAGATCTGGTAGCCATCACCGCCGCCATGCCCGACGGAACGGGGCTGAAGCGCTTTGGCAATCTATATCCCGACAGGTGCTTTGACGTGGGGATTGCGGAGGAACACGCGGTGACTTTCGCGGCGGGTCTTGCCGCCGGGGGATTAAAGCCGGTGGTGGCGGTGTATTCTTCCTTCCTTCAGAGAGCTTATGACCAGATCATCCACGACGTCTGCCTGCAGAACCTGCCGGTGGTCTTTGCCGTGGACAGGGCAGGTCTTGTGGGAAGCGACGGGGAGACCCATCAGGGCATCTTTGACTTTACCTATCTCTCCGGCATCCCGAATATGCATATCTGCGCCCCGAAAAACAGGTGGGAGCTCCAGGAGATGCTGCGGTTCGCCGTGGATTTTGACGGCCCCATCGCCCTGCGCTATCCCCGGGGGACGGCCTACGGGGGCCTGGCGGAATTCCGCCAGCCCATCGCGCTGGGAAAAGCGGAGTGGATCTATCATGAGACGGAGATTGCCCTTCTCGCTGTGGGAAGCATGGTGAAAGAGGCGGAAAAAGTCCGGGAACTTCTGATTGCGGCCGGACACCGGGCCAGCATCCTGAACGCCCGCTTTGTAAAGCCCATCGACGAGGAAGCCCTGGCGGAGGCCTGCCGGGAACATACGCTCATCGTAACTATGGAGGAGAACGTGGCCTGCGGCGGGTATGGTGAAAAAGTGCTGGAATCCATGAACCGGCAGGGCTTTCACAACCGGTTCCTGCAGATCTGTCTTCCGGACGCTTACATCGAACACGGCAATGAAGAGATCTTAAAGAAAGAGCTGGGGCTGGACGCGGAAGGTGTCTTTCAGCGGATCCTGGAGGCCCTGGCATAACTGGCAAACGGAATCCTTTTGAATCGGTCCTGAAAACGGAGCCGGATCAAAAAAGGCACAGAAAAAAGACGGGGAACGGAGAAACCTATGAAGGAGAGATTGGACGTCCTTTTGGTGGAGCGGGGATACGCCCCCGCACGGGAAAAGGCGAAGGCCATCATCATGGCGGGCAGCGTCTATGTGGACGGCCAGAGGGAGGACAAGCCGGGGGCCTGTTTCGACCCGGAAAAGTGCCGTCTGGAGGTCCGGGGAAACACCCTGAAGTATGTGAGCCGGGGAGGGCTGAAGCTGGAAAAGGCCATGCAGGTCTGGCAGTTCGAGCTGGAGGGCCGCGTCTGCATGGATATCGGCGCTTCCACGGGGGGCTTTACGGACTGTATGCTGCAGAACGGCGCCAGCAAGGTGTATTCTGTGGACGTGGGGCGGGGACAGCTGGACTGGAAGCTGAGAAACGACGAGAGAGTCGTCTGTATGGAACAGACCAACTTCCGCTATGTCACGCCGGAGGACATCCCGGAAAAGCTGGATTTCGCCAGCGTGGATGTGAGCTTTATCTCCCTGACAAAGATCCTGATCCCGGCCAGAAACCTCTTAAAGACCGGGGGGTGCATGGTGTGTCTGATCAAGCCCCAGTTTGAGGCCGGCAGGGAAAAGGTGGGGAAGAACGGCGTGGTGCGGGAACCGGGGGTGCACCGGGAGGTGATCCGCAAGATCGTGGATTATGCGGATCTCATAGGTTTTCACATACTGGGCATAGAATATTCCCCCATCAAGGGGCCGGAGGGCAATATCGAGTACCTGATCCATCTCTGCAAGGAGACGGAACCGGAGGAGACGGTCAGGGCCCTGACGGAGCGGGAGGCGGAACAGCTTTTAGAGGAAACGCAGGGAAAAGGCGGCGGTCTTTCGGGGGAATCGCCCTGGAAGGAGAGGATTCCGGAGATCGTGGAGCAGTCCCATACCCTCTGACCTGGCAATCCCGGTCCGGACTTAGTATGGTTTCAAAGGAATCGGTACACCCACTGCGCCGGTCCCTGTGCCCGCGTCGGCGGACATATGCCCCCAGGGGGGCGCAATAGGAGAAAGGGACGATCGTTGAAAAAGCATTTTCTGATCTACACGAACAGACATAAGGACCCGGAACTTGTCATGACCGGGCAGATCCGGAACTATTTAGAAGAAAAGGGCCAGCGCGCCACCGTCCGTTTTATGGAAAAGGATTGGCGGGAGACGCAGTCCCAGGAAGAAGTGACCATCCCCGGGGACGTGGACTGTATGCTGGTTCTGGGGGGAGACGGCACGGTGCTGCAGGCGGTCCGGGAGACCATCCGCAGCCGTATTCCCCTGATCGGCGTGGACCTGGGCACCCTGGGATTTATGACCCAGATCGAGCCTGACGGCCTAAACGAAGCCCTGGACCGGCTGATCCGCGGGGATTATAAGCAGGAGAGCCGCATGATGCTGAAGGGCGAGGCGGTTCTGCAGGACGGAAGGGTGATCGAGGGACTTGCGCTGAACGATATTGTGATTACCAGGAGCGGGCCCCTTCGCATTATCAAACTAAAGATTTATGTCAATGGATCCTTTCTGAACGAGTATCAGGCGGACGGCATGATCGTGACTACCCCTACGGGTTCCACGGGTTACAACCTCTCTGCGGGAGGCCCTTTGGCGGAGCCTTCCGCCCAGATCATGATGCTGACGCCGATCTGTGCCCACTCCTTAAATCAGAGGAGCATCGTCCTCTCCGCGGAGGACGTGGTGGAGGTCGAGATTCCCCTTGGCAAGGAGGGAAAGCCCCAGACGGTGGAGGCCTGTCTGGACGGCGCCATGACGTTTTCCATGACTACGGGGGACCGCATCCGGGTGAGTCGCAGTGAGGAGAGCGCGGAGTTTATCCAGCTCAGCCAGGAGAGCTTTCTGGAGAACCTGCACAAGAAAATGAACGGATAGGGGCATCCATGAAGAAGATCAGACAGCATAAGATCATTGAGATCATAGAAAAATATCCGGTGGAGACCCAGGAGCAGCTGCGGGATTATTTAGAGGCGGAGGGAATTTCCGTGACCCAGGCTACCCTGTCCCGGGATATCCGGGAGCTGAAACTCTCTAAGCTTTCCCTGGATGGAACCGGCGGAAAGCAGCAGTACGTGGCCTTTCACCGGGAGAGCGGGGAACCGGCCAATGATAAATACATCCGGGTGCTGAAGGACGGCTTTGTATCCATGGATATGGCGCAGAACATCCTGGTGATCAAGACCGTCTCCGGAATGGCCATGGCGGTGGCAATGGCGGTGGACGCGGTAAAATTTCCGGAGGTGGTGGGCTGTATTGCCGGGGACGACACCATCATGGTAGCGGTGAGGACGGTGGAGGACACCCGGCAGTTGATGAATAAGATGAATGAGATCCTGGGCAGGTCTTAGATAGATTACGGAGAAGGGCAGGCGGCAGAAGGAGGAAAAATGTTACAGAGTCTACACGTGAAAAACCTGGCGCTGATCCGGGAGACGGAGATCGACTTCGGGGAGGGGCTGAATATCCTCACCGGGGAGACCGGTGCCGGGAAATCCTTGCTGATCGGGTCGGTGAATCTCGCGCTGGGGGCGAAATTCGAGAAGGAAATGCTCCGGGCAGGGGAGGAACAGGCCTTAGTAGAGCTTGCCTTTTCGGGGGATGAGAAAACGAACCGGAAGCTGCAGGAGATGGAGCTGGAGCCCCAGGAGGACGGCAGCGTTTTGATCAGCCGCCGGATGCAGGCGGGAAAGAGCGTCTTCCGCGTCAACGGCGAAGTGGTGACCGCAAAGCAGGTAAAGGAGCTGGCGGAGATTCTGATCGATATTCACGGGCAGCATGAGCACCAGTCCCTGCTGCACAAAAAGAAACACATGGAGATCCTGGACGCTTTCGCGGGCGCGGAGGCAGAAAACCTCCGGGAGCAGGCGGCCGAATGTTTCCGGGAGAGCAGGCGGATCCGAAAGCAGATCGGGGAAGAAGGGCTGGACGAAAAGGAGAGGGCCCGGGAACAGTCCCTTGCGGAATACGAGCTTCAGGAGATCGAGGAGGCGGCCCTGCGCATCGGCGAGGATGAGGAGCTGGAGGAGAGGTACCGCCTGATGTCCAACAGTCAGAAGATCACCCAGGCATTGGCGGAGGGATACGGCTATACTTCCGGCGCCGAGGGAGAGGGGGCGGGAAGCGCGCTGAGCCGTGCCCTGCGGGCCATCGGCAGCGTTTCCAGCTATGACAGGCGCCTGGAAGAGCTGGAGGGGGAACTGGCGGAGGTGGACAGCCTGCTGTCGGATTTCAACAGGGATCTGGCGGAATATATGAGCGATATCCAGTTTGATGAAGAGACTTTCCGGGGGACGGAGCAGCGCCTGGACCTCATCAACCGGCTGAAGGGAAAATACGGCAGCACCATAGAAGATATCTTAAATTATGGGGCGGAGCGGAAAAAATACCTGGAGAAGCTGGCGGATTACGACGCCTATATGGAAGGACTGCGGAGAGAGGAAGCGGCGGCGGAGAAAAAACTTCTGGAAGCCTGCAAAAAGCTCAGCGCGGCGCGCAGAGAGAACGTAAAGGTTCTGGAAGAGAATCTGCGGGAATCCCTGGCGAGTTTGAATTTTCTCACCGTGGATTTCAGAATCCAGATACAGGATCTGCCCGAGCCGGGAGAGAACGGAAAAGACGACGTGGAATTCCTGATCTCCACAAACCCCGGGGAGGAACCGAGACCCCTTGGAATGGTGGCAAGCGGCGGCGAGCTCTCCCGAATCATGCTGGCGATTAAAACCGTCCTGGCGGAGCGGGACGACGTGGACGCCCTGATCTTCGATGAGATCGACAGCGGCATCAGCGGCAGGACAGCCTGGCAGGTGTCCAAGCAGCTCCGGAAGGCGGCCCGGGCCCATCAGGTGATCTGCATCACCCATCTGCCTCAGATCGCGGCTATGGCGGACTGTCATTTCGTGATCGAAAAGAGCAGCGACGGCGTCAGCACGGTCACGGACATCCGCCCTCTGGAAGAGGAGGAATCCCTGGGCGAGCTGGCAAGACTTCTGGGAAGCGACGAACTCACGGAGGCCGCGCTCACCAATGCCCGGGAGATGCGCAGACAGGCATTGGAGGGGAAGGAATAGAATGGCGTTCCCGCAGCCGCGTGTTCGTCAAAAATTTGTGCAAGCACAATTTTTGCCTGAACTACGGCGGCTGGCTGAACTGGTAATAAAAATTTTAGATTTCTAAAA
>CANQCF010000020.1 GCA_947589505.1 uncultured Acetatifactor sp. | reverse complement strand
ATGATTGCAATGCCAAACAGCAGGAAAAAGAGATTCCGCCTGTCTACGACAAAGGTTGCCACTTTTGTCATAAAACTGTCGTTCTCGCCCTCATCCTTTGTTTTCCCAGCCATTTTACTCCCCCCTCGTATCTTATTTGATTCTTCTGTACCGTTTTTTCCCAACCCCCTGGCCTTGGGACCTTTTGTTTCGGCTTTTTTCAAACCTATGTCGTTGGGACTTTCCGTACTCTTTTTTTCCAAACTCATTTATAGGCCCGGATTTACGATTTGTCAATACAATATATATTAAAAAATTATAAAAAGATACGGTTCTGCCGGCCGCCATATCACGTCGTCTGAAAGCGTGCATTGCGTGAACAAAGACCACTGCACAGCAACGGTAAGCGCCCCATCGCAGCCTTGCGAATGGTGTGGGTCTATAACGCCGCGCCTGCCGTAAAATACTGCTGCCGCAACACGCACCCGCATAAGAAAGGAGGCACGCCGATCCAATTGCGGATCTGCGTGCCAGGCTGTTTCTTTTTTATAATCAGGCTCTCTATCTCCCGACCTCAATATCACCGCTGCCGGAGTTCGCCTTCAGCTGCAGGAAAGGCTCCACACCCACGGTTCCCACGGCGCGCTTGCTGCCGTGCTTCTCATACACCACATGTTCCTCCGTCTGCGTCATATGATCGCAGAAGGTCTGGATATCTCCGCTCCCCGTGCCCAGGGTCATCTGAACCCCTTCGTCCCGCGGCAGGGTGACTTCTATATCGCCGCTTCCGGTGTTCAGCTCCAGCCTTTCACCCGCCTTGACCACGTGCACTGACACGTCGCCGCTGACCGTATGGAAAGAACCGTCGCCGTCCAGTTCCCGGATCACCACATCCCCGCTGACGGCATTCTGGCTGACTTTCCCCGACATCTGTCCTACGGAAAGGTCGCCGCTGGTGGTATTCTGCGTCAGCTTTCCCGTCACCTTTCCCAGGATGATATCGCCGCTGACGGAGTTGATCTGACAGGAGCCGTCCAACAGTTCAAATTCCACATTCCCGCTGACCGTATTCACCGTGACATCGCCGATGGCAGCCTTGCCCTTGATGTCGCCGCTGACCGTCTTATATGACTGCTTCGCCGCTCCCATGTCCTGAAGCGTGATGTCGCCGTTGACCGTCACGGCCCGGAACACTTCCAGTTCGCCCGCAAGACTCTCCGGCAGCAGGATCTTCACGATTCCTTTCCTGTGTAAACCGATCGCACCGGATCCATAAAGGATCTTCAGCTGGCTGCCGTTTAAGTGGAACTCCAGAAGCTGTCCCTTCTGAGGCTCCTTATTATAATATTCCTGGATCAGGATCTCCTCATCCGTGGTGAGCTGAACGTCCAGATCCACGGCAGAATTCTGGAGCTCCAGGATCAGTTCCCGGATCCCGTCCTTGGAAAACCTTCTGGCATTCCGCAGTTCCATATCCGTGTATGCGCCGTCGTCCGACTGGAAACTGCTTCCCACATTTCCGATAAACTGTTTCACGCCGCTGGTCATGTCCTCCCAGATTCCGCTCTCCAGAATCTTGTTCAGGGCACCCTTGGCCTGATGACCGAGACTGCGGGCCTGTTTCTCCCAGTACTCCCCCTGCCACTTCCAGAATTCACTCTGTTTTTCCCAGTACTCGCTCCGCTTGCCCTCGGTATTTTCCGTGGGATCCTCCCCGGCTTCCTCCTGTTCCGCCTGAGCGCCGATATCCGCAAGAAGCTCCTGCACATCGCCGATGGACGCCATCACCATGGTGTACGCCTGTTCGTCCGTAAAGCCCCTCTGCATCAGGTCACTGTATTTTTCCTCCGCATTTGAGATCATCTCCTCCTGCAGTTCCTTTGCCTCCTGGGAATCCGGGGCATTTTCAAAGAGATCGCGGATCGCCTCCCTAATCTTTTCTTCCATCTCTATCTCCTTCCTGCGCCGGAGCGCAACACTTTATTCTCACACCAAAAGACTGTCGATCATTTCTTTTGCTTTCCGCCATTCCGCCTTGTGCTGCTCATAGACTTCGCGCCCTTTTTCCGTAATGGAATAATAGCGTCTGCGGGCCCCCACTTCCTCATCGCCCCAGTAGGTACTCACCAGACCGTCCTTCTCCAGCCGCCTAAAGGCCGTATAAAGCGTCGCGTCCTTCAGCTCCATCTGCGCCTCCGTCTTCGCCATGATCTCCTTGTTGATCAAATATCCATAGCTGTCATGCTCCGTCAGACTGGCCAGGATAATGGTATCCGTATTCCCTCTCAAAAGATCCGATGCAATAGACATTCTCTCACCAACCTTTCCCATGATAGTTTATTTATGAGAAGTATTTCCTGTTATGTGTTATAAATTACCACAATATACCTCGTCTGTCAAGGTATATTTTTAGATTTTTTTCAAAATCCTATTTTAAAATAGTATGCCTTACTTGCCTATATCCGAATCAATTCCATATAGGCAAATACAGCAAACTATCAAGGTGGTCTGCTTTGCTTGCCATATTCGAATATATTCGGTATAGGCAAATTCGGCATACTATTAAGATTTTCTTAAATACATATAAAATCCCCTGCGATGCCTCGTTTTCCAGACATGCAGGGGATCATCCGCTATTATGATTCAATTTTTAAAACTATCCATGCTAAAACCATCGTCATCCCGGCTCCTCGGCATCTTACTTCAGAACCGGACGCTTTCCTACATCCTGTCCGGCGTTTTTCTACATCCTGTCCGGCGCTTCAAATCCCAGCACGCCGATGCAGTCCGTCAGCACGTCCTTCGTAAGCGTAAGGAGGGCGATAAACCCGGCTTTCTTTTCCTCGTCTTCCTCGGTCAGGATCTTTACCTCGTGGTAAAAATGGTTAAAGGAATTGGCCAGGTCATAGATAAAGGCGCATATTTTATGGGGCGCGTTTTCCTCCGCCGCGCTCTCCATAACGGACTGGAAAGCGGTGAGCTGCAGGGCCAGGGCTTTCTCCGCCGCGGAGTCCGGCTCCCGGAGCGAAGCCTTTTCCACCTCCCCGCCCTGTTCCGCATACTTGCTCAGAATCGACTTGATGCGGACGATGGTGTAGAGGATATAGGGGCCCGTGTCCCCCTCAAAGGAGGTAAAGCGGTCCAGATCAAAGATATAATCCTTTGACGCCTGGTTGGAGAGATCGCCGTAGATCAGCGCCGCTACCGCAACCTGATCCGCCACCTTCCGGGCCTCTTCCTCGGACATTTCCCGGCCCTCCAGGATCTTCCGGTACATTTCCGCTTTGGTATCATTGATCAGGGTTTCCAGGCGCATCACGCCGCCGGACCGGGTCTTGAAGGGCTTTCCGTCCTTGCCGTTCACCGTGCCGAAACCGATCCAGGTCAGCTCTGTCTCCGGCGTCACTAATTTTGTCTTTCTCGCGCAGCGGAAGACCTGGACAAAATAGAGATCCTGGCGCTTGTCCGTCAGATAAATGATCTGATCCGGCTGATACTGCCGCATACGGTCAAGGATCGTAGCCAGATCCGTCGTATTATACAGGGAAGCGCCGTCGGACTTCAGGATCATGCAGGGCGGCACTTCCTTCGTATCCGTGTCCTCCTTCACATCCACCACAAGGGCCCCCTCGCTGATATAGGCGTACCCCTTTTCCTTCATATAGTCCACCATCTCCGGGATCAGATCTCCCACGCTGCTCTCCCCGTTCCAGAGATCAAACTCCACATTCAAACTCTGGTAATTCTTCCGGAGATCCTCGACGGAAACCTCGCGGATCTTTTCCCCCAGGGCGCGGTAGCCCCGCACGCCGCTCTGATACTTATAAGTGGCCTCCATGGCCTTTGCATGGAACTGCGGATCTTCCTTCTGCTTCGCGCTGGCGGCAGGATAGATCTCCTCCAGATCGGAGATGGTAAAGGGCGCCTCCTTGGGATACTCCCCGGTATAATTTTCGTCAAAATAGACCAGATCCGGCTGACGCTCCTGCACACCGCTGATCACCAGGCCCATCTGCAGGCCCCAGTCTCCCAGATGCGCGTCCCCGATGACTTCATTGCCGATATAGCGGTTGATCCGCTTTAAGCTCTCTCCGATCACCGCGGAGCGCAGATGCCCCACGTGAAGGGGCTTTGCCACATTCGCGCCGCCATAGTCGATGATGATCTTTTTCGGCGCCTTCCCGCTCTCATAGCCGAACTTCGGCTCCCGCCGCATCCCTTCTAAATACTCCTTCACAAAACTTTCCCGCACTTTCAGGTTCAGAAACCCCGGGGCCGCTGCTGCCGCCTCCGCAAAAACCCTGCTGCCGGCCAGCTTCTCCGCCACCTCGCCCGCGATCATCATGGGCGCCTTGTGGTACTGCTTTGCCCCGGCCATGGCTCCGTTGCACTGAAATTCACAGAGGTCAGGCCGATTGGATACGCCCACTTTTCCCAGGGCTTTATCGTATCCCGCTGCCTCAAAAGCTTTTCCCATCTCCTCTGTCAGAAGATCCAATAACTTTTTCATTGATCCGATTCCTTCCTGTCCTTTTTTCCTACTATCTTACCGCATTTTAATATTTCATACAATACTGTGAAAGTATAATTTATATCCGAAATAGCAATCTCCCGCCGAGAACCGCTTCACCACTCCGCTCTCGCCCCTGCCAAAGCCGCGCTTGATGCCGCTTCACGATTTTCAGAATTCCTAAAAGAGCACTCCTTTAAAAGCCGGATCCCTAATACATTTTCCACTAATACTTTTTTCAGAAATGACGGTGCCGGGCTGTCACAGCAGATAAAATCCTGCGCTCTGTCCCGGAACGAGATACTGGTTCCTCTCCCGGTCCGCCTTTACCTCGCCGCCGAAGCGATAGACGCTTTCCCGGATCTGCCCCGCCGCCTCCATGGGAAGCTCCGCTTCCTCCCGGCCGGGGTTCAGGATCACCAGGATGCTCTGCTCCCCGCTCTCCCGGATATAGGCCAGGGGATATCTGTTTTCCTCTGCCCATACGAATCGAATCGTCCCCCTGTTACCCAGGGCAGGGTTTTCCCGCCTTACGGCGATCAGCTTCTGCACTTCCCTCCAGAGGCTTCCCTCCCGGGACATCTGCTCCTTGGCGGTGGGGTGATCCGCTCCGGGATCCTGAGGGATATAGAGCCGTTCCGGTGCCGCAGCGCTGAAGCCCGCATTCGGCGTCCCGTCCCACTGCATGGGGCTCCGGGAACCTGTCCTGTTGTAGCCGCCCTCCACGCTGGCAAGCCCCTCCACATAGCGCATGCCGATCTCGTCCCCGTAATAGACAAAGGGTGCCCCGGGCATGGAGAGCAGAAACGCGAAGGCGATCTTTAACTCGTCCCCGTGGAGGGCTCTCGCCAACCTGTCCATGTCGTGATTGCCGGAGGGAATGCAGATCATGCCGTCCTCCCCGGCTTTCCTGCGGTTCTCCAGATATTTCTTCACAAAAGCCGAGGCGTCGCCTTTTCCCCGGGAGGAAAAGAAAGGTTCCTCGCAGCGGAACAGGTCGTTATAGTGGGAGGGTCCGAAATGCAGCAGAAAATCCATGTGGAAACCGCCCCGCAGGGATTTGTCCGGCTCCCCCCATTCGGACACCAGAACCGCCTCCGGGAACTCCCGGTCCAGAAAGGCCCTCACATCCTGCCAAAGGGCGATGGTCCCCTTGCTCTCGGGATCGTTCTTTACCAAAGAATGTGCCATGTCCACGCGGAACCCGTCGCAGCCCAGCCCCAGCCAGAACCGCATGATATTCTTCATCTCCGCCAGGGTCGCCTGGGGCCCCGGATCCCCGGGAGCCTGCTGCCAGGGCCGCGTCCTCTCGTAAAACCCGTAGTTTAAGGCCGGCTGGCAGGAGAAAAAGTTCAGGGCGCAGGAACCGTCCCGGGCCGAGATCCCCCGGAGGGAAGCCATGTTGTCCGGCGCCTCCCAGATATTGTCGGTCCAGATATAGCGGTCCGTGTACTCGTTTTTCTCCACCTTCATAGACTCTTTGAACCAGGGATGTTCCGTGGAAGTATGCCCCGGCACCAGATCCAGCAGCACATGCATGTCCCGGGCGTGGGCCTCCTGAAAGAGCTGTTTTAAGTCCTCGTTGGTGCCGTATCTGGGCGCGACAGTGTAATAATCCGCCACGTCATAGCCCGCGTCCCCGAAAGGGGATTTGAAACAGGGGTTAATCCAGACGGCGTCGCACCCCAGTTCCTTTATGTAGTCCAGCCGCCGTATGATCCCCTGAAAGTCCCCGATCCCGTCCGCGTTGGTATCCTGAAAGGACTGGGGATAAATCTCATAAAAAACCGCCGTATCAAGCCACTTCGCCATAATACTCTCCTCCTGTCTCTCTTTATCATCATTTTCATAGTCAGGAATCCCACAGACCATGATCCGCTTTCTTCCTAAACCGAACTATTTCAACCGCAGTTTGCCTCCGAAATCTACAATGCCGTTTCCCTCAAAGGATCATGACGCCTGCTCTTTTCCCGTGTTGATCTTCTTGATCCACTTCCTGCTGTGCAGCCTCAGCACGCACCAGACCGCCTTCGCGATCTGGTCAAATTTCAGGGCCGCGTAGATCCAAAACGGGGAGAGCTTCCACACAAAGCCCGCCAGGATCCCCAGCGGAATGGAAAGCGCCCAGAGAAAGATATTGTCCGCAATCATCAGAACCTTCGTGTCCCCGCCGCCCCGAAGCACGCCCTTGGTCATAATGCTGTTGGTGGCCTGGAAGATCACGATCAGACTGATGGACTCCATCAGCTGCTCCGCCATGCGGGCAGTCTCCGCGCTCACGTTATAGGACCGGATGATGGGCCCGCTGACCGCCAGAATGAACGCCGCAGAGACGACGCCCAGCGCCAGCCCGAAGCCCAGGAACCCATATCCCTGCTCCTGGGCCTTCTCCCGGTTTCCCTCCCCGAGGGTCTGACCGGTCACGATTCCTCCCGCCTGACAGACGCCCTGGATCATGACGGAGCTCATCTGCTGGGTCACAGAGGTGATGGCGTTCGCCGCCACAAAACTCTCCCCCAGCCTTCCGATCACCATGGCCACCGTATTGTTGCCGATGGCGAGGATCCCGTCACTGATCAGAACCGGAATGCTGATCCGTACATACTCGCCGAGCAGGTCTCCTGTCTTCATCGCCAGATCCCGCAGGCGGAAGCGGATCTTTTTATCTACAAAGAACAGATAGCCGCAGATAATGGAAGCCTCAAAAATACGGGCGATCAGCGTGGCCAGCGCCGCGCCTGCAACCCCCATGCGGGGCAGGCCGAAATGACCGAAGATCAGCCCGTAGTTTGCAAGGAAATTTACGAAAAAGGCCCCGATGGACACAAAGAGCGGGATATGTACCTGCCCCACGCTCCGCAGCACGATGGTGCAGACCAGGGACAGTCCCAGGAAAAAGTAGGTGACCACCGAATACTGCAGATACACGATGCCATTGGAGATGATGCCCTCCTCCACCGCGTACATTTTCATGATGGAACCCGGGATAAAGAGAGTGAGGAGCGCAAAGAGAAGCGCCAGGCTCACCGTCAGCCGGATCATGATGCAGATCGTCTTTTTCAGGGCGTTCATGGCCCTCTCCTGCTCCTGATCGCGCATCCCCCAGTAGCGGGATACCAGGACGGAGGCCCCCATGCCAAGCCCCATGCAGAAAATATGATAAATGCTGATGAACTGATTCGCCAGGGAAGTCGCGGACAGCTCCGTCTCCCCCACCCTTCCCACCATGATGGTATCCAGCATGTTGACGCCAATGGTAATTAGACTCTGCATGGCGATGGGCAGCGCCAGCGTCAGCACTCTCTTGTAAAATTCCCTGTCCCTCACGACAAGCTTTTTCAATAGGTTCACGTCGGTTCTCCCGTCTTCGGTTCCTCAATATCCCGCGCGGCAGGGAACCGCAATTCTCTGTTCTCAGGTGCGGCCGCCGTCCTTCTTACCATACCATAATACCGCCCGGGCGTCAAATAAGATCCTGCTGAGATTTTAGAATGTTACTGTTGCAACCCGGGGCGTTCTGCGGCACTCTTTCAAAAGATTCAAAAACATTCTACTGCTCTCTTCCAACATCAACTCACCAGACAATTTCACCATCCTGTCGATTATCAAAATCGCCCTGCGGTATATTGGGGAACGAAATCTGCAAAATGGCTGCCCAGATATTGAAAATGTCACACCAGTGTGATATAATATTTATATATGACTGAACGCGCACACGGAGGTATGACTATGGCTGTCAGTTATAAACCTCTGTTCCATCTGCTGATCGAACGGGACATGACCACTACCCAGCTTCAGCACAAGGCAGGATTTTCCGCAAATATCATTCCCAGAATGAAGCGGAACGGCTATATCTCTCTGGATACAATCGAATGCATCTGCCGCGCACTCGGCTGCGGCGTGGATGATATTCTGGAATTTGTGCCGAATGCGGAGGATGACAAGAATACCCGAGAATGAGAAATAGCGGTAGAAAAACTGCCTCAAAATGGATCGAGAAAAGATACATAACAAGTCAGGGAGGTTTGCGCGATGTCACCGGAGGAAAAAGCACGCCAAATCATTGACACACGGCTGGAGCAAGCTGGCTGGATCTTACAAGATCTGCAAAATATCAATCCGATGGCATCCCTCGGTGTCGCTGTCCGAGAATATCCCACCAGCACCGGGCCGGTTGATTATGCCCTTTTCGTAGACGGGAAGCCCGTCGGCGTCGTAGAGGCGAAAAAGCGGGACGCCGGAGAAAGCATCACAACGGTGGAAGAACAATCCGCCCGCTACGCGACCAGCACCTTCAAATGGGTCAAGTGGCAGTATTCGATCCGCTTTGCCTATGAGGCGACGGATAAGCTGATCCGCTTTACAGATTATCGGGACATCAAATTCCGTTCGCGTTCGGTCTTTTCCTTCCATCGACCGGAAACGCTACAGGCGCTCCTGGCGCAACCGGACACGGTGCGCAACAATATGAAGCGCTTTCCTCCCTTGGATACAACTGGTTTTCGCAAATGCCAGGTCGAGGCGATCTGGAATCTGGATGCGTCGCTCGCCCAGAACCGTCCAAAGGCGCTGGTGCAGATGGCCACAGGCGCGGGTAAAACCTTTACCGCCATTACCGCTGCTTACCGTCTGCTGAAATACGGCAAGATGAACCGCATTCTTTTCCTTGTGGACACCCGTTCCCTGGGCGAACAGACGGAGCGTGAGTTTCTCGCATACACCCCCAACGATGATCCGCGCTCCTTCTCCCAGCTTTACGGCGTGCGGAGACTGAAATCCTCCTACATGCCTGCAGACGTACAAATCTGCATCAGCACCATTCAGCGGATGTACTCCATTCTGCGGGGCGAAGAACTGGACGAATCGGCGGAGGAGACGCCCTTTGCCGAATACCAGACCGCTGACAGCAAGCCGCCAAAAGAGGTAGTCTACAACGCAAAATATCCACCGGAGTTCTTTGACTGCATTATCGTGGACGAGTGTCACCGCTCCATCTACAACGTGTGGAGCCAGGTGCTTACATATTTCGATGCCTTCATTATCGGGCTGACCGCTACGCCGGACAAGCGCACCTTTGCGTTTTTCGATCAGAATATCGTCAGCGAATATACCCGTGAGCAGGCAATTATTGACGGCGTGAATGTAGGGGAAGACATTTTCCTGATCGAGACCGCTGTCTCAAAAAACGGCGCGCATCTGCTCAAACAGGTCATCGAGTACCGCAACAGGCTCTCCCGCGAAAAACGCTGGCAGCAGATGGACGAGGATATCGACTATGCACCTTCACAGTTGGATCGGGACATCGTGAATCCCAGCCAGATCCGCACCGTGATCCGCACTTTCCGGGAAAACCTCTTTACGACCCTGTTCCCCCGCCGAAACGAGGTTCCGAAAACGCTGATCTTCGCAAAGACGGACAGCCACGCGGACGACATCGTGCAGATCGTCCGGGAGGAATTCGGAGAAGGCAACCTATTTTGCCGCAAGATCACCTACTTGGCGGACAAGCCGGAGGATATATTGAAGGATTTCCAAAATTCATATAATCCCCGTATCGCAGTCACGGTGGACATGATCGCCACCGGCACGGACGTGAAGCCCATCGAGTGCCTGATCTTCATGCGGGACGTGCGAAGCAAAAACTACTTTGAGCAGATGAAAGGCCGCGGCACCCGCACGCTGAACAAGGACGATCTGCAAAAGGTTTCTCCCTCCGCCACGGAAAACAAGGATCACTTTGTCATCGTGGACGCGGTAGGCGTGACGAAGTCCAAAAAGAGCGACACGCGCCCATTGGAACGCAAGCCGACCGTCAGTCTGAAAGAGCTGATGATGAACGTCACGCTGGGCGCACGGGACGAAGATACGCTCACCTCCCTTGCCAACCGCATCATTCGGCTGAACAGCCGGATGACAAATGCGGAACGCAGGCAGTTTGAAACCATTGTCGGCGTGAGCGCTGGAAAAGCCGCTGAAAATCTGCTGAACGCCTTTGACGAGGACATGATCCGCGAGAGAGCGCAGACGCTTTCCGGAACGGAGGAACCCACGGGCGAACAGCTCGGTAAAGCGCAGAAAGAGCTGGTCAAAAAAGCTGCGATGCCGTTCTGCAATTCGAATGCCCGGGACTTTATTGAGAACGTGCGGCGCAGTCATGAGCAGATTATCGACAACGTCAATCTGGACACGGTGCTTTTCGCCGGATTCGACGCACAGAAAGAGGAAAACGCCGACCGGGTGATCAGGACCTTCCGTGAATTTATCGTGGAAAACAAAGACGAGATCATTGCCCTGCGTATCGTTTACAGCGAGGCATATAAAGACCGGCCGATGGTGTTCGAACGACTCAAGGCGCTGTATGAAAAGCTGAGAGCCAAGGGCGTCACCGTGGAGCGGCTGTGGGACTGCTACGCCATCAAACGACCGGAGAAGGTAAAGCACGGAACGATAGCGCAGCTGGCCGATCTCATCTCCGTTGTTCGGTTCGAGATGGGATACGCAGACCAGCTCACGCCCTTTGCGGATCGGGTGAACTACAACTTCATGCAGTGGACGCTCCGCCGCAATGCCGGCGCGGTGCATTTTACCGATGAACAGATGGACTGGCTGCGGCTGGTAAAAGACCACATTGCCTCGTCGCTGAGCATTGAGCCCGGCGATCTGGAGCTGAGCCCCTTTGACCGCAAGGGCGGTCTGGGGCGATTCTATGAGGTGTTCGGCGACCAGTACGAGGCGGTGCTGGCGGAGATGAATCAGGAATTGGTGGCGTAAAGGAGAAAGATTATGAGCTTTATAGAATTAATTAGTTTTTCCAAAGTATTTAGTGTTGCTTTGTATCTTGACAACAAGAGCATTTTGTCTAGGCAAGATTTAGAGATTACATCGGAGGTTCTTAAAAGGATGGCCGATGAATCACCTTATTGGACTCATGAGCAAAGAGAAATGTACAAGATTATTGTCGATTTTGTGAAGCAAGAATTGGATGCAGTGCAATGACAAATAAAATGAAATGGCGTAGTATACTCACTATAGTCAGTGGAAAGAATCAAAAAACGGTTGCTAACCCCACTGGACAGTATCCCATATATGGAAGTGGCGGAATTATGGGGAGAGCAGATGATTTTTTATGTGAGGCTGGAACTACCATTGTTGGCCGAAAGGGAACCATAAACAATCCGATTTTTGTAAATGAGCGCTTCTGGAATGTCGACACAGCTTTTGGAATCAGCCCAGGGCCATCATTGAATCCAAAGTTTCTGTATTATTTTTGCCGTTTATTTAATTTCAATGCACTAGACAAATCCACAGCTATTCCAAGCCTCGCGAAGGGTGACTTACTCAATATTGAAATGCCGGTTCCCGCCCTCCCCGAGCAAGAGCGTATTGTTGCCCGCATCGAGGAGCTGTTCTCTCAACTGGACAACGGCGTGGAAACGCTGAAAATGGCAAAGCAGCAGCTGGCGGTGTACCGTCAGGCGGTGCTGAAAGAGGCATTTGAGGGGAATTATCAGAAAGTACAGTTAAATCAAATATCTCAGGTAATTAGTGGGTATGCATTTAAAAGCAAAAAATATTCCGAAAAAGGGAAATACATTGTTGTCAAAATCGGTAATGTAAAAGCATTTCGATTTGATTTCAACCGCGATTTTACACGCACTTTAGAGGATGACCAGGAAATTCTAAAGAGGTATCTTTTGAAAAATGGAGACTGTTTAATTACACTTACAGGGACTCGTGGGAAAAGAGACTATGGATTTGTTGCTATGGTCGATGGACAAACAAATTTTCTTTTAAATCAGCGTGTAGCTGCATTACGCTTTAATCAGACCGTTGTATTTCCAAAATTTTTTCAGTATTATCTCTCTTCTCCTTCATTCAGGAACTCGTTTTTCTCTTACGAAACTGGGAATGTGGGTCAGGGAAACGTCGGCATCAAAGCACTATCTGAGCCAATAGTTATTTGTCCACCAATCGAGAAACAGCGTGAAATCACCAAAACGATAGAAGCACGTCTGTCTATCTGCGACAGCATCGAGCAAACCATTGACGCCTCTTTGCAACAGGCTGAGTCTCTGCGGCAAAGCATTTTGAAAAAAGCATTTGAGGGGAAATTATAATGTCATTTATCATTGTTGTCTATACTAACGAAGGAATTGTCATGGCCAGTGACAGTCGAACTACTTATACAACCACGAAAACTCTTGATGATGGGACCAAAGAAAAACAAATTGGAGTACAAATTACCGATTCTACTAATAAGATTTTCCTTTGTAATAAATTTGTTGGGCTTTCCACCTGCGGAACTGCTTCGATAAATGGAATGCCAATTTCCGGGTATATTGAGAAATTCATAGCCACCAGTTTCAACGAAGACAGTTCTGTTGAGGACGTAGCAAATAATATATTGCAATATTTTACTGCAATAGAGCCATCATTAAATACCAATTTCATTGTTGCGGGGTATAATAAAGCAACTTCCAATCCTAGCATATCTCGCGTTTATGTAGCATCGAAGGAAATCATCCCTGTCAAGAACCCTAACAATCCCGGCGTTGTCTGGGATGGTGAGGCTGATATACTTAAACGATTAGTTAAGGATGTTTCCCTGAAAAATCAAGATGGAACATATAGCGATCTGGATATGTTCCCTATAGGATATAACTATTTCACATTGCAAGATGCTATAGATTTTGCGGAGTATGCAGTCGATGTTACTATTAAAACGATGTTTTTCCAAGACAGGGTAAAAACTGTCGGTGGACCTATTGATATCCTTGCTATCAAACCAAGCGGAGCGGTTTGGATTAAACGCAAAGAATTGCACGCTTGAGAGGAGAATAGAAAACTATGCCTGACCAAACTTCCACCATCATCTCCCGCGTGTGGGGGATGTGCAATCCGCTACGGGACGACGGCGTCTCCTACGGGGACTATCTGGAACAGCTTACCTACCTGATCTTCCTTAAGATGGCGGACGAGTTTTCCAAGCCGCCCTATAAGCGGGACACGGGGATCCCTGTTGGCTGTCAATGGTCGGATCTGCGTTCCCTCAAGGGCGCGGAGCTGGAGGAGAAATATAAAACCATCCTGGAGACGCTGGGCGAGCGGAGCGGCATCCTTGGGCAGATCTTCAAAGGTGCGGTCAACAAGATCAGCAACGCCGCGATCCTTTACCGCATCGTGCAGATGATCGACCGGGAGAAGTGGGTCTCCATGTCTTCGGACGTCAAGGGCGAGATCTACGAGGGCCTGCTGCAAAAAAACGCCGAGGACATCAAGAGCGGCGCGGGACAGTATTTTACGCCCCGCCCGCTGATCCGCGCTATGGTGGTCTGCGTCCGCCCGGAGCCCATGAAGACCGTGGCCGACCCCTGCTGTGGTAGCGGCGGCTTTTTCCTGGCTGCGCAGTCCTTCCTTGCCAATCCCGCAAACTATTCGCTTGACCGGGAGCAAAAGGAATTCCTCAAAAACGAGACGTTTTACGGCAGCGAGATCGTACCCGCCACCTATAAAACGGCATTGATGAATCTCTATCTGCACAACATCGGCGACATCTATGGAAATGTGCCGGTTACACTGGGTGACGCGCTGTTGACCGATCCGAGCTGGCGGGTGGATTATGTGCTGACCAACCCGCCCTTTGGCAAAAAGTCCTCCATCACCTTCACCAACGAGGAGGGCGAACAGGAGGATGAGGATCTGGTCTACAACCGGCAGGATTTCTGGACCACCAGTTCCAACAAGCAACTCAACTTTGTCCAGCACATCAACACTATTCTGAAAGCGACCGGCAAAGCCGCCGTGGTGGTGCCGGACAACGTTCTCTTTGAGGGCGGTGCGGGCGAAACCGTCCGCAAAAAGCTGCTGGAAACTACCGACCTGCACACGATTCTCCGTTTGCCCACCGGCATCTTCTATAAGCCGGGCGTAAAAGCAAACGTGATCTTCTTTGACAAACGTCCTGCCTCTGCAGAGCGGCAGACGAAAGAGGTTTGGATTTACGACTTCCGTACCAATATTCACTTCACGCTGAAGCAGCACCCCATGACCGACGCGGATCTGGAGGATTTCATTCGCTGTTTTCATCCCGAAAACCGCTACGAGCGCACCGAAACTTACTCCGAAACAAATCCGGAAGGCCGGTTCCGCAAATTTTCCATTGACGAAATTTTGAAGCGGGATAAAACGAGCCTGGATATTTTCTGGATCAAGGACAAGTCCCTTGCAGACCTGGACAACCTCCCATCACCGGAGGAGCTTGCCGACGAAATCATCGAAAGCCTTCAGAGCGCGCTGGAAAGTTTTGAGGACCTGAAAGCACAACTGAAATAAAAACGGAGCCATATGAGAGCAATCATTCTCTCATATAGCTCCTTCCACTTGCCCCATTGGATGGTTGTCAGCCTAAATTTACTTGTTCTCATAAATCCCTACGTTGAACCCTCAAATTAGGGACATCTTTTTTCAATTCTCTATGTCCCTCAACACATGGTCATGTCATTTTTCTGATATTTCTGCCACATCAAGGCTCGTACAAACATTTTCTTCTCTTTTTTTAATTTTTATCATTTCTCCAAGCATTCCATTTTCTCCTTTATGGCTTTTGCTACTGTCATTTGACAGACTGGTTAATAGTTCAATTATTTTACTGTTCTTATGTACCTTTAGCAAACAAAAGCCACTTACCCACACATCACCATTTCGGTGCGTGCGAGTAGTGACTTCGGATCCTTTTCCGTTTCTCTCTTGTGACATCTCTTGATAAAATGTGTTTGTGTCAAGGGTGTCAGAGATACCGTCCTCGTCCATACTTGAAACTTTATGACTTCCTGAACACCTATTGCGCCAAAAAGCTCTGTCGACCGACAGCAGCCTTTTATTGCAACATAATGGCCCTGCAAAAGCGAGTCTTCTTGTAAGTTTCCTGCCTGCTTCGGTGGTTTCCCGCACAGTAACCTGCCCCATGCGCAAGAATGCCGGCACAGAGATCTAATCTGCGCCGGCACTGCTCTCCTCCCTGGGAGCCTCCGGGTTCTGCCTCGTGGATACGCCCTCGAAGACGATCTCCGGCTTAAAGGTCATGTCCGGCAGATTTCCCGCCTCCGGGGTCCTTCCGTGCTCCAGGATCCGCCTCTCCATCTCCTGAAGGCCCTCTTCGTAACGCACCGCTACCTTCCGCCAGTTGATGAGTTTCAGCCAGGCGTCCACATACTCCTCCCTGCGGTTCTGGTACTGCAGGTAGTAGGCGTGCTCCCAGACGTCGATGGTCAGGATCGGGATCTCCCTCTTTAAGTTCGGCGTGTTCTGATTAGCCGTGGTAAGGATCTGCAGGGCCCCGTCCTCCTTTAAGACCAGCCAGGCATATCCCGACCCGAAACGGCTCACCGCCGCCGTCTTCATGCGCTCCTTAAAGTCATGGAGGGTGCCGTAATCCCGCACGATGGCGTCCAGGATGCTCCCCTTGGGGTCCTCCTGGTTCTCCGCGGGCTGCATCCCGTCAAAATAGAGCTCATGGTTGTAAACGCCGCCCCCGTTGTTCTTCACCTGGGTCTGCAGGGCGGAGGGAAGGTTTTCCAGTCCGGACAACAGTTCCGTCAGGCTCAGCTTTTGAAGAAGGGGATAATCCGCCAGGGCCTGGTTCAGTTTCGCCACATAAGCCCTGTAATGCTTGTCGTGATGGTACATCAGGGTCTCCGCCGAGAGATAGGGCGCCAGCGCGTAGTATTCATAGGGCAGGGGTCTCATGACAAAAGGGTATGTTTCCGCTTTCATATCGTTCCTCGCTTTCCATCCCTTTGCTTTCTTCCACAGTTGACCCGCCAGACCGCCGCGCACGCCTTGGCGTAAATGCTTTCCGACATACACGCCCGGCACAGAGGTTTTTCACAATCACGACCCAGGTAAAGGCTTCTCACCGCGCACGGCCTCCCTGGTAGAACGCAAAAAGCGTATCCTGCATGGACTGTATGGATCACAGCAAAAAGGGACTTTGCAATATTGTATGCAAAGTCCCGAAAACTATTCAAATTACAATTACAGTTCCGCGATGTTCACCGGCTCCAGCTCCGTGTTCTGGGCCTTGTTCTCCAGGCTGCTCACAAGGGCCCTGGCGGTGTCCATGGCCGTGATGACGTTCACGCCGGTCTCAATGGAGGTCCGGCGGATCAAAAAGCCGTCCCTGTGCTTATCCCGGCCCTGGGTGGGCGTGTCGATGACCACGTCGATCTTGTGTCCCAGGATCAGGTCCATCACCGTAGGGGATTCCTGGGAGATCTTATTGACCTTCCTGGCCTTGACGCCCGCCTCGTTCAGCGCGGCGGCGGTGCTTCTGGTGGCGTAGATCGTATAGCCCAGCTTTTCAAAGCGCCGCCCGATCTCAATGGCCTCGCCCTTGTCCGCGTCCTTCACGGTGATGATCATGTTCTTATACTTCGGCAGGTCGATCCCCGCCCCCAGAAACGCTTTGTACAGCGCCTCATTAAAGGTCTTCGCGATTCCCAGGCACTCGCCGGTGGACTTCATCTCCGGCCCAAGGCTGATCTCCGCCCCCCGGATCTTCTCGAAGGAGAACACGGGCATCTTGATGGCGTAATACTTTGCCTCAGGCTGCAGGCCGGGCTCATAGCCCAGCTCGGAAATGGTCTTTCCGAGGATCACCTCCGTGGCCAGATCCACGATGGGGATGCCTGTCACCTTGCTGATATAGGGCACCGTCCTGGAGGACCGGGGATTCACCTCGATCACATACACGTCCTCCCCGATGGCAATAAATTGAATATTGATAAGGCCCTTTACGTGCAGAGCTTTTGCCAGCCTTGCCGTATAGTCCGCGATCTTGTCTTTCACCAGCTTGCCGATGGTGTGGGCGGGATAGACCGAGATGCTGTCCCCGGAGTGAACGCCCGTCCGCTCGATATGCTCCATGATGCCGGGGATCAGAATGTCCTTGCCGTCGCACACCGCGTCCACTTCCACCTCCTTGCCCTGGAGGTACTTGTCCACCAGGATCGGGTGGTCCTGGGCGATGCGGTTGATGATCTCCATAAATTCCTCAATCTCCTGATCGGAGATGGCGATCTGCATGCCCTGGCCCCCCAGCACATAGGAGGGACGCACCAGCACCGGATAGCCCAGGCGGTTCGCCACTTCCTTCGCCTCCTGTGCCGTGTAGACGGTCCCGCCGGCGGCCCTGGGGATATGGGTCTCTTCCAGAATTTTGTCAAAGAGCTCCCTGTCCTCGGCGGCGTCCACGTCCTCCGCCTTTGTGCCTAAGATGGGCACGCCCATCTTCATCAGGCTCTCCGTCAGCTTGATCGCGGTCTGCCCGCCGAACTGCACCACCGCGCCGTCGGGCTTTTCAATGTCCACCACGGACTCCACGTCCTCCGGGGTCAGCGGCTCAAAGTAGAGCTTGTCCGCAATGTCAAAATCCGTGCTGACCGTCTCCGGGTTGTTGTTGATGATGATGGTCTCATAGCCCGCTCTGGCAAAGGCCCAGGTGGCATGTACGGAACAATAGTCAAACTCGATGCCCTGTCCGATACGGATGGGGCCGGAGCCCAGGACCAGGACTTTTTTCTTTCCCTCCGTGCGCTTTGCCTCACATTCGCCGCTGTAAACGGAATAGTAATAGGGTGTGGACGCGGCAAACTCCGCCGCGCAGGTGTCCACCATCTTATACACCGCCCGGATGCCGTTTGCGTGCCGCATCTCCTTGACCTCGCTCTCCGTCCTGCCGGAAAGTCTCGCGATCACGTTATCCGGGAACCCGATCCGCTTCGCCTCCCTCAAAAGCTCCGGCGTCAGCTCCTGAGTCTCCAGTGCTTCCTCCATCTCCGTCAAAATGGCTATCTTATCAATAAACCACAGATCGATCTGCGTGATGTCATGAATCTGTTCCTGGGGGATCCCCTTGCGGATCGCCTCCGCGATCACCCAGATCCTCTGGTCGTCCACCTGCTTTAAGCGGTCCAGCAGTTCCTCCTTTGAAAGGGCAGAGAAATCGTAGCTTCTCAGGCAGTCCACATGCTGCTCCAGGGAGCGGATGGCCTTCATCAGCGCGCCCTCAAAATTATCGCAGATACTCATCACCTCACCGGTGGCCTTCATCTGGGTGGTCAGGGTCCGCTTCGCCGTGATGAACTTGTCGAAGGGCAGGCGGGGGATCTTCACCACGCAGTAGTCCAGGGTGGGCTCAAAGCTGGCGTAGGTCTTCTTCGTGATGGCGTTCCGGATCTCGTCCAGCGTATAGCCCAGGGCGATCTTTGCCGCCACCTTCGCGATGGGGTAGCCCGTCGCCTTGCTGGCCAGCGCGGAGGACCGGCTGACCCTGGGGTTGACCTCGATCACGCAGTACTCAAAGCTGGTGGGATGCAGGGCAAACTGGACGTTGCAGCCGCCGGTGATCCGCAGCTCGTTTATGATCTTCAGCGCCGAGGTACGGAGCATCTGATATTCCTTGTCGCTCAAGGTCTGAGAGGGCGCAACGACGATGCTGTCCCCGGTGTGTACGCCCACAGGGTCGATATTCTCCATGTTGCAGACCGTGATACAGTTTCCGGCGCTGTCGCGCATCACCTCGTACTCGATCTCCTTCCAGCCCGCGATGCAGCGCTCCACGAGGACCTGGCCCACCCGGGAAAGGCGCAGTCCGTTCTCCAGGATCTCCTCCAGCTCCGCCTGATTGTGAGCGATGCCGCCGCCGCTTCCCCCCAGGGTATAGGCGGGGCGCAGCACCACCGGATAGCCGATAGAGTTTGTGAACTCCACGCCGTCCTCCACGGTCTCCACCACTTTCGAGGCCGCGCAGGGCTCTCCGATCCTCTCCATCAGATCCTTAAACTCCTGACGTCCCTCCGCGTTGCGGATGGTCTCCGCCGTAGTGCCTAGGAGCTTTACATTGTTTTCTTTCAAAAAGCCGGACTCCTCCAGCTCCATTCCCAAGTTCAATCCGGCCTGTCCGCCCAGGGTGGGCAGGATGCTGTCCGGTTTCTCCTTTTTGATGATCTGCTCCAGCATGCCGGTGGTGAGGGGCTCGATATAGACCTTGTCCGCGATATCCCTGTCGGTCATGATCGTCGCGGGATTGGAGTTCACCAGGATGACTTCCACGCCCTCCTCTTTCAGGGAACGGCAGGCCTGAGTCCCCGCATAGTCGAACTCCGCCGCCTGTCCGATGACGATGGGGCCGGAACCGATCACCATCACTCGCTTTACATTGGGATCCTTAGGCATCTCAACGCACCTCCTTCATCATGGAAATAAACCGGTCGAACAGATAACCGGAGTCCTGGGGACCGGGGCACGCCTCCGGATGGAACTGCACCGTAAAGATGTTCTTTCCCGTGTAGGACAACCCTTCATTGGTCCCGTCGTTCACGTTGCAGAACGCGGGAACCGCAATCTTCGGATCCAGTTTCTCCGTGTCCACCACATACCCGTGGTTCTGGGAGGAAATATAGACCCTTCCCGTCGCCAGGTCCTTCACCGGGTGATTGCCTCCCCGGTGCCCATACTTCATCTTATGGGTATCCGCACCGGTGGCAAGGGCCATGAGCTGATGCCCGAGGCAGATGGCAAAGATGGGGATATCCGTGTCATAAAGCTTTTTGATCTCTTGGATGATAGATGTGCACTCCTTGGGGTCCCCGGGACCGTTGGAAAGCATGATCCCGTCCGGCTTTGCAGCGATGATCTCTTCCGCCGATGTCAGCGCGGGGTATACCGTCACCCGGCAGCCCCTTGCCGCCAGGGATCTGGCGATGTTTGCCTTCGCGCCGAAGTCCAGGAGCGCCACATTCAGCCCGGCGCCGTTTAACTCGCTCACCAGGGAAGGCCGCTGCTCCCGCTCCCCTCTCTCGTATTTCTCCCGGTCGAACCTTGCCGCTCCGGACAGGGGGCCGTTCTGGGCGATATCCGTTGTCGGTTCCAGCACATATTTTTCCCGGCAGCTTACCTTCTCCACAACCTTCCCGGTCGTATAGGCCTTCAGCTTCGGCAGGACCGTCTCCAGATCGTAGGACTCGTCCGTGGTGATCATGCCGTTCATCGTCCCTTTTTCCCGGAGGATCTTTGTGAGAGCCCGGGTGTCGATGCCGGCGATGCCGGGCACATTGTTTTCTTCTAAAAACTGCTGAATGGAAATGTCACAGCGGAAGTTGCTGGGTCTTCGGGAGAGCTCCCGAACGATAAAGCCGTCCGGCCAGGGTTTTAAGGATTCCATATCTTCACGGCAGATGCCGTAGTTGCCAATTAAAGGATACGTCATACAGACTGCCTGTCCTGCGTATGAGGGATCGGTGAGCACTTCCAGATAGCCCGCCATGGACGTATTGAATACGATCTCGCTGACGATCTCCCGGTCCGCGCCGATATGCGTCCCTTGAAAAACAGTGCCGTCTTCCAGGATCAAAAACGCTTTCATTGGTTTTCCTCCTTCTACACATTTCGCGATATTATAACACAATCCCATTTCCCTGCGCAAGAATTTCTTTTGAAAGTAGTGAAAAAATTCAGAACTGCTTCAGGACATTCCGTTCAGCGAACGCCATTCGCAATGCCGCGCTGGCACGCTCCGTTCAGCGGAACGCCATTCGCAATGCCGCGCTTACGCGCCTGCCATTGCTCATTAGATGGCGTTCCCTCAGCCGCCCATGCTGCGTGCAATCTCGTGCGGGCACGATTTCCCGCAGTCTGGGCGGCTGGCTGAACTGGGGGGGTAAAAAAACGAGGCCGCCCCCTTGGGTGACCTCGTCGTCTTTTTTATCCTCGTTATGTTTTTGTCACAGGATCCTTTTTGCATGTTTCCAAAACACCCCGCAAAGAACGGTCTCGGTCCGGCTCCGCATTTTACCGGAAATACTCCACGCCGGATTCAAAGATCTTCATGTCCTGTTCGCCGTAGATATTCATTGCGACGCTCTCGCCCCGTCTCTCGGAGTGAGCCATCTTCCCGAGGCATCTGCCGTCCGGGGAGGTGATCCCCTCGATGGCGCAGTAGGAACCGTTGATGTTGTACTCCTCGTCCATGCTGACATTGCCGTCGGGATCCGCGTACTGGGTCGCCACCTGGCCGTTGGCAAACAGCCTGTCCAGCCACTCTTTCGGGGCTACGAAACGCCCCTCTCCGTGGGATGCGGGATTGCAGTAAACCGCGCCCGGCTCCGCCCCCCTGAGCCAGGGAGACTTATTGGAGACCACCTTGACATACGCCATCTTGGAGATGTGGCGGTTAATGGTGTTGAACGTCAACGTCGGGGAATCCTCCTTCTGGCCCACGATCTCGCCGTAAGGCACGAGCCCCAGCTTGATCAGCGCCTGGAAGCCGTTGCAGATCCCCAGCGCCAGACCGTCCCTCTCCTGCAGGAGTCTTGTCACCGCTTCCCGGATCTTTTCGTTCTGGAATGCGGTGGCAAAAAACTTCGCGCTTCCGTCCGGCTCGTCGCCCGCGGAGAAACCGCCGGGGAACATGATGATCTGGGCCCTGCCGATAGCTTTTTCAAAGGCGTCTACGGAATCCCGGATATCAGCAGCGCTGAGATTCTTAAACACCAGGGTCTCCACCTTCGCCCCCGCTCTCTCGAAGGCTTTCGTGGAATCATACTCGCAGTTGGTCCCGGGGAACACCGGGATGAATACGGTGGGCTTTGCCACCTTGTGTCTGCAGATATAGATATCGTCCGTGCGATATACCTGGCTTGCAACGGGTTCGCTGCCCTTCACCGCCTTTGTGGGGAAGACCTTCTCCAGCCTTGAGGTCCACGCGGACAGCGCCTCCTCCATGGAGATCACCGTATCGCCATAGCAGAACTCCGGCTTTTCCGTGACCGTTCCGATGACCGTGTAGTCCACGTCCTGCTCTTCCAACAGAGCCAGACGATCCGCGGGCATCTCCGCCAGGATGTCACCCAGTCCGTTCTCGAAGACCGCTTTTTCATCCAACCCGGATTCGATCTCCACGCCCAGCCGGTTGCCGAATGCCATTTTGGAAACCGCAGCGGCGACGCCCTTTGCGTCCAGGGCGTAAGCGGATACGATAGCGCCCTCCCGGATCAGTTCATGGATCCTGCTGTACAGGGTCGAAACTTCCTCATACATGGGAATGTCAAAATCATCTTTTGCAATATGGAA
This sequence comes from uncultured Acetatifactor sp., assembly GCA_947589505.1. Taxonomy (GTDB): domain Bacteria; phylum Bacillota; class Clostridia; order Lachnospirales; family Lachnospiraceae; genus Acetatifactor. The sequence continues at coordinate 5,437 of CANQCF010000020.1, read as the reverse complement.
ACGAACCAGCTTATTCCCCGGCTGCTTCAGCTCGGGGGAGATGATGTCGCCGGACTTTGCGATATCCACAGCAAAGGACACTAAGGTGGGCGGCACATCGATATCGTTGAAGGTGCCGGACATACTGTCCTTTCCGCCGATGGAGGGAAGCCCGAAACCGATCTGAGCGTCATAAGCGCCCAGCAGCGCCGCAAAGGGCTGGCTCCAGCGGGACGGATCCCCGGTCATCCTGCGGAAGTACTCCTGGAAGGTGAAGCGGATCTTAGAGGAATCGCCGCCTGCCGCCACGATCTTCGCCATGGACTCCAGCACCGCGTAGATCGCGCCGTGATAAGGGCTCCAGCTCGAGAGATAAGGGTCAAATCCATGAGCCATCATGGTGACGGTGTCCGTCTTCCCGCGCAGCACGGGGAGCTTTGCCACCATGGCCTGCGTTTCAGTGAGCTGATATTTTCCGCCGTAGGGCATGAAAACGCTGCCCGCGCCGATGGAGGCGTCGAACATCTCCACAAGGCCCTTCTGGGAGCAGACATTTAAATCATTCAGCAGGGTCAGCCAGGCCGCCTTGACGTCGCCCTTTTCCAGCTTTTCTTCCACCGCCGGAACGGCATATTTTTCAAAATAGTTGTCCTCCTTAGAAGGAATGTCCACTTTTACGGTTGTCTCCTGATGAGCGCCGTTGGTGTCCAAAAAAGCGCGCTTCAGGCTGACGATGGTCTTTCCCCTCCAGTTCAGAACAAGCCGGGGCTCCTCTGTCACCACCGCCACGGGAACCGCCTCCAGGTTTTCCTCCGCGGAGTATGCCAGGAACTGCTCTACGTCCTTGGGATCCACTACCACCGCCATGCGCTCCTGGGACTCGGAGATGGCGAGCTCCGTGCCGTCCAGGCCCGCGTACTTTTTGGGAACCTTGTCAAGATCCACGGTGAGGCCGTCCGCCAGCTCACCGATGGCTACGGAGACGCCGCCGGCGCCGAAATCGTTGCACTTCTTGATCAGACGACTGACCTCTTCCCGGCGGAACAGCCTTTGGATCTTTCTCTCGGTAGGCGCGTTGCCCTTCTGCACTTCCGCGCCGCAGGTCTCAATGGAAGCCTCGGTGTGCACCTTGGAGGAACCGGTTGCGCCGCCGCAGCCATCCCGCCCGGTCCTGCCGCCCAGCAGGATGATGATATCTCCGGGATCCGAAGTCTCGCGGATCACATTCTTCCGGGGAGCTGCCCCCATGACCGCGCCGATCTCCATTCTCTTTGCCACATAGTTCGGATGATAGATCTCTTTTACAAAGCCGGTGGCCAGACCGATCTGGTTTCCGTAAGAGGAATACCCGCTGGCTGCGCCGCGCACCAATTTCTTCTGGGAGAGCTTTCCCTTTAAGGTCTCGGACACGGGAACAGTGGGATCCGCCGCACCGGTGACGCGCATGGCCTGATAGACATATCCCCGTCCCGAGAGAGGGTCGCGGATCGCGCCGCCAAGACAGGTGGCAGCGCCGCCGAAAGGCTCGATCTCCGTGGGATGGTTGTGCGTCTCATTCTTAAAGAACACCAGCCATTCCTCGGTCTCCACATGATCGCCGTAGTCCATCTCCACGGGAACCACGACGGAGCAGGCGTTGATCTCGTCGGACTGCTCCATATCCTCCAGCTTGCCGTCTTTCTTCAGCTTTCTCATGGCCATCAGCGCCAGATCCATCAGGCAGACGAACTTATCCTTCCTGCCCGCAAAGATCTCTTCCCGGGTGTCCAGATAACTCTGATACGTGGTCTCGATGGGGGAACGGTAATACCCGTCTCCAAACTCCACGTCCGTGAGCTCCGTTGAGAAAGTGGTGTGACGGCAGTGATCGGACCAATAGGTATCCAGCACCCGGATCTCCGTCATGGAGGGATCCCGCTTTTCATCCGTCCGGAAATAATTCTGAATGTGTTGGAAATCCTTGAAGGTCATGGCAAGGCCCAAAGAATCGTACAGATCCCGCAGCTCCTTCTCCGGCATTGCCTGGAACCCGGTAAACAGGGAAACATCCGCCGGCTCGTCAAAGACAGTGATCAGGGTCTCCGGCTTTACCATATCGGTCTCCCGGGAATCCACGGGATTGATGCAGTATGCCTTGATCTTCGCAAACTCTTCTTCCGAAACCCTGCCCTGGATCAGATAGGTCACCGCCGTGCGGATCACAGGATTTTCATTCTCGTCCAGAAACTGCACGCACTGTACGGCGGAATCCGCTCTCTGGTCGAACTGGCCGGGCAGAAATTCCACGGAGAACACTCTGGCGTCCGCCGGTACGGTGATCTCCTCCCTGTACAGATCGTCCACAGGGGGTTCAGAAAAGACCGTCCTGCAGGCTCTCTCAAACACCTCGTCCGAAATATTCTCCACATCATAGCGGATGAAGATCCTCACGCGATCCACCGCAATCCCCAGATAATTCTTCAGTTCCTCGTGAAGCTCCTTTGCCTTTACCGCGTATGGCTCCTTCTTTTCCACATAAACACGTCTGACTTTTCCCATTGTGTCCTTGCCTTTCTTTTTATTTTAAATCCTACTCGTCCACGCACAGATTTTTCAGCATATACAGGATCTCCCTGTCCACCATCTCAGATGTCACACCCATGGTCTGGGCGGATATTTTAAGACCCTCCAGGACAAACATCATATTCCTGGCACATCCCGCGCAGTCCTCGCAGTAAAACTCCCCGTTTTCCACGCCGGTCTCAATCAATTTCTCAATGATGCGCACCGCGGAATCAAACTGTTTCTTCAGCACATTATCCCTTTTAGGCAGCTGATTCTCAAAGTAAAATTCGTAGATCGCCTGGGTGAGCGTATCCTGCTTCCTCAACAGTTCTTTTTTCTGCTCCCGCAAAAACAAAAGAAGGATATCCGTGGCCGTCGCGTCCTCTTTTATGCTGCCCGAAAAAAGGTCGTCCGTCTGCTGGGTCTCCAGTTTCAGAACTTCCTGAAAGATCTGGCTCGTGCTCTCAAAATACAGATACAGTCCGCCCCGGCTGATATCACAGGCTTCCACAATATCTTTCATGGTAACCTTTTTAAAACCTTTTTCCACAAAGACTTTTCTGGCGGTCTCTAGGATATACTTTCTCTTTTGAATCGATTTCTCGCCCATGTAAACTCCCCACGATTTTTCATGACTGTATTGCTCTTACTGCTCCATCGGTTTGTCCCAGAACTCAATGATCTCTTTCATCTTCTGCAGCGTCTGAAGAAAGATCCCCTCTTTTACGGCTTCATTCCAGAGAACCGATTTTGTCCTTCCTCCCATCACATATCTGGAAAGGATCCCCCGAAGCTGGTCCCATTCTCTCCAGGACGCCCGCTGGATCAGTTTCCGCTCGTCCTCATGGCTGTTTATGCGGTTACGCGTGTAAACATATCGGTAATTCCGATCCATGAGAGTCGTTTTCTCCGCTTCTTTCAGAAATCGCATCAGCGTGCCGTCATACACCGGAAAACTCAGAGAATTTTCCCGGATGCCGTCCCCTTGGTACACCGTGTATGTCTTCTGCCCGGAATGCTGCTCCAGCCAGGGAAGATACTTCAGCAGAGGTACGACTGAGCTCTTATATTCTTCCATGATCTTTCTTCGAAAATCTACTTCCTGCTCCACGTCTCCGCCTCCCGATCTTTCTTTCCCCTCTTCCGGACTCATTTTTAAGCCAAGGCTGTCACTTTTTCGCATTTTTCCCAGAAAAATGACACGTATGTAGTTTTATATTAACATACTTTTTAAAAAAGTACAGCAGAATTTTTTGTATTTTACGGTATTTTATAAATTTCTGGCAACAGTTCAGCCTGCTGCCGAGTTTTGGAAAAATCTTGCCTGCACGAATTTTTCCCTAATCCTAAATATATTTCCCCACATAGTCCGTACCCGTCTCCCCCTTCAGTTTTTCCACATAGGGCGCGGGATCCTGCTCCATCTTCAGCATGACGTCCAAAGACTCCAGGAACAATCTCTCCCTCCGATAGCGGTTCATTTCCTCCGGTCTGTCCAGGTACGCCTTAAAATGATCTACCTGCCATACCAGGATATCGGTGATCGAATACCCCGCCACCTTGTATTTCCCATAAAAATCCTGGTAATCATGAAAATACGCCAGTTCCTGCAGCACTCCCGCCGATCCCTTGATCCGCTCCCAGAGCTCCTCGCCGTATGCTTCCGGTTTTCCCGCCTTCTCGCTGAGCCTCCGCACAAAATCGTGCAGAGTATTCATTGCGGCCTCCAGTTCCTTGTTCTCAGCCATGTCCCCTCTATCCTCCTATATACGTTTCCGCAGCACTCCTCCACACAGCGCGCCGCAGTTTCAGAGTCCTTTCCTGTCAATTTTAGCATGAGTTCCTTTCTTTTGGCAATATTAGAGGACAATTGACCTTTTTCACTTTTCAATCGTATAGTTAGTGAAAGGAGGCGATGCGAGATGACAAATGCGTCAGAGCGGCCGGCTGACAGCATTGAATCGATGGTTCAGACCTATGGGGATCTGTTGTTTCGACTGTGTTATATCATGCTCGGGAATGAGGCGGACGCGGAGGACGCCGTACAGGAGACGCTTTTGACTTTTTTGAAAAAAGCTCCGTCCTTCGAAAATGCCGGCCATGAAAAAGCCTGGCTGATCACAACTGCCAAAAACAAATGCCGGGACATGCTCCGTTTTCGGAAGAGGCACCCCCTGGCAGATCCGGAAATCCTGCCGGAAGCAGAGATACCGCCGGCATCGGAACCGCCTGACAGCGATATCCTGAAGGCCCTTATGTCCCTGCCGGAAAAATACCGTCTTGTTCTCACACTCTACTACGTCGAAGAATACCGCATAGGAGAGATTGCTCAGATGATCGGGAGGACCCCGTCCGCAGTCAAAATGCGCCTTTCAAAGGGGCGCAGGCTGCTGGAAGAAAAATATCGGGAGGAGTATCTGTAAATGGATCAGAAAAAATTAAAAAGAAGCGTGGAAAACATTAAAATGCCGGAGGAAATGCGCGCGCGCATCATTCAGAACTGCCGGCTGGAATCAGACAAAAAAGAGGAGGATCACAATATGAAACTGCGAACAATTTTCTTCAACAAAGGAGTCCGTGCGGCCGCCCTCGCCGCTTCCCTGTGCCTTTGCCTTACGGCAGCCGCGTCTGCTGCCGGCCGCGCCGGTTATTTTCAAAACATTACCAACTGGTTCGGCGCTGTGACAGGTACCGAATATAAACAGGCCGACGAAGAGATCACCGTCAGCGCTGCCGCCGCCGGCGAAGAACTGAACGTTTCTGCCGTATTCGTTTTTCCGGATAAAGCCCCCTACCGGGAGATCAGGAGCCTGGGGATCGGAGACTACCAGATCATAGACCTCTCCGGAAATGTCGCGGCGGAAGGCAGCGCCACCGCCCTCTCGACACTCAGCGGCGGCCAGGCACAGATCAC
>CANQCF010000019.1 GCA_947589505.1 uncultured Acetatifactor sp. | reverse complement strand
CCAATATGATGAGCGTCAAAAATATGTTCTTAAAAGGATATGTTTTCATTTCAGGTACTTCCCGCCGGAATTTACTATATCCTATGCGGCAGCCCGCTTTCCCATACCTGAAAACCTAATCACCTATTTTTTCTTATTCTCTATCTCCTTCTCCGCCTGAGGCGTCTGCTCCGGGGTGCTGATAATAACCTTGCCGTCCTCGATGGCCACGCGAACCTTGTTGCCCTTCAGCTTCATCTCCTGCAGGAGATCTGCGGGGATCTGGACGCGGCCCGCCTTGTCCACGATGGAGTATTCCTCCTGGGTATCCTCCTGGCGCCAGTCGATATTGGTCTCTTTCAGCCGGTCGGCATAGGCTTCCTTCAGCACGCGCTCGCTGCTGATCTTGCCGTCGCGGATCGCCACCACGCGGCGCACTTTTTTAGAGAGGGCTACGTCGTGGGTCACGATGAGGATGGTCTGGCCGCCCTTGTTCAGCTCCGTGAACACGTCGAAAATGTAGTTTGCGGTGTTCACGTCCACGCTTCCCGTGGGCTCATCCGCCAGGAGGAGCTTCGGGGAATTTGCCAGGGCGATGGCAATGGCGACTCTCTGCTGCTCACCGCCGGAGAGCATGTTCATGCGGCTGCGCTTCTTACTGGCCATGCCCACCATCTCCAGGAGCTGGATGGCCTTCTCCCGCTTCTTTTTCGCGCCGGAGATACTCATTGGCATCATGACGTTCTCCAGGACCGTCAAAAAGGGCAGGAGGTTTCGTCCGTTGTTCTGCCAGACAAAGCCCACCGTGTTCCGCTTATACAGAACAAGCTGTTTTTCCGTCATGGTAAAGAGGTTTTTGCCGCCCACCATCAGGGAACCCGCGCTGGGGCGGTCCAGTCCGCCGATCATGTTCAGGAATGTGGACTTTCCGCTGCCGCTGTTTCCGATGATGGCGGTCAGCTCCCCTTCCTCCACCGTCAGGTCAAGGCCCTGAAGCGCCAGCACTTCCGTCTCTTTTGACTTGTAAATCTTTACCAGGCCCTCGGCCTGTATCATATTCTCGGGCATTGCTTACTCCTTCTCACCGTTTATCTGCCTGCTTGGGTATAACCTCTCTCCGTGTCCGCGTCGCCCAGCGGCCGGTCTTTTGTCCGCCCGCGGGTTCTGCACTTCTCCCAAGCACTCAATTCCCGCCTGTCCAGCCGTCATTCTCCTGCTCGTCATTCGGCGTTTGACCGCCGTGTACCTGCTGACCGGCCTCCAGCTCTATGATCATATCTCCCGCCCCCATAAGGCCTACATCGTGGGTAGTCATCAGCACGGTGATCCCCTCTTTTCTGGTCATCTCCTGGAACAGTTTCGTCACCTGGGCGCCCATGGCGCTGTCCAATTCCGCTGTGGGCTCATCCGCCAGGATCAGGCTGGGCCTGTGAGCGATAGCACGGGCGATGGCAATTCTCTGCTGTTCGCCGCCGGACATCTCCGCCGGCATATGGCGGGCACGGTTTAAAAGGCCCACCATGCTCAGACATTCCTCCACCCGCTTATCCCGCTCCTTCCCCCCGCGGATTCCGGCCAGCCGCATGGAAAACTCCACGTTCTGAAAGGCGTTCATGGTCGGAATCAGGGAAACCGCCTGGAACACAAAGCCCATGTCCCTGCGCCTCAGATTCTCCCGCTGTCTGTCGCTCATCTTTGCCAGGGGTCTTCCGTTGATGCTCACCGTACCGGTAGTCGGCCGGTCCAGGGCCCCGATGATATTCATCAGCGTTGTCTTTCCCGAACCGGAACGGCCCTTCAGGATCGCCAGGTTCCCCTGGGGAACGGCCACATTGATATCCTTTAACGCCTGGAATTCACCCCCGGGAATAGGGAAGATCCGGCTCACTCCGTTTACTTCGATCACATAATCCATCTCACTCATACCGTCCCTCAGTTTTATTCCTCACCCAGTTTCAGCGCCTTAGTCACATTCAGCTTAAAGAGCAGCAGGATCAGCACCAGCAGGCAGATGATCATCACGGCCGTAATCACGACGTAGAGCCGGACCATATCCGACGTCTCGGTGATCAGTTTCATGGGAAGCACCTGGTTCGTAGCCGCGTATGCCTGCTGCAGCATGGGAACGAACATATCCGAGGTCAGCTTCCCGATGCCGATGCCCGCGAAGACCGTGAACACGCCGGAAAAGATCTGCTCGTTCATCAGCATGTGAATCAGCTCTCCCTTGTGCATTCCGCAGGCGCGGAGCACGCCGAAGATCATCTCCCTCGAACGGATGGACATAATCCAGTAGATCAGGTAGCCCACCGCGCAGAGCAGGATCGTCACCAAAAATCCCATGGTCAGGACACCGTTGGTACCCTGGAGCAGGGGATCCTCGAGGGCTGCCTGCATATCGTCCGCCCGGTTCACATACTTCGTGATGCGCAGATCGTTCTGCTGGATCCAGTCGTAGACACACCCGGAATCATAGCCGTCCTTTAAGGAGATCCAGACTTCATAGGGCTTCAGGCCCCAGTTCTCATATATCAGATTGTAATGAGTCACCACCATGTAGTTATCGCTGGTTATGGTAGTTCCGTCCGGGTTTAAGTCCGTCCTGGTTTGGGAATAACCCGGCCAGTAATCAAAGAAGTCTACGATCTTTCCGGTGACTGTCGCTCCCTTGTCGTCCAGCTCCACAGTCACGGAATCTCCCACCTTATAGCCCAGTTTTGACTCAAAATTTCTGGAGACCAGAAGGCCCTGTTCCACTGGCGCGAGTTCGTTCAGATACTCATAATAATGTTTTCCGTTCAGATCTCCGTCAATCCAGGTGATCTCTCCAAATTCTCTCGTGTGGATCCCCATCACCGTGGCATTATAGACCGTCCCAGTCTCATCCTTCGGCTTTTCAAAGTGAGCCTCCGTATTGTTGATGACCTTTGTATAAACCTCCGCCCCTTCCAGGGAAGCATACTTTGTAAAATCCGGTTCAATATAGATTCCCATGGGCTTTCCGTTGGAATCCATCATCTGTTTCCAGTATTCCCTGAGAGCCACATCCACCCCATCCAGGTATTCCGTGTTGTCAGCGGCATTTTTCAGGATCGTTCGGGCAACCGTGGCGTGATACATTCCCAGGGCAATCGTCATGATCAGGAAGAGCATGATAAACTGCTGTTTCCTGCCGTTCTTCGCGTTTTCCATAAAGGAAGCGTAGCTTGCAGGCTTCCAGAACCGTTTCCCGATCAGATAGATGAGCCGGACAAGGAGGGGCTGCAGTCTCAAAAACAGAAGCCCCATGCCCAGGATGAACAGGGAGGAACTTATGTACAGCAGCGGATCCAGCGTCTCGCCGCGAAGCACGGCGCTGCCAAGGTTGTCAGCACTCTTATGGAAAGTATGATAACCGTAGAGAGAAAGCCCGATCAGGATAAAATCCAAAAACAGCTTTTCCCAGAGCCGCTTTTTCTTCAGCGCCTTCTGCTGTTTCAAGTTGACGATGGTGACACGGCTGTGCCGGATAGCAGGAACCGTGATGGTCAGCATCGTGATCAGCATTGCCGCCCCCGCATAGATCCAGACCTGAGGCGTATAGGTCACTTCCAGCGTCCGGGTTCCGTTAAACTCCAGGAAGTTGCTGGCGGAACCCAGGATCATGCTGAAGACGGAACCCAGCGGGATTCCCACCGCGCCTCCCACCAGGGTCAGGAAGAGGCTCTGGTAGAAATACAGGCGCAGAATCTGCCCGCCGGAACTTCCCCGGCTCTTTATAACGGAGATCTCGTTCCTCTCCATCTCATACATCTGACCCGATATCATAAACAGGAAGGCTCCCAGAAGGATCAGCACCGGGATCTGCAGGATCATCAGCGTCGCCCGGATCCGATCCTGTTTTCTGACGTATTCTTCTAATATCTTGCGATAGTCCGGCTCCTTAAATATTTTGCGGTAGGAACTCTCCTGTGTCAGATAATCTGTTCTTTCTATCAGCCGCTCAACCTGAGACGCCTTGATATCGCTGTACTCAAACAACAGATGATACCTGCAGGTGATCGAATAGTTCCCGGCATTATCCCCTGTAAACATCTGCCGGAACAAAGACTCATTCATCAGGCAGATACTTGTCATTTCCTCCGGCGTCTCCTGCCAGTAATCGTCAAGCCTCCGCTCCTGTCCAAAAACACCCTTTACGTAAATGCGGATCTCATTTCCTTCCGCATCCTGCAAATTCTTAAAAATGAGAGTCTCCCCCACAAGGAGATTCATTTTCACCAGGGCCGCCTCGCTGACAACTACCTCAATGCTTCCGTCCTCTGTAAGGCCGGTATCAGAATACATTTCCCCGCTTAGCATCTTCACATGCGCAGGCAGGTTGGAACGCATGCCCAGCTGGAGCGACTGCCCCTCCATAACCTCTCTGCCTATAGCAGAGGAAACTGCCGAAGGATCCAGAAGATAGTAATACACGATTTCCTTCTCCGTCACGCCAAAATCAGCGCACATATTGGAAAACAGATCTTCCGCACGTTTGATCGCGCCGCCGGACGCGTCCTTATTCGACACATGCAGCATGGTAGCCATCGTAGGCCATTTTCCTTCCGTAGAAATATAATCCCGAAATTCATCCTGAAGCATCCTGTCGTAAGCCGCCGTCTGATACAGAGGGAAACTGACCACAGTAGCGATCAGAAGAATACTACCCAGAAGCAGACAACAGTTCATCCATTTTTTATGTCTCAGTTTTTGCAGCATTAATCTAAGCATAATTCCATTCCTTCCGTAAGACCTTCCAGAACCCAGTAATTTTCTTTGTCCGCGCCGCCGGACAGAAAACTCTTATACTGTATCTCGCCCGTTTCCAGCTTCACTTTCACATAACAGGAATTTCCCTCCGCTGTAACAGCTTTCCTGGGCACCAGAAGCACATCCTCCATGGTCCGGACCTGTGCCGTCACCCGGAACGAAGGATCCGGAGCAAAATAATAGCCTCGTCTCTCCTCTGTCTCCACCATGATTGCGAAAATATCTTTCGGCACCACAATCAGGGACCTTCCATTGTTCATTCTGCTCGACAGGGACATATATCCTGCGGTCACCACCTGCCCCTCCACGGTATGGGGCAGCCGGTTCTTGTCCTTATAGTTTACTGTCACGGTGTTTCCGTACGCAAGCTGATTGTCCGTGTTCTCCACCTCCAGGAATATCACATCCTGATCGGCGATCTGAAACATCTGAATCCCAGGCTGCAGGAGTTCGTTGTCCTCATAATCATAATAGTCCCTTACGACGCCGTCCCTTGGCGCGACGATCTGAGTCGTCGCGGCGTCGGCCTTCATGTCCGCCAGAAGTTCTTCCAGTTCCCGGATGGTTTCCTGTTTCGCCTCAATGGCGTCTCTGTTTTTTTCCTCGTCATTCTCATTCAGGAGATCCTGCAGGCGATCCCTCTCTCTCCGGAGCCGCGTCTCCGTGCGGTTCATCTCCACCTGATCCGGTACGACCCGGATCTCCGCCAGCACATCCCCCTTCTTTACGACCTGCTGCCGCTCGACCTTCCTCTCCCCAAAATAGCAGGTTCCATACTCAATGGGATTGCTGACCCACTCACTGCTCGGAAAAATGAGCCTTCCCATGGTGCTGATCTCCGTACTGAGCTTTCCTCTGGTCACTTTCACGGTTTCATCGCCCGCCGTCACTGCCGTCTGGCTGGGAACCTTGTCGCCCTCCTCCAGACCGGAAAGGATCTCTGTGTACAGGCCGTCGCTTATTCCCACTTCTACTTTCGTACGGACGTTTTCGCCGTCCTTTATGACATAGGTATAATACTCACTGCCCTCTTTCACCAGAGCATCATTTGGGATCGTCAGGACATTCTTATGGCTTTTCCTTTTCACCACGATCACCGCGTAATCCCCAGCCTTCAGATCCCCGGTATCCCCCTGGGGATAAAAGACGCTGTAAACCGCGCCGTATTCATTCTCTATGCGTTCATACTCTTCCGTCGAATCTAGGGGCGTGTACTCTACTTCGTATCGCTTTCCGCCCGAAACAGCATAGACATCCTCCGCGCCCTCATACACATTCTTTGCAATATAAGCACTGCGGATCTCAAGCCTTTCGGGATCGCAGACAGCGGCCAGCGGCACTCCTGAGTTTGCCATCATTCCGTTGTACAGGATATCGCTCTCCATCGCGTAGATCTCTGTTCCCCTGCTTATCGCCGCCACATAGCCGTCCATGCCGGAAACCAGGGTTCCTCTCTTTCGATCCTCGTTAAGCCGTTCCAGGGTGAGAAGCTTATACCTGCGGTCCAGCTCATACAGCTCCGTTCTTTCTTTTAATGCCTCGTCCAGTTCCATAAGCGTCTGAGTTGCCTGGCGGTAACGGTTCTCATGAGCCTTATAACCCCACATGGGGTCATTGTAATTGTTCTCCCAGGCCGTGTAAGCCGGATTCACCGTCTGCTCCCCCGTCGCCGGATCCGTCAGATATTGCTGTGGCACATTTTTGAAATTTTCCAGGACTTTACCGCAAGCTTCCTGATCTGCCTGGGCCTTCTCACGACTTTCAGCATTATCCGCAAGGAATTCCTGGTATTCCTCATCCATCTCGGCGATACTTTCATTCACGCTTTTAATCTGCTCGTCCGCGTCCTCAAAATCCGCGTGAAAGATCGCTCCGCCCTTCTTCACCGGATCCCCGGGCAGTGCGTCGTAGCTGTCAAAGATAATAGAGCTGTCCAGCTCGTATTCCTCCACATACGGGCAGACTTGCGCGTAATACGTCTGCGCGTCATACAGATCCCTTCTGGATACCTCCTCATACGCCTGAGACACTCCCACGGGCTCCAGCAGTTCCACATCCTCCGGATTCCAGCGGTTGCTCTCTTCTTCCTGTCCGCAGCCGGTCCCCGCCATGACAGAACAGGCAAGGACGAGGCACAGAATTTTTTTCACGCCGGCCCTGCGGCGGTTCTCTCTCTTCACCGTCATTTCAAGATAACCTTTTCCCCTTCCGTCAGACCGCTCAGGATCTCGACCATGCTGTCGCCATATAGTCCCGTCTCTACCCATCTTGCCTCGCGGACGTCGTTTTCACCCTGCACATATACATAGTTCTTATCACCGGCATTTTTTACCGCTCCGACAGGCAGCATAAGCACATCTTCCCGGCTGTCCTCCACCACCGTGATCAGCCCGTGATCCCCCACCTCGTTCGAGGCCTCTTCCGGCGCCTCATAGATTTCAAAAAGCTGGGTGTCTCCCCATTCCTCCATCTTATAGGGAAGGAGAAGGTATTGGCCGGCGCCGTTCCCAAAACTGATGGACATGGGAACCGTCTCGCCTTCATGAAAGAGTTTCTCTGCATCCGGCTCTTCCGTTTCAAACAGACTCTCTGAGATATCCATCACCGTCATAATCGTCTCCCCCAGCTGAGAGGTCTTTCCCTCCAGGGAATTCACCATGTGATAGATTACGCCGTCCATCTCCGCATAAATCCTGCTGGAAGCGTAGTCTTTCTTCGCCTGCTCCAGTTCGGCCCGATCCGCCGCCAGAGTGTCGCTGTAATCCTCCCGCTGATAGCGGTCGTTCTTTTGAAGCTCTTCGATCTGCTCTTTTACCGCTTCCTCACTCCCGCCGTAGGCAATCTGATTCACCCAGAACCCGGAAATACGAATCTGCTCGTTGGCGTCCACATATCCCAGAAGAAGTTCGTTTCTTGCGATCTGGTACTCCAGATCTTCGATCCGCCGCTGCAGATCCATACTGGAAAGCTCCACCAGGAGCTGACCCTTCTTTACGGTATCGCCCTCCTGCACATAAACCCGGTCCACGATCCTTCCGCCCAGGGGAAATTTTACCTCCTGTTCCCGGGTCTGACGGTATCTGCAGTCCACACGCCTTGTTTTTATGACGTCGCCGACCTGAACTTCCGCAAACTCATAACTATTTTCCAGGACCTCCTGTTCTATCACGACAAGATCTTCCTGTTCTTCCCTTGGACCGCAGCCGCTCAGAAGCAGGACGAATACGGCAAAAACGCCGATCCTCCTCGTCCAAACGCCGGTTTTTTGCATCCACATGACTGCCTTGCCTCCTCTATCCATTCCTCAACCACGTATGTTTTTTCTGCAGCAGTTCCCTAAGCCCGGAACCTTTATCTTTTAGCCGGGGGAGCAGCCGGACGGGCAGCCTGCAGAGATTCGTCGATCTTCCCGCGGATAAAATCCCGGCTCTCCTCCTTTACAAGGAAATACAGATACGCGTCATATACATAGCCCTGGGGCATACCACGGCCGGCAATCTTGAAATTCACAAATCCCCTGTCGATATAGCTTCCGATCTCTTCATTGGAGATAAATGCCGGGCGCTTTCTGCACTCTTCAAATCCCTTCTGCTGATTGGAATTGGGGCAGTGAAAGAGATCTTTGACGTCAAATTCAAGCTGGGCCCGGGACTGCTGGGCATAATGCTGGGCCCTCAGCGGACACCCCGGGGAACAGATCTCATTCACAAGAAGCTCCACCCGGCCCGCGTATGGTTCGATGGCCTTTAAGGTCTTCTCGTCGTGGTTCAGGTCATAGTCCAGCACCACGAGGAAGTAATCCTTCTCTAATTCCGAAAGCACCCCCCCAGTATCGTTGATCCGCTTTGTTGTAGACGAGATCAGCTTATATCCCGGATATTCCCGCCGGATATACTCCTCCAGCACCGGCGTATTCACCAGAACCTGATTCATCCCGTTGTCCGCAAGACGCATGATCAGATTACAGTAGGTGTCGTAAACATGCTTTTCCTCCAGAACGGAATTGGTCCAGGTAAACCTCACGGGGACGTCCTTGCTGTTGTAGAGATTCAGGATCGACTGGATATCCCGCTTTCCCGCGATCCCCATTACCACCCTTCCGCCGTTCCAGATTGCGCCGGGGAAGGTCCCATAGACGGATCCGACCCGATATCCCGGCCGGAAACAGTCGGGATATTCTTTCATCAGACTGATCACAGCCGCGTTCAGCTGCCGATAATAGCAAAATCCCGGCAGGTGCCAGTAAACTGTTTTCTCAGACATTGCGTCTCTCCTTCCTCAGGGCCACCTGCCCGGTCTCGGCTTCATCAGCCGGATCACATGACTGCTCTCCAGACTGTTCAGCAGCGTCGTCTCAGCGTCCACCAGATACTCAGGACGGATCAGATAATGACAGTAGAGCTGCATCACATAAAAGAAGTTCGCGGTCCTTCCCTCCAGCTTAAAATTATGGAAGCCCATGGGAACATATTTTTCCCAGATATCCTCCGGTGAGACATAAGTTTTATATCCCTGGATCGTATGGAACTCGTTGTGCTCTCCGTACTCGCAGTACCAGGGTTCCAGCGGGATCCGCTGTTCCGGCGGAAGCGTCTGGTTCTGCAGCATGATCTTCTGGTTTTTCGCCACATTGTCGTAATGCTTTCCCCGCCTGGGACATTCCGGCACGCAGACGGCGTTCACCAGAATCTCGCATCGACTCTTGTCGTGGATCTTTTCCAGGGCCTGAAAGTCATTGTTAAAGTTATAATCCAGGACAACCAGGTTATAATCCTTCTCCAGTTCCTCATTGACCGCATCGATATCCCGGATCTCCTTACAGGTGGAACTGTTGATCTTAAAGCCCGGATAATTCTTCCGCACATATTCCTCCAGAAGAGGCGAAACCAGAAGGACCTCGTTCATCCCGTTGTCCGCCGTCTTCATACAGAAATTACAGTAGGGATCCTTCAGATCCTCCTGCGTCAGAAACGAATTGGTATAGGTGTAGCGCACGGGCACACCCTTCGCGTTAATGCTCCTTACGACGTTCTGCACAAATCCCGCGTCGCACTGGTCGCTGAAGGAAGGTCTGCCGCCGTTCCAGAGGGAAGTCGGAAACTCTCCGAAAAACGAAGCGATCTTTACTCCCTCCCTAAAATACTGAGGTCTTTGCTCCAGCATGGAGAGGAGCGTCATATTCAGGGGATAATTCTGCCGAAGACCCGGCAGATGAAATCTGACTTCCATATTTTCTTCCTTTCATTGTTTCTATCCCGCGGCACCACACGCCGCCGACACAGACATCCGGCGGCTGCCTTGACAAACGTCCAGTTCCCTTTTTTAATTATGATCTTACTATTTTATTATATCAAATATATTCGTTTTCTCAAGGACATTAAAGAAATCTTAATAAACCTTTTTCCCACGGGCAAAGAAAAAGGGATGGCGCCCGGAAAACACCATCCCTCTTTACTGTTTTCTGTTACATGTTATAAAGTCTTACAACTTAATTCCTATGTCTTTGAAACTTCATTACAGTCCCATGGAAGCGTTGAGCTCATCAACTGCAGTCTGCCATGCGGCAAGGTTCTGCTCAAGGATCGCATCAACATCCGCGTTAACGCCCAGCTTATACAGGAAGTCGTTGTTTACGTCGAAGTTGGGAACGATGGAGTTGAAATCGTAAACGCCTCTGGAGCCCATCATCTCAATGGTCTCGTCAACGGAACGGCTGTCTCTCATTCCTTCGTACAGCTGATCCTTCAGGCCATAGTATCCAGGATAGCCGGGAACGTCGTCGGTCCATACATCCAGAGCGAACATCAGCATTCTTGCCTTTTCATCGCTGTAGGAAGAAGGCAGAGCATATACGTTGTTGGAAACGTTGGTAACATAGTCGGAAGCGTTGGGTCCCTTAGGGAACATAACAAAACCGAAGTCAACGTTTCTCTCGTCCGTAGACAGCCAGCCGTTGCTATATCCGCAGTAAGCGTCATCAAACATGAATGCGGCCTCGCCGTTCATGAAACGATCCTTGTACTCCTCCCAGTTGGAACCATCCTCGTTGCTATAGTTCAGGAAGTACTGGTTAGTAACGGTGTCGATCGCGAAGTGAAGACCGTCTCTTACAGCATCGGTGTCAGCGGTCAGGATGTACTTGCCGCTCTCATCCTTGCTTACCAGATTTCCGCCGTTGGAACGATAGCACATCTGAACCATTCCGCCGTTGTTCTGTACGCAGCCGTAAACATCGATCTGACCATCGTTGTCGATATCACGCTGTACTGTCTTCATGATGTCAACCCATGCGTCCCAGGTCCAGGTTCCGTCCTTCTGCATATCATAAATGGTCTCGGGATCAATACCTGCATCCTTCAGAACGGTCTTGTTGAAATACAGACCTCCTCTGGGCTCGGAACGACCGGGAACGAAACCATATACAGCATCGCCAACAGTCCAGTTCTCCATCTCGCCGTTGTCAACCCACTTGCTTGCGGAAAGGTCGATCACATCGCCGTCCAGCTTCGTGATATCATACATCAGACCCTGGTTTACGTCTGCAGCGGTAGCTGCGGAGTTGGTCAGGACAAAGATCACGTTGTCATCGCTGCCGGAAGTTGCGGCCTGAACGAATGCTTCGCCGATGGAACCTTCGCCCCATCCCCAGCCAGCGTAGGTCTTCTGAACCATCTTAAAGTTGTAGGTCTCCTGCAGCCACTCCTGATATTCCTGCTGAGCCTCACCAAAATCGGTAGTAGCCTCTGCGGGAGTACCATCGCCGCTCCACCAGTCTCCGATGATGATTTCCATACCGCCAAGGTCGAACTTCTCGCCCGTTGTAGGATCGATTCTAATGGTTGCGTAGCCGTCTTCCTCGCTGGACTCATCAGATGAAGCAGGGGTGCTCTCAGTGTTGTCAGTGCTTTCAACAGTGCTCGATTCAGTATTGCCTGCGCTGGTGTTCTCGCTTCCGGAAGTGGGGGTTTCACCGCCGCCGCCGCAACCTGCCATTCCCACTGTCATGATGGCTGCCATGGAAGCTGCCATCAATTTGTTTACCATTTTTCTTTTCATTTTTTTCCTCCTTTTTATATAAGTTCCCATTTTTACCGCCGGTTTTATGAACTTTTCCGGGTTAAACCGGCGGAATGGGAATTTATATCACATCTTAATACCTGAACTGCTCAGGCTTTCCACAAATCCCTTCTGGGCGAAGAGATAAAGAATGATCAGCGGGACGATCACCATCAGGGTCCCCGTCGCCAGGATACAGTTGTTATAGGGCACCGAGACGATTGCCGCCGTGGTCGATCCCAGCAGGTTGCCGATATAGCCGCCCAGAGAGTCGGGAAGCTGTCTCAGCTTGATACTCAGCAGACTGATATCCCCAAGGAACATGCTGGAATAAAAGCCGTCTGTCCACTGCCACACAAAAGCGAACAGGAAACAGGAAGTAAGGATGGGCTTTGCATCGGGGAGCATGATCCTGATGAACGTCATCAGGGTGCCGCATCCGTCCACATAGGCCGCCTCCTCCAGCTCCTTGGGTATATTGCGGAAGAACTGGCGGATCATGTAGATATAGAGGCCGTTCTTCAGTCCCATGCATCCCGCACTCATCAGATAATAGGGGATCACCGAACCTCTCAGGTTCAATGTCGATCCTGTAATCAGCTTAAAGAGACCGAACACATCAAAGTATCTGAAATGCAGATGCAGAGACGTGGAAATAACCTGCGGCGGAATCAATATGGTCATCATCACACAGGCAAACCAGAAATTCTTTAAAGGAAACTTAAATCTGGCAAACCCGTATCCCGCCAGCGTGCTCATCGCAACCTGCAGTACGGAAATGGTAAGAGCGATCACCAGGGAATTGATCAGGCTCTTGGTGTACGACATAAATCCGGCTGCCATCTGATAGTTTTCCGTTGTAAAATGCATCGGAATGGATACCACAACCGGATCGTAAAGATCCGCCTCCGTCATAAAGCTGACTGATATCTTATTCAAAAGGGGCTGCAGGATCAGGAAACACAGTCCGAAGAGAAGGATGAACCGGCAGATGCTTACGCCGTACCCCATGACGGTCTTCCGAAGAAGATAACCGCCCGATTTTCTGTTTCTCTCCCAGAAATTCGTATATTTTCCCGTCTTCACTTTACTCATAGTAGTAAACCCCCTTCGAGATGATGAGCGAGCTTACGCCCACGATCGCTATGAC
This sequence comes from uncultured Acetatifactor sp., assembly GCA_947589505.1. Taxonomy (GTDB): domain Bacteria; phylum Bacillota; class Clostridia; order Lachnospirales; family Lachnospiraceae; genus Acetatifactor. Next base: position 15,516 of record CANQCF010000019.1, on the reverse strand, counting down.
CAAAATGAAATAGGCCCATGACATGGCTGATGCCAAACCGTAATTCAGGTTGACGTTCATATAAGTTGTGATCTTCTCGATCACTTTGTTGTCCGATCTCATACAGAAGTCCACGATGGTGTAGATCCAGTTTACAAGGAACAGGGAACTCACCATGGGGAATGTGATCTTCCAGAGGCTCTCCCACTTCGTACATCCCTCGATATCCGCCGCCTCATACATGCTGGCCGAGATTGTCTGCAGGCCGGAGAGGAAGATAATGATCTGAATACCGGAGGAGATTGCCACATCGTAAATATTGTCGATGATCTCGAACAGCTTCTCAAAGGCTCTCACGCCGACGCCGGAGGTTCTCAGAATAGTCTGGAGCGCATCCGTGATCCCGGAGGTCGCGGAAGCGTTTACTTCCACAGTCTGGGCAACTGCCGCCATCAGAGAGTTCTCGGAATCCAGGTTCAGAATCACGCCGGAGGCCAGGATCACAGGGAGAAAGAATATGGAACGAACCAGCGCTCTTCCCTTAAATTTCTGATTCAATATCAGCGCCACGAAGAAACTGAACACCATAATGGATACGGAATACAACGCCATTCTGGTAATTTCCTCCGTCAGGAGCCGGGTGTAAGTCGGGTCCACGCGGAAGGCGTAATTGTACTGGAACAAGCCTCTCCAGACGAATTTAAAACCTCCGCTGCTCAGCTGGACATCACTGAAGCTCATGTATAGCGACTGGCACAGCGGCTTTATCATAAATGCGAGAAAACCGATGAGGAACGGCGCTATGAACAGATAACCCGAGATGGCCTTGCGTTTCTGAAGACCTGCTAACTTGTTCTTCTGTTTTTTCATAACCACTACCCTTTCTAAATTCTTTTCCAGATTCTTATACCTATCTTCAGCGTACCACCTTGTAATCCCTGGCGGGAACCTTCACGCCATCCGGGGTCTCCGCATCCGTAAAGCTGTAATTCACATAAACCTTTGTACCGTCCTCATAAACTGTGCAGGACAATTCCTCACTCAGTTTCTCGTGTCCCACTATCTCCTGGTTGAACACATGCCCCATTTCACTGTTATATCTGTTGTAGATATCCATCATTCTGTCATGCCATGCTGCAAAGTCAGACGCGTAGTATTCCGTGTAGAGCGTCTTCTGCAGTGCAAACGCCGTCTCCCTCATCAGAGAGAAGGAAAGCCCTGCGCCGTATTCAGCGGATTCCAGAAGTTCTTCCTGCATATCGCCGCAGACATTGAGAGGAGAACCCGTGTAATTCACAAATCCATGAATCGCTATCTGATAAAAAGGAACTTCCTCGTCCAGAATCGTATATCCGCTTCCGGCCAGATCCATATTCGTCACCATGTCCGCATAGGGAAGCGCGTAATCATTTCCCATGTTGATCATGATCTTCTGACCGCTGTCAACGATCTGTTTCAGCTGCTCCGCCTGAGCAAGCATCTCCGCGTTTCTGCTGACAGGGTTCTTCACATAATAGTCAGAGGACAGATCCATACCCGTATCCCGGAAAGCGACATTGGCGTTGTACTTCTTTGCTGCCGCCGCCAGAACGTTTGTATTCTCTTCTATCAGGTCAGGGTGCAGAAGATAATAGCTGTCAAGTCCTTCCCTTGCAGAATAGGTTACCGGATTGTATTCAAAGAGTTCCGCTCTCTCCTTACTCAGAAATCTCGCTGCATCCGTGAAGGAGAAAAATCCATCCAGGATTCCGCTGTCAAACTCATAATGAGTCACGCCTTCCAGATACAGATCTACGCCGAGTTCCTTCGCGGCTTCACCTAAATTAGCCAGATCCTTCTTGCTTCCGAGATCGGAGACTGTCTTTGCCTTCCGCAGGATCTTCTGGTTCACGCCGCCGTTGCACCAGCCGGTGTATTTCACTGAAATGTTATCCATTCCCTCGGATGTAAGCTGGCGGAGCATCTCCTCGGCCTCTTTATACTTCGTGAGCTTCAGCGGTCTGGAAACCGGTATTCCAAGGATTTGCTTTACCTTATCTACCGCGCCTACAATCTCCAGAGCTACCGGAGTGCTCGCATCATTGTTCTCTGTAAAGTACTGACCGTACTTATCTTTCAAATATCCCTGATAGCACTTTGCCATATCCACATAGCTTCCGGAATTTACAAAGCGGTATCTCTGAGTCAGCGTCTCATCAGGCAGTTCTTCCAGGAACTTATATATGCTCTGGGAACCCACATCACCTATCTCGTACAGTTCTCTGGGCTTGATGCTGTAGATTGCGTTCACATAGTTATAGCTGTTTCCATGACCCGAAATATCCGCCTGGATGGAGGCGTAAGGAACGCCCTCCTCCATAATGCAGATAAAAGAGTTATCCCCGTTGGCGACGCCAAATACATTGAAGAAAACGCGGGTGTCATGCACCACGGCCTCTCTTGACAGCGCCATATCCCAGCCGTACAGATTGGAATAATATGCAGGCTGCGAGATCTTGTTGTTATTGAAATTGATCAGCGCTCCGCCGCCCTCCGGCACCAGAAGAAATCCTTCATCCTCAGTTCCGCCCGCTCCGAAGTAGGGGAGGGGGGTCAGTGTATAGATAGGATACTCGTCTTTACTCTCCAGCGAATCAAAAGGAATTTCCATCACCAGATCTCCGCCTTCCAGGCGATAGATCATGCTCACATTAAAGACGGGCTTATCGTTTTCTTTTACACTGTTGTTAAGTTCCTGGTCAGCCGCAAAGTCCTCTGCGGTATAACCGTAGCTTTCAAAGATCTGCTCCATTTTCTGGGGCACGGCTCCCTTTGCCGTATCTCTCAGCACATAGATGGGCTCTGTCGCCAGGATGGGATAGCTTTCAAGCAGAGCATCCTTGTCGTCCTTTTTCCCGAGATTATTGATATCATATTTCTTATAGTAACGCTTAATAAACTCAGCATCCGTGCTATCCATAGCGCTGATCCTGGCGTCGAAGTCTGCAGCTTTTTCGACAGGAGGAATCATGTAAATACGCTCCATATCGCCGATGGAGTAGTTGACACGGATATAATCCGCACCCTTCTCGATCTCATACAGGCCGTTATCGACTCCGTAGCTGAAATTGTCATAAATTGTCTCCAGACCGGTATCCTGACTGAAATCCATGAGAACAGTGGACTGGATCCTTCCTTTTTCGGAAGCCACCGCCTTCGGATCGCTTGCCGCCTCAGGAGGATTGGAATACCAGACCGCCCCCGTATCCTTTACTTCCAGCGTAAACTGGGTGGTCGCAGTATCCATGGTGAGCTTCAGTTCATCATTTTCTATTGTGATGGAAGATTCCGTCCCATCGTAACCGTTCAGACGGACAATCTCTTCCTGCTCCTCAGGATTCTGATAATTGATGATCACGAATATACCCACCAGTATAATCGCTGTAATGATCACAGGCGCAGCCAGACTCTTTAACTTGCTGATCACTGAAGCTTTAATTTCGGCCTTTTTGCTGGCATTCTTTTCTGATTTTTCTTTCTTCATGGTTACTCCTATCCTTCCGCCCGGGCGGATTTGCTCTCAGCCTATCGCGCCGCTATAATCGGAACATAATCTCCTTCCCCAGGGAGATAAAGTACGCAACGCCCTGCGAAATCATGCTGAAGAACAGCAGCAGAATGAACACGATCACCAGCATTGCAAAGAGGCTGGCAATTATAAACAAGATATTTTTTCCCAGGTTAAATTCGTGGATCTGTCCCATGGCCGCCACAAACAGCAGCGCTGCCCATACAAGTGAGATCACGCTGAGGGCGGAGTAAAATTCCGCCTCGTCCACCGTCACAAAATTACTGAAGAACATCAGCGGGAACTGAATCAGCGGGTAAGGCGTCAGCGCATAACAGCTCGCCATATATACCTGCCCCAGTCTTCCCTTGCCGTCAAACAGTGTGGTAATTCCCCAGTTTCCGATGACAAACATCGCAAGAGGGAAAGCGACGCTGGCAATATACAGGAAAATATTGATATCCTCCCAGTACACCGTTATAAAGATAAAGCTGGTGTAGCGGAGCTTCAGAATCCTTATGAGCAGAGTCAGGAACAGTATGGTGTTCGCCGCCGCGTATGTACCTCTCTTCTCATGAGTCAGATCCCAGAAGCCATCCAGAGGGTGCGTGATGCAGTAAAGCGCAAACTTCAGACTCTTAAAATACTTTTGATACGTTTCTTTCCTTCTCAGTGCAGCTAACATACCGACCTCCGTTCATCTAGATTCTGAAGATATCCGCGATATCTATCTCATTCTTGATATCCCTGATTTTGCCGATCGTAAGAGGCACCAGGAACACCACCAGTATCACAATGACAATGATCACGATATGATCCTCAACCCATTCTTTTCGATACTGCTTATATGCCTTGGAATAGTTGTCGTCATCATATTTCAATTCAAAGTAATCCATCGCCTCATGGTACTTCTCCTGGCGGAGCAGGGAACGTCCGATGCCGATGTAAGCCAGATCGTAGTTGCCGTCCAGTTCCATAACCTTACGCCAGCTCTCACCGGACTCATTGTAATCTCCGTCGTCGAACTGCTCGATTGCCTGATAGACAAGTTCACCAAATTCAGTCGGTGTAAACAGCGTCAGGCTGCAGTCCAGGGAATCCAGAACAATCAGATCATGCCCCATATGCTCAATAGCTGCAGGACGTCTGAAGTAGCCATCCATGTTGCCGTTGCCGCCGAAGGCAAATACCATCTTGCCCTGATCGTCATACCCGAAGAGCCGTCCACGGTTCTTATCCAGGCAGACATAGATATCGTTATCCATAACGGTTACATCCGTATATTGTGAAGGGCCTTCATATCCGCCGCCCTCGCCCCAGTACAGATCTCCATAAGCGGGATATTCACCGTTTTCAACCAGAATATTGCTTCCAAGAAGGTTCAGCTTGCGGATCGCCTGGGCCGCGCCGGAATCCAGATCTTCTTCCGTCTGGCCGCTGGCGCAGGCATAAATGAATCCTTCCTGATCCATGTAAATATTGTCGTATGCGGTAGGTACGAAGGATGCCAGTCTTACTCTCTGTTCCTGTGTTGCAAATCTCTTCCAGATATAATCCATCCAGTTATAGGTAACGGGGGTCGCGCCTACGAATCCGGAAAAAGTACCATCCGCCTCATACTTGCACAAGCCCTGGTTGATACCGGTTGCAATACAATAAACACGGCCCGCTGTATCTATCACAATTTTTGAAGGCTGGAATGTCGCATCCGCACTCACCGTGGAGTCCACGGGAAGACCAAACTCAAGCTTGTAATTCAAATCCGAGTCAACCCTTACAATGCGGGCATTTCCCTTATCGCTGATAAAGAGATCGCCTTCTTCAGATACAGCAATATCAGTAGGACCGGAAAGATTTTTCACGCTCGTGTCGCCCTTGATGCTGTCAATAATGCGGACGACTTCAAACTGTTCCGTTCCGGTGCGCTGCAACTGGACGATCCGGTTGTTGCCGGTATCGCAGATATAAACCATATCTCCCTGGACAAAGAGCCCCTCCGGATTCTTAAAGTTCAGTTCAAGGCCGAATGCCGCTGCAGGGAACACCTTCGTCACAGTATAAGCATTCGGTGAATCCTGGACATCTCCCCAGTAGTCATAATTGTACGTGTAGCTGTTTTCCAGCGCCAGAGCGCTCATGGAAGGTGCTGCCAGGATCATCGCTCCCAGCACAATCGCGCTGACTGTTTTTATTATCCTTTTCATACGCCACCTCATTCCCTGTTAATCCTTCAGACCTGAACTTGCCATCGTCTCCAGGATCTGGCTTTCGGAGAAGATGAAGATTGCGATAGGAACTACCATCAGGACAACCAGCACCGCCGCACCCTGTCCGGTTCTGGCGATACCGCCGCTCTGGATCTGCTGCATGGCGTACACAAGAGTCTTCTTTTCTTCGGAATAGATATAGGTTGCAGCCTTGTTGTTCCAGAGTCCCTGCACGGAAAAGATGATCAGGGTCATCCACGCGGGCTTTACGTTCGGCATCACAATGCCGCTGAACACTTTCCATACGCTGGCGCCGTCAATCTGTGCTGCCTCGATCAGGGAGGTAGGCAGACCTTCCATAAACTGTTTCATCAGGAAGAGACCCATTGGAGAAGCAAAAGCAGGGATAACGATGGACCAGTAGGTATCGATCCAGCCCAGCTTGTTCAGGATCAGGTAGTTGGGGATCTGCGTAACATAACCGGTGAACATCATTGCCACAGTTACCAGCTTAAAGAAAGTCTGGTTGCCGGGGAAGTCGTATTTCGCCAGCACGAAAGCACCCATGGATGCTACGATCAGGTGTCCAAATGTTCCCATGAAGGTGATGAACACAGTGTTGAACAGATACCTGGAGAAAGTCACCCAGGATTTGCCCAAGGTCACGAACAGATCGGAGAAATTGTCCAGGGTCGGATTCTGTGCCAAAATCTTCGGCGGAAACTTGAACAGTTCATCCAAAGGTTTCAGCGCGTTGCTGACCGCGTACACGATCGGGAAGAACATGACCACCGCAACAAGGAACAGGAATACGTATAATCCAATATCGCCTGCGATAGAGCGGTTGGGCTTTCTTCTCTTGACCAGCTTTTTGTGATATACTGCTTCTACGGTTTCTTGCTTTTTCTTTTTGCTCATATCAGGTTCCCACTCTCCTCAACAGACTTTGTATTGCTTTGTTGCAAAGAATCATCAACAGGAACAGTATCGTTGCGATCGCACAGGCGTAACCCATCTCAAATCGGGTGAAACCATAGTCGAACAAGTGGGTAACAATGGTACGGGCCGCGTAATCGGTACTGGGATATCCGCACAGCGCCATTGTCACATCGCAGACACCAAAGGCCTGGGTGATGGACATTACCGCGCCGAACATCAGCATGGGTTTCATATTGGGGAGAGTGATGTACCACAGCTCCTGCCACCGGTTCTTAATGCCGTCCATATAACCGGCCTCAAACTGGGATCTGTCCACGCCCTGGAGACCTGCCACGAAAGAGAGGAATCCGGTACCCAAACTCATCCACAGGATAACCAGCATACAGATCGGAAGCATATACGTCGGATCGATGAACCAGAGGATCGGCGTATCAATGATACCCAGATTCATCAGGAATGCGTTCACGTATCCATAAGCGTCTCCACGGAAGAACACGGAGAAGATGACGTAACAGTTACCTGCAATGGAAGGGGCATAGAACACAACCACAGCCACGCTTCGAACCCATCTCGGCAGCTCGTTGATCAGCCAGGCAAACAGGAAGGACATTATGTAGCCCAGAGGTCCTGTCACCACGGCGATCAGGAAGGTGTTTTTCAAACCGATCAGGAAGATATCATCCTCCAGAATCAGGCTGACATAGTTCTGAAGGCCGATGAAACGAGGACTCTCCAGAATATTGTAGTAAGTAAAGCTGTAAAAGATGGATACTACCACCGGCGCCACGTAGAACAGGACAAACAGCAGCGCGTAGGGAAGGAGGAACAGGTAGCACATCTTGCTCTTCATTGCTTTCTTAAATGCCACCTGCCTGTTATGCTTTCGCAGGATAAAATACTTTCTGAGATATTCTTTCATGCTTCACTCCCCTATTCTTCATCTACCGGCAGTCCGAACTCGATTCTCTTCTTTGTGATCTCGTCGTTGATCGTAACTGCGTAATCTATGATGGTCTCTCTGGAGTCGGTCTTTTCATTAATGACTTTTCGGATCGCATTGGTGATATGACGTCCCGTAAAGTATCCGCCGGGCACCTCTCGAATTCCCACCGTCTGATCCCACTGGGCATCCAGAACTTCTATGTCGTCCTGGCTCCAGGAGAGCTGTACGAAGGCGTCCTTGTTAGCCGTTGCGTAACGGGCGGAGGATCCCAGAAGGGCCTCTATCTCACGTCCGAAACGAACCTGGGTGTCGGTCTTCGCCCACCACTTCATGAACTCCCAGGAATTCTGTCTGAGTTCTTCGTCCTCTGTGGCAATCATCATGGTCGCGCTTCCGGTGATGAAATCGGAGCGGTCAATGTAAGTGCTTCCGTCAGGATTGGTGTATTCCGTTCCAGGGATCAGGGTGAAATCCCAGAGTCCGCGGATCTCGGGTGCCGATACCATCAGTGTATTATAGGTCGAGTACGCCGAAATACCGATGGGCATCTCTCCTGAACGGAAACGGCTGACAAAGTCATAAATCGTAGGAATGCCGTAGTCGTTAAAGTATCTCACGTAATCCTTGAACGCCTGTACGCCGGCCTCGTCATCCACCGTCGTCTTCGTCCCCTCTTTGTTGTACATATCCCCGCCGTACTGGAACAGAAGCGTGAAGTACAGGGACAGGTCAGGCGTATTGGAAGCGATGGACGTGGACGCGGCTGCCGCTCCGCTGCTTCCTGCCGCCGTAGGAATCGCGACGGTGAGGTTGTTGCCCTGGATTGTGGGAAGCATCTCAATCAGCTCCTGCCAGGTATTGGGAATTTCCAGTTCCAGTTCTTCCAACACATCTTTTCGATAGAACATTACGTTAAAGGTCTGGGTCTCAGGTATCGCGTAGATATGGTCATCCAGGCGGTACTGCTCATAAGAGCTCTCTGTATAATGAGACAGCACTTCCTTATAGTCGGGGAACTGGGTCAAATCTTCCACCGCATTACGCAGAGCATAGTTCACAGGCTGATCCGCGCCTACGGAAAGCACTACATTAGGTCCTCTTCCCGCCATCACGGCATTCATCACAGCGCTGGGATCTACCACTTCCACATTAACCTTCACGCCCGACTCCGGGGTAAAGGTGTCATCCACCATGGACTTCAGAATCGTGCCCTGGTCACGGCCGGTAAGCACCCATACTTTAACTATATCCTCACTGCCATTTTCGTCATATACATCACCCACTGCGTTATAATCCACCACAAAGGATGCTGCAAAAGACTTTACCTCGTGCCAGAGTTTCGTAAGGAAGTTGGCCTTGTCTTTCTTAACCTTTGCATCAGTGCCGCTGACAACCAGATAGTCGATGTCAAGTTTTGTCTCACTCAGATTCAGAGCCGCCGTACCAAGGGAGGTAATGTTATCCTTAAAGGTAACAAACTCCAGCGTGATCTTCTGCGGTTTCTTGCAGAAACGTTCCAGCTGCTGGGCAACCGTCTGTGCCGTAGCGATATTGTCAGCCTTCTGTCCGCTGTACGCCACCATGTCGTCCACGATCTTATACAGCCTCTTTGCCTCCAGGTCCATAGCCTCTATGACCTCGGGATAGCTTCTCTCAATATAGTAATCTCTGTACTGGTCAGGGTTTGCACCCGTGTAAACCAGGATTTTTCTGTAGATTTGATTCAGACGGAAGGTAGAATCTTCCAGTTCTTCCAGGATTGCACCCACACCGCCCAGAGTTGCCTCCAGCCGGATAGTGTGTTTTCCTGCGGTCAGATAGAACTGATAAGGGTTCCCGTCCGCATCCGCAAGCTCCTTATTGTTCCAGTCGTTGCTGTAATCGAAGGAAATCTCCTGCATCTCAGCGAAAGGAATCTCACCGTCTATGTACACGCTTCTGCTGGACACCACACCGCGGGAGTAATTCTGACGCCCCTTCACCGTAATGTTATAATAGCCATCCTCCGGAACGCTGAACTCCCACTCAACCCACTGTCCGGAGCTTCTCCAGGACTCGCCGCCCACATAGTTGAGCACCGTGGTGGTCACGCTGTTGGGCTGGGTAGTCGGTGAGGATCTGTCATATTTTGCATACAGGGAAGATTCGGAGCGGTAAGTGGAATCCTCGCCCTGGATCACCTGGCTGTAGCTCTTCGCGATGTCAGAGCTGTTTACCTGGGGCTGTTTTGCCAGGTATTCCTGATAAGTATCGAGGTGCTGTACTTCTTTAAGTTCAAGGTCGCGGATCACCATGGGCTCGTTCTCAGCGCCCAGGCCAATCTCATTTTCACCGGCCTCCAGGTAGAACATATAGGGCTCGGTGATGTAACCCATGTCGTCTCTGAAATAAGCATTCTGCCAGTCGAAGACTTCAACCTGGGTGGGGCGGATCTCATTCCCTTGGTTATCCACTTTTACCTCGCCGCCATCGGTCCAGATACGGCTGAAAGCGATGTTGCGGGCATCTTCAAAGGGAACCTCACCGTTCACATACAGAGCGCGCTCTGCAGCCACACCCCTGGACTCAGGGAGCAGATACTCCACATACAGATTATAGTAGCCCGACTGAGGCACATCCACTTTCCAGGTAACGGTGGAACCCGTATCCGTAAACAGTGCCTGATCCACGCCGTTATAGTTCTCATAAATCTCCACAGAGCCGTCGGCCTCATACTGGAACAGATCGAACGTCACATTCTGCGCAGGACGCGCTGCATTGGCATGCTCATTCAGATACCCGGTATAGGTACCTTCTCGCTCCATGCCTGCCACGTCGGTGTTCAGATCCATACCCTCATACTTTTCGTGAAAATCTTCCACGCCGCGCAGGGACATCAGGAAAGCGATCAGCACAAGCACTGCCACCACACCTACTGCCACAACCAACTTCTTTACAGAACTCTTCATACCTTCCTCCAAAATCCTGTAGTCTTTGCCGATCAAATGTGCAAAAGGAACGCATGGTCCCTTAACTATAATAGCATTTTACATCACAATTGTCCAGTATGTCTTCTTAATTATTGCTGATCCTTCTCCCCAGATATTGCTGTCCTTGTGTACAAAATACTCAAAAAAAAATTTTTTTGACCGGTTTTCAAGGTAAATCTGTATGAGATAAGGGAGAATTTTTTCAAATTCTTTAATCATTTTTCACAATTACAATATTACTCTAAATGTCATATTTATGTCAAGTACTCACGGTATATTTCCTATTTTTCCCGAACCATCTTTTTTATCTTAGGAAAAAACTTCAGGAAGCGTCTTTCAGAATGTTTTCCATGTCCGGCAAAACAGCTCAGGCCATATTGAAAACGCTGACGCTCTCGCGAAGTTCTTCGGACAGGCGGGACAGATCCCTGGTCTTCTCCGCGATCTCTTCGATGCTCTCGCTGATCCTGCTGATGGAGGCCGTCGTCTCCTGCACGATGGCTGAATTTTTCTCGGCGAGTTCAGCCGAACTCTCCACGATATCCACGGTATCGCTCCGCAGCCGCTCCATCTTCTCCGATTTGTCACGGATCTGAATGATACCTTCCATGGTTCTGCCGATCCCGTCGCGGACACCCTCGAACGCCTCGCTGGCGTACCGGATATCCTCCTCCTGCTTCTCAATGATGTCCTGAACGGAGTCCACGCGGTCCAGCGTCAGACTGGAATTTTCGTTCAGGCTGCCAACCATCTTCCTGATCTCCTCGGCCGCCTGATTGGAGCGGTTGGAGAGTTCCTGAATCTCCGCCGCAACCACCGCGAACCCTCTGCCATGTTCCCCGGCTCTCGCAGCCTCAATGCTGGCGTTCAGCGAAAGGAGATTCGTCTGGGAGGCAATATCCGAGATCAGTTCCGTCACGGAGCCGATCTTTGCCACGGATTCGCCTGTCATAGTCGTCTGCTGCAAGAGGAAATTGATTGCCTCCTTCACCTGCGCCATGACCTCTTTCAGCTTCGCGAACTGCTCCATGGCATTCTCCGAAACATCCTTCATCCTCCCTGAGATCTCGCTCAGTCTTGTAACCTCCTGACCGTTTTCCGAGATCATCTGACCCATGGAATGAACGTTGCCGCTGGCCTTATTCGCGTCACCCGCCTGCTCTGAACAGCTCCCGGCGATTTCCTCTGTGGATCCGTTGATCACGCGCATATTGTGGTTCAGTTCCCCAGAGGCCTTTTCAATATACCGGACTTCCTGATTCAGATATTCACTCTTTTCGTGAATGCCCTCCACAAGCCCCCTCAGCTTCGTACTTAAAATGGTGACAGCCCTTCCCAGATCCCCGATCTCATCCTTCCTCGCAAGGACGGACGAATCTACCTGAGCGGCAAGGTTTCCCTCGGAGATCTTTGCCAGCACATCCATATTCTGATTCAGCTTCACGGTGATTCCGTTCACAATAAAGTACATCAGTACTCCGACAACCAGAACAGCCAGTACAACAATGATCAGGATCTGCAGCCCCATGTTGTTGATTCGTTCAATGACGACGTCCTGGGGAATTCCAAGAAATATCATGCCGATAATCTCTCCGCTGTTCTGCTTCAACGGCATATAGCAGACAATGTATTTCTCGTTCTGAATGTACACATTCTTATTCTGATAAATCTGTCCCTCCTCCAGAACCTTCTTCACCACATCTTCAGGGGCCTGCGTACCGATCTGCCTCTCTCCGTTCTCGTCCATGATGGAAGTCAGCATCTGGGTATCTCCCCAAAATATCGTCACGTCATAACCGGTGTTTTCCTTGATCCGGTCCACAATATCCGTGGACTTTGAGATATTGAGGGACCCTCCTTTCCACATCTCTCCGTACATGGAGAGCCGGTACTTCCCGCTGTCGCTGTTTTCAAAGATATCGCTGACAGCCAGTGTGCAGGCGTACATGCCGCTGTACGCCTGGTCGTAGATGCCCTCCGCCATCTTATCGGAACTGAACCAGAACAACACGATCCCCGTCAGAAATACCATGGCCATGACCACAGTAAGAATCTGCCCCTTCAGTTTCATTTTCATCCCTGTTTCCTCCTTCCGAGAACCGCCTCCTGCGCCGGTTTTTACGCAGTATCCGGATAAAAAAAACTTTGCGCCGGGCATTCTTCCCCTGCGCAAAGGATCAATCGGCACGCCCCTGTCAGCTTATATAATTTATATTAACACAGGCCCTTAAAATTGGCAAGAAAATTATATCGCGTCCGCCTCCGTTCCCGCAGCTGTTCCGGCGGTCAGCGATCGGGCGCTATGGTTCGAAAGCGCTCCAGATCCGCCGGAGTTGTGACCTTAAAGTTTGCTTCCTGGCCGGGGATCATCACGACGTCCATCCCCGCCGCCACGGCCGGCTCTGTGGAGCCGTTCACCGAAAGAAGTTTCTCCGGGGCCAGAGCCGCGTTGGCCTGATAATATTTCTCAAGGAGGAAGACCTCCGGAGCTTGTCCCGCAAACACCTTCTCCCTGGGCAGAAGCCGGGACACCGCCCTGCCGTCCTCGCTGAGATACACCGTGTCTTTCATGGGCAGCACCGGCATCACGCCGTCATGACCCGGAAGCGCCCGGAAGCAGTCCTCCAGCAGCTTTTCGGACAGCAGGGGCCGGGCGGCGTCATGGATCAGCACCGCGTCCCCGGCATCCGCCGCCCTGCCGTTCAGAATGGTTCTGAGCCCGCTCAGAATGGATCCCTGCCGATTTTTGCCGGGCAGGGCAAACCCCCGGATCTTTTCCGCGGGGATCCGGTTGTCCCGCAGATCCCCAAGGATCGCCTCCTGCCACTCCGGTTCCGCAGCAATACAGATCTCGTCTATGTACGTGGAGCGGATCAGCGTCTCCAGCGCGTAGGTGATCAGGCGCCGGCCGTTCACCCGGATATATTGTTTCGGCACGTCGGAGGGCAGGCGGCTGCCGACGCCGCCGGAGAGAAGGATCGCTGTGTTCATAACGGGTGTCCTTTCCGAAAATCCAGGCTCTTTTTTACGTAAAAAAATTTCTCTGGTTGTCTTTTTCTGCGGCGACGCTGCCTTGGAACATTCTCGCCGCGCATATCTTTTTTTATATTTTAATTGTACTATGAAGCCGGAAAATCGGCAAGCGGATTTCTGTTCCAGCCATTCTCACACCCGCAGGCTGGTAAACACATGGAGATCGATGCGTTCATTGGATCCTTTCGACGTCCATCCTCACACCCGCAGGCTGGTAAACACCCCGATCATGTCCAGGCGGCCGTAGCCCCATTCCTTGCTGGGGTAGGAGATGTCCGGGTCCCGCTTTGCCCCGCGGATCAGGTAGCTCTTGATCTCCCGGCTCTCCGCGAACAGGTTGTTGCCCTCCACCACGGCCCACTGGAAAAACTGGGCCGCCGCCCCGGCCGTGAGCGCCGCCGCATAACTGGTGCCGCTGTATTTGCCCGATACCGTGGAAATGTCCACGCCGGGGGCCGCCAGATCCGGCTTTGGAAAACCGTTCCGGGAAAAACCCCGGCCGGAATCGATGTAAAACGCGGCATTGGCGGGGTTATAGGCGGACACGGAGATCACCTCGGAGGCCATGGCGGGTTCCGTCAGGGTAATGTCCGGGTTTGGCCTCAGAAAATACACCGCCGACTGCTGGAACTGGACGATGGGGAGCCAGACGTCATAGACGCCGTTCTGAGCCTCGCCCTGGCTGATCACCCGCACCGTCCAGATCCCCGGGGTGGGCTGCACAAAGCGCAGCAGAATCAGTTCATCCCCGGAGGAGGGCTCCACCAGCGTCGTGTCCACCGTGATCTGGGTGCGCTCATAGATAAAGCCGTAGGTGATGCTCTGCCGAAGGCCCAGGGGCACGGGCGGGATCACTTCACCGCCGGGCGAGCGGATGCTGATATTCAGGACGTCCGGGCGCTTGCCCCAGAGTTCCAGGATAAAGCCTCCGTTCCCCTCCGCGACGCGGACCTCCACCTCCTGGGTGACCGCACTTTGAACCGCGGACGCGCCGCCGGACAGGGAGCCCCCCGCCTGCCGGATCGCGTTCTGGTTCAGGTATCCCCGGAAATGATGGGCGGAATTTCCCTCATTGCCGCCGCAGACCACAACGGCGCGGTTCCGCTTGACGGCAATGGTATTTAAGTAAGTGGACAGGGCCGAGGAACCGTTGTGGTCGCCGTAGGAGGTGCCCAGCCCTATGCAGATGATCACCGGCCTGCGGAAGAGCTGCGCGAATTGGTCGCAGTATTTGACCGCCAGCATGATATCGTTTTCCTGATAGGCAGCGGCCTGGGCGGGAAGGAGAAAGAAATTCCGCAGATACGCCTTCGCGGGCTTTAACTTCACCACCACGATGCCCGCCTCCGGCGCCGCGCCCCGGAAGTTGGCCGGGACGGAGGTAGCTCGGGGGGAGGGGGCCGCCAGAGTTGAGGATGTGGAGAGGGCCGGTGTTGCGGGAGTGGCAGGGGTCAGGGCGTCGGACTGAGCCTGGGCGTTCGAGGGAGCCGGTGTTGTGACGAAGCCCTGGGGTCCGGAGACGGCGGCAGGGGTTGAGGCATCCGCCAGGGTCTGCCCCATGCTCCCCCCGACAGACACGGCGTCAAAAGGGTCCACGGTTCCCTCGACGGGCCTTGCGCCAAGGGGATTGATCCCGTCCGTGGAAAAAGGGGCTGCGCCGGAAAATGCACCCGCCCCGATGGCGGTCCCCGCCGCCACGCTGGCCAGCGCCGTGCCGTGTCCGATCTCGTCCGTGACCGGAACAATGCTTCTCGGGTCGCTGCTCCTTAACGCCGCGTTGATCTGCTCCCGGGTGTATTCCGTCCCGTAGAGGAAGCCTGCAGGGGGCTCTCCCGTCTGATCGGTCTGATCCCAGATCGCCTCGATCCTGGTATCCCCCAGTTCGTCCCGAAAGACCGG
>CANQCF010000018.1 GCA_947589505.1 uncultured Acetatifactor sp. | reverse complement strand
TCTTATTTTACACTGAGGTATTTTTTTCTCAACCTTCTTTCTTGGAATTCCCTATACTTGAATTATACAGGAAGCTCGTTTCACAACCTTGCTGTGAAAAGTGCTTGGCATATGATTTCATCTGATTAAAGGCAGGCTTCGCCACTCCGCTGTCTCTCAACCGGATTCGAATGTTCCATCTGACAGTAACAGTTCCCGGATGCGGCAAGGCGACAATCCGGTTCCTGTTAAATTTGTAAGTAGGGTTTCAAAAGTTCTGCCTTTTCCTGGCTGAGCCTCCCTTTCCGGTAGTCCCTTTTCCGGTCCGAGAGCCAGTAGCTGAGTTTCACGCCGCTCTTTCCGACGTAGTCCTCCGGTACATGAAGATCGCCGTGGACTGCGTAGTAGGTTCGGCAGTCCTCCAGGACGCCGAAGAACCGTTCTTCCCCGGCATGCCAGGTCATGCCGATGGATTCCAACTGCTGAATCCGCTCCCCGGAAAGCTTTCCCACGCTGTAGCGTCCCCTCTGTCCCCGGATCCACTCTCCCAAAGGGAAGTGATCTCCGCAGACGTAACTTCTGGGAACCAAAAGATTGCCTTTTTCCGCCGCGTACGCTTTCGCGTGCAGAAGGCCGGTGGTAAAGGGATCCGGCTTTTCCGTCTCCCGGGTCACACCCAGTTTTTCTAATAAAGCCTGCTTATCCTCGGAAAGTTCTCCGGCCTTTTGTTTGGCCATCTGGGTCTTTAAGAACCCTCTGAGGGAGGTACCGTTTGGTGACTTGAGATCCGCCGGGATGAAAAGGCGGATCTGATCCCGGCTGCCTTCGCGTCTGGGATCTCCACCTTGCTTCTGCTGTGCAAGGTATGCGGCCAGCGCCTGGTAGTTCTCCTGCCAGCGCCTTTCCCGGACGGAAGAATGGTGCTGGATGCCGATGGTTTCCAGGAGTTCCCGCTGTCTGTCCGTCAGGCGTTTCTGCGTTTTCCCGTGATAGGCTCCGGCCTGATCCTCCACCCAGTTTTTCATCCAGATCCCTTCATATATAAAATCCTTTGGAAAGTTCAGGTGGCCTTCTTTTTGATAAAATTCCTCCGCACAGCGGAATGCCTTCTGCCATTGATCGGAAGGATCCAGCCGGACGCCGGCTTCCTGCAGAAGTCGGGTCTTTTCCGCGGAGAGCTTTCCTTTCCGGTAGGCTGCGATCTGTGTTGCCTCCCAGGTCTTTAAGGATCTCCCGGAAGAAGTTTTCAGCGTTTCCGGAACAGTTTCATTTGGATGCATCTCATGAAATTGTTTTAAGAGCATCCTATTTTCTTTCCAAATTGTTTCCCGATCCAGAGAAAAATTCATTCCAAGATTCCGAAGCGCGTCTTCCTGTTCTTTTGTGAGCAGTGTTCTTCTGTCCCGGCGGAAATTTCGGCGAAGGGTATATATCCACATTCCCAAAGGGATCCCATTTTCATCCACATAGGCTGCCGGCACATTTAAATTGCCATGTATATCTCGGTATCTCTGGGCGGCGTGGTACATTTTCTCAAAGCAGGCGCTTGCATGGGTATTCCACCGCATACCCAAAGCGTCCAGTTTTTTCTTTCGCTCCAAATCCAGACTTCCCGGTACCTGACCACGGTACACCCTTCTCTGCGTTTCTATCCATCTGCCCAATGGATAATCGGATTCCGTCACGTAGGAAGCTGGCACTTCTAAGTTTCCTTTTTTATCATAATATTTCTTTGCTTCCTCATACATCATTTCCCAGGATACGCTCAACGCTTCTTCCAGCTGCTCAAAAAGCCTCCTGCAGTCCGCCGCCTCGTCGATCACCTCAAAGGTTTCTAAGAACTCCGGATCTCCCCGGCCGGCGGCATCGAAGCATTCCCTGGCCTGCCGGATCTCTTCCTGCAGGGCGCCCACGCTGTACAACCCCTCTACATTATTCACAATGTCAAAGATCAGAGGCACACCGCTCTCTGAAGCGGTAAGAGCACGGCCGATCTGCTGTTTATAGACAATAGGTGATGTCGTAGGGCGAAGCAGGATCACGCCGGAGACATCCTCCACATGAACGCCTTCGTTCAGCGCGTCGATGCAGAACAAAAGTTTTAAGTGTTCTTCATCCTTGTCATTCTTGAATGTTTCAAACTGTTTTGTGGTCTCCGGATCCAGTGTATAGTAACGGTAGAAATGAGGATCCGAATCAATATTTTTCAGCCATTCCCTGAAACACTCCTGCATCTGAAGCAAGTGTTCATAGCTGCTGCAGAAGACAAGATATTTCCCAAGGTTTCCGGGATTTTTGGATTTTTTTAATTTCCCGGAGGCTTTGGCGCTGCCAACATGTGCGGAGTTCCCGGAATTTTGAGAACTTTCAAAGGAGTAAGGGCTGCAGGTTCCTTCTGGTTTCTCCGAAAGATATTTCTCGAAGATCCTTCCGATCCCCTCGGCGTCACTCAGTCTTCTGCGGAGTTTTTCCAGGCAGCGCTCCGCATCCTCCCGGGCTTTCCTGCGCTTCAGGCTCCCGATCCGGCGCTCGTACCGCTCCAGTTTCGCCTGATAGGAGTAGGCGCAGAGGATATATTTCGGCGGTTTGATGATGCCCCTGACAATGGCTTCTCCCAGGGTCATCTCCGAGGCCACGCAGTTCCCGAACAGTTCCTCCGCCATGTCCCTCTGGTCGTCCAGGTAACGCACCGCCGTGGCGGTAAGTCCCAGAACGGGGACAGCCGGGTACTGCTCCAAAAGTTTTCGCACGCCTTCTCCCCAGGCCCTTGCGCCGCAGCGGTGGAACTCATCTAAGATGATGTAGTCCGGGCGGGGGTCAGTCAAAAATTGGGGAGCCATCTGGGCCAGTTTTGCGTATGTCAGAAAGGTCACATTCTCCGGCCGCCAGCCTTCTGTGACCGCAGCCAGGTTCTCTAACTGGGTCTGAAAGATCCGCTCCGATGGAGAGAGCCAGAGGATCCGCTTTCCGGGATTGTCCTGGCAGAGCCTAAAAGCGATAAAGGATTTTCCGGTGCCGGTGGGGTGGATCACTGCGGCCCTGCCCCACTCCGAAAGCAGGGAGACTGCGGATTCGTATGCCTGTCTGTTATGTTCAAACAGCTGAACATTCAACCGCTCCACCTCCTGAAGTTTTCACAAAATTTTATATTTTGCGAAAAACAAAATTTAAATATACACAAAACAGCAGTCAATTTCGTCGTTTCATACACTATCATACTTTTATAGATTTGTCAAGGAGACTCAAATGGTATATTTCGGGAACCATTAACCCATAAGAAATCAAACTGAAAACGATATCGCTTAAAAAAATCCCGGAAAGGTTTTCGCAAAATATAAAAATTTATGAAATAACTAAACATAATAAAAGACCGAAAATCCCACAAAATGGATTTTCGGTCTTTTCAGTCTTCCCATATCAGAAGGACATCTTATTTCTTAATTCCTTCTTACTTGGTTTCTTCACTCTTTGTTTCTTCTGCCTTAGTCTCTTCTGGCTTTGCTTCTTCTGTTTTTTCTTCTTCTGTTTTTGCTCCTTCTGCCTTTGCTTCTTCCGGCTTTGCCTCTTCTGCCTCGGCTGCTTTTCCCTTTGTTTCCTCCGGCTTTGTCTCGCCGTCTTTTTCCGACCGGGTATCCTGATTCTCAGGTTTCTTTGCTCCCCGGGATCGGAAATACCAGACGGCAAGCCCGGCGATCACCACGGCTATAACAATGATCCCGATCAGAAGCATGCCGGAAATGCCGGTGGAACCGTCCGTTCCCTCCCGGGAAGGCGCTTCCGCTTCCTCGTCGTTCGATTCGGAAATTTCTTCCGAATCGTCTGTCTCCTCCTTGGGCTCGCCCTGGCTTGCCAGCCTGATCGTTCCAAAGGAAGCCGGGTTCTCTTCGGGATTTCCCTCCGCGTCGCACCAGCTTAAAGTGCCAAGGCTTTTTCCGGAAGCGTCCGCATCGCTCAGACGGAGTTCAAAGCCCATCCGGTTCCCCAACACGAGCATGGAACCGGGCAGAGCGATGGACGCCTCGATCACATACCCGTCATCCGTCTTTTTTACATAAGATTCTACCTGCTGCTCTTTCGCCTCCTGGCCAGAACAGGTTACTTCATTCTCAATGCTGATCCGGTATGCCTTGTCATCCGCGTCGTAAACGCCGCTGCGCCCGTAATTCTGGTCGAAATAAATCTCCAGGGCTTCGCCGGACGCACTGACGTCGCTGTCCTTTACCTCGGCGTAGAGATAGATCGTTTTCACGTCCCAGAGAGCTTTTACCTTTGCAGACACCTCTGTGCCGCCTGATCTCTGGTCCAGACGGAAAGTCTCCGCCGTATCCCAGATCTCGTCTTTTTCGCCGTCCACTTCCGCTCTTCCACGGTGCACCTCGGTCAAGGCGGGTCTGCAAACGGCGGCTGCGTAATTGCGGCTGCTGTTTTCCTGATTTCCAAGGATATCATTGAAAGCGATGGTCTGGTCCCCGTTTTTGACTACGACGTCAAAGAGAATCTGTTTTCCAACCGCGCAGCCGGAAACCGGGAACCGGAAGTCCGCCTCATAAGCGGTTCTGCTGCCTGTGACGGCGTCCTTTCTGAGGACTGTGAGTTTCTCCGGCTGGATCCCATCCTCCCCGCGGTTTTCCGCGTCAAGATAGACGGTGACGGAATCCGCTTCCTCATCCGCGCTGCTGTCCGTCACCTCTACATGGAACAGAAACCCTTCCTCGTCCCAGAGGGGCGTCACGGATGCCTTGACGCTCCCATCGGAGAAGGTATAGGGATAGCCGTCCTCTCCGCTGCCATCGTCCGTCTGCAGCGCCACTGTGTTCCTCCTCAGAAGGCTTATCCTCGTGGGATCCACAAAGGCCCAGAAAGCTGGCTTTGCAAGATAATCCCCATCAAACAGGAGCGGGCACTGGGAGCGCAGGCCGTCGGAGCCGCCTCCCACGTCGCTGGCGTTCTGGAGCCAGGAGGTGGGGTCGGTCACGCCCCAGAAGGTAATGCCGCCCACTTCATAGCCGTCAATGGCGTCCAGTTTCTTCAGCGTTTCGAAAATATTGCGGTAGCAGACCGCCTGCTTTTGGTATTCCTGGTCCCGGGTTGCCGCCGTGCCGTCGTAATCGGAAGATGCCTTCATATCCAATTCGGTGAGCTGGATCTTTCCCACGATATCCAGGTAAGCCCTTGCCGCGTTTTCAAAGTTCTGGACATTGAAGTCCTGTGCGCTGTAATGGGCCTGCATGCCAAAGGCGTCGATCCGGGTGCCAACGCCGGGTTCTCCCTCCTGCTCCTTGACGGCCCTGAGCAGTTCGCAGATGTTGGGCACCTTTGTGGGCCAGCTGTCGTTGTAGTCGTTGTAGTAGAGCTCCACATCGGCGGGAGCGTATTTATTGGCGTACTTAAAAGCGTTGATGATGTATTCGTTGCTCTGGTAGATATGCCACCAGCTGGACTTGCTGTTGTGGGTGGGGTCGGACAGCTGATCGCTTCCCCCAAGGTCATCCCGGTAAACCTGGGTTGCGGAGTCCGCGCAGGCCTCGTTCACAACGTCCCAGCCGTAAAAGAGATCCTTGTATTTGCTGTCCTCGCCCATGTAGTGTTCAAACAGGGTGCTGATGTACCACTCCAGGCGCTGGTCCATCACTTCTTTTGACACATAGGGTTTCTCAGGGTCATATTCTTCGTGGAAGAACCATTCCGGGGTCTGGGCGTGCCATACCAGCACATGTCCGCGCACCTTGATAAAGTTGTCCGGATGTTCCTCGTTGTACTTCAGAACGCCGTTCAGAAAACTCTCTGACCTGGAGTAATCGATCTTCGGAACCAGAAGGGACTGTCCGTTAAACGTCACGGTCTCCGTGCCGGGGCATTTGCCGTTGGAATAGCCGAAGTGGCAGTCCGGCTTAAATTCATTGCCGGCGGTAACGGCGTTGGCGTGCCTGGTGAGCAGGGCCCACTCCTTTTTGTTGTTGGCGGGATGCGTCACCATTCCTACGATGGTGTCCTCCCCCAGGGCCTCCTGGATGGCATCCTTCAGAAGAGGGATGTCCTCCTCCCCTACGGGTTCCTCCACAGCGGGCTGCCCGCCCACTTCTTTCATAACAACTCCCGTGATGGAATAGGAACCCATGGACGCGCTGCTCTCCTCCTGGAAGCGCACGACCACCTGCCCGGTGCCATCCTCCACCCGGAAGTTCCCGCTGAGCTGCACCCATTCCCCCGCGGGGATCTGCTTGATCAGCTCGCCTGTGATCTCGCCGCTGTAGGCCTGGCTTAAGTATTTTGTCTCCCCGTCCACAACCACATAAGGCCCGAAGAACACCTGCCTCTGGTCCGCGGCAAGACCTTCATAATCCTCCGACAGCCTGACGTAATAGGAGACCTCATACTCTTTTCCCGGCTCCACCACATCCGTCACGTCCTGGGAAAATCCCTGGTAGCTCTGGGTCCTGCCGGAGACAGTAGCGTAGGTCGTCACGCCGCTGCAGATCTCTTCCGCCTGGCTTTCCACCGTGATCTCCGCGCCGGTATCCATCCACATGGACAGATCCTCCTCGGCAAAATTCGGGTTTTTGATCAGGTTTTCTCCGCTCCCCGCCGCTTTCGCTTCCATAGCCGGAACCGGCAGATACGCTGGACTGCCCAGAAGCAGGGCCAGCGTCAGGATCACTGTCAGCCATTTCTTTCCTCTCACTCTCATGTCAAAATTGTTCCTTTCTCTATTTCTTTTTCAGCGGCGCGATACCCGCCCTTTCCGGAACCGCCCGTCAGATTTTTACGCTGAATCTACCGTTCGCCGGCAGATAGTTCCCATAGATTCTCTTGCGCACATCGGCCCCCTGCCGTCCGCCGGCAGTTGTTTCCGGCCGATTTTCTCGCACTTATCGGCTCCCTACTGTCCTCCGGCAGATAGTTCCAACAGATTCTCTTGCGTTCATAAGCCCTCTGCCGTCCGCCGGCAGTTGTTTCCGGCCGATTTCCTCTCGTTCACTGGCCTTCTGAACGATTCCCCTCCACGATCTCCTCATAGAGATCCAGTCCGAAGCTGGTGAGCTCCGGCGCGTGCTGGATCATCTTAAACGTGCGGGTGCCGTCCGTCTTTCTCTCCGCCGAGAGAAATTCCACGTCCGTATCCGGCTTTTCCCCGCTCTCCTGATACATTCTCTGGGCAAAGGACAGCAGGTGGGTGACGGTCAGGATCTTCACGCCCCTTTCCTTCAGCGCCTTAATAATGTCATAGGCGATAACGGAACCCTCTTTCTCCGTGGTGGTGGCGAAGGATTCGTTCAGGAGGATCAGGGATCTGTCACCAACCTGATCCACGATCCGGCTCATGCGGCGCAGTTCCTCGTCCAGACGGCCGCTGTTCATCTCGCTGTCCTCCCGCCTGGTAAAGTGGGTGAACAGCTCCGGGAAAATACCGCTCTCGAACCTCTCCGCCGTCACCATAAGGCCGCTCTGCATCATCACCTGAGCGACGCCCACGCTGCGCAGGAAAGTGGACTTTCCGCCCTGGTTTGCCCCGGTGACGATCAGCAGCATCCGATGGTCCATATCGCAGGTGTTCCCCACGGCGTCCACCCGCTGCTCCAGGCACATGACAAATTCCTTCAGATTTCGGAAGCTGAGCCTGTCCTTGGCGCATACCTCCGGGAAACAGGCCGTCAGCCCAAAGCGCTTCATGTGGTGCCTTAAATTTACCGCGCCGAGATAGAAGGCACTCTGAATGTGCAGGGCGTCAAAGAAACTGTGAAAAGCCGCCATAAAGGGATCCAGGCTTCTCACGAGGTAACTCACCACCTCGTACTCCAGAAGGCCCGCCTGTTCTTTCACAGCGGGTTCCTTTACCGTGGAGAAAGAATCCGGGATCCGGGAGTTCTTAAACTCCTGCAGCCGGTCCATGGCGCTGCCGGGCCGGTAAAACTTCACACTTTCTGAGGATACATCCTGCAGCCGCAGGGAACTGAGTTTCAGGCCGTCCTCCACGCCGCACTCAAAGACGATCCGGGGCTTTATCGTCCTCTCCGCGGCTTCCTCCTCGCCGAGCCCCTCCGTGAAGAAAGAGACATCACCCAGAATCTTTGTGACGTACTGCTCCCGCTCCGGGGAGTATTCTTCCTTCAGCCTCTCATACAGGGAGCGCAGGGCCTCTGACCGCAGGTTCTCCAGACAGCCCTCCAAAAGATCCCGAATCTCCCGGAGATGTACGGCAAAAAGGTTCACCGTCTTTACCTCCGACAGGAGCTTTGCCGCGGAGTCGCCGCTGCCGATCTTATCCTGGACGCCCCTCCCCAGCTTGTTCCACTCCGAGAGGACCAGGCTGCTGATCCGATAAAGCCCCCGGATCAGTTCTTCATTTTCCAGGAAATCCGAAAGTGCCTCCTGACGAAAGCGGATCTCCTCCGGGGTCCTTAAAGGGATCTGCATCACTTTCCGCATGGCATCCAGAATGTAGAGATCTTCCTTTCCGACCCGGACCACTCTGTCCTTATCGTAGATCACTTCTTTTGCCGCCGAAAGAAACAGCGCCTTCAGTCCAAGGTCCTGGGCGATGCTCTTTCCGTCAAAGTAGGCCGGCGCATCCAGTCTGTCTGTATCCGCATACAGCAAATATACGTTCATAGGCGCTCCTTCAGCTGTTCATAGGTCAGCCGGTATTTGGTCACCTGATTCACGGCACAGGCGGATTCCTCCGCCTCGCTCCTTTCGATCCGAAAGGTCTGGACGCGGTTTTGGTCCAGCATGGCCCGCAGACTGACGATCCGGGGATGCACCGAGGCCAGTTCTTTCAGGTGGGTCACATAAATCCCCCGGCAGCCCTGGCCGATAAAGCGCTCCAGGACTTTCTTTCCCATGATCCGGGCGTCGTAGGTGGCCGCCGTGGTAAAAAGCTCGTTGATCACCACAAAGCAGTTCCCGCAGTTTTCCGCCATCATGGGGGCAAGGCGCACCAGTTCTTCCTTTAATTTTCCCCGGCCGGTCTCCACACTCTCCTCCACGGAAAAGTGGGTGAGAATACTCTTAAAATAATGTACGTTTGCAGACTCTGCCGGTACGTCCAATCCCATCTTTGTAAAGTAGACAAGCTGCCCCAGGCTTCTGGCAAAGGTGGTCTTTCCGCCCTGGTTCGGTCCGGTGAGAACAAAGAAACTCTCCTGTTCCCCGTACTCCATGTCATTGCTGACCACTCTCCTGCCGTCCCGGACAGCAGCGCAGGCCAAAGCAAGGTCGTAAAGCCCCCGGGCCTTCATATTTTCCTCCCGGTTCACCGAAGGCGCCGCAAAGGCATAGCCCTGCTCCGCCATCTCCCGCTGAAATCCGCAGAAAGAGAGGTAAAAGGGGATCTCCGACAGAAAGCGCGTCAGATCTTCCTCCTGAAAATTTTCATACTGCGTCGCACACTTTTGGATATTCCGAAAGAGCTCCGGCTCCTTCCGGGTCAGGATCTCCAGACATTCCCGCTCCAGGTTTGTCCAGCCGGGACTGCCGCGGAAGGGATTTAGAAAGGGCTTTGCCTCCGGATCCCCGTTTTCCCGGACAAAGTTCTCATAATCTCCTTGAGCCGTCCCCTCGGAAACCACGATCCTGTCTTTCTCGTAAGTGAGCAGGAGGCGGATTCCAGACAATTTCTTCAGGAGATTCCCCGTCTGCTCTTTCATTTTTCTGTACCCGTCGGTCTTTAAGTATGCCGTCAGGATTTCCGTAAATTTCTGAAACCCTTCCGACTGAGGCTGCAGGCGGGAAAGTTCCTCCCCCAGGGTCTCAAAGGCCAGGCAGTAGCTCTCTATCTCTCTGAGGTGCCAGGCGGCTTTCTGCATGGGGCTGAGCACCGCCTGCTTTTGTTTCTCTGCGTTTTCCATACCCTTTGCGTTTTCCAGGAAAACACAGAGAGCGCGGTACACAGGTTCTTTCTTTACGTCCCCGTACACCGCTCTCCGGTAAGCCTCGCACTCCTCGTCCAGAGGGAAATAGCGGTAGAAATCTTTTACCTTCGTCCCCCACTGTGCGCTGATGCGGCCGATGATCTGATCCAGATTCAGATCCGTGAAAAACGCCGCCCTCGGGGCGTCCGTATGGGGACATTCCTTGCTGTCCAGGATACTAAAGCCCGAGGCCATACGTTCTTCTCCTTTCGCTATGCTGCCTTTTTTGTCCCGTCGGAATTTAAAAGACGAGAAGACATCTCGTCGTCGCTGACCAAGATGTCCTCTATGGTGATTCCAAGCCTTTTGCTCAAGGCAAAAAGATTATCCACTGTGGGAAGGGATTCGCCCCTCTGCCACTTGTAGACTGCCTGGGGTTCGGTAAAACCCATGAACCGGCTGAGCTCCATCACGGAGATTCCGGCTTCCCTGCGGAGCTCGGCGATCCTTGCGCCCGTCGCCTTGAGATTGATGGTAGGATATACAAATGTCTGCATCAGTTTTCCCTCCTTGTAAGAGTGCGCTCGAATGAACAAGTTACTTTTACTGCCTTCCCGGGCTTTTCGCCGCTCGCAGAACCTCATCTGCTCCGGGGACTGCATGGAGTTATTTTTTGACGTATATTATAGAATATCACTTTTTCCTGCTAATGTCAATGATTTTCTCTGAATTTATAGGTTTTTTTGAGGTATCCGATTCCCTTTCCGTCTCCGGCTCCCTTCTTCCCTTTGCCTGGATCGGATCCGCCGCTTTGACCCGGTTTTCCTGTTTCCCGGATTTTCCTGTTTTCCTCCCGGCCCCGGGGGATGCGGACTCCTTCCGGGGACTGTCCGCGGCGCGCAGCTCCCCTGCCCCCGGTCCCGTCTCCTGCGTTTCCCGGACGCCGGCCTGCCCCGGCCCAGCCTCCTGCCTTTCCTCTGCGGCGCTCACCTTCGGTGTCTTCCAGGCGTCATCCGGCCCCGTGCAGTACTTCTCCTCAAAGGAAATCAAGGGCATGGGCCTGTCGAAGAAATAGCCCTGTATGTACTTTACTTTCATGCCCTTCAGAACCTTATACTGCCTGTCGGTCTCGATCCCCTCCACACAGATGCTTACGCCAATGGCCTCCGCCAGCTCGCCGACCAGCTTGATAAAGCTCTGGGAGTAGGCATCCTCCGCCAGATCCCTCGCAAAACTCTGATCTACCTTAATCACATCGAAAGGGATCTCCCGAATATGATTCAGAGAAGAATACCCTGTTCCGAAATCATCCAAGGCCAGCTGCACTCCCAGCTCCTTGATCCTGCCCAGGATCCTCTTCATGCGCTCCATGTCATTGATGGCGAGGCTTTCCGTGACCTCCAGAGTCAAGTGGGCCGGCAAGAGCCCGGTCTCTTTCAAGGCGTTTCTAATAACGTCCACAATATCCGGCTGCAAGAGCTGCACAACGGAGAGGTTGACGTTTACCTTATAGTCAAACCCCTTATCGTTCCACTCCTTACAATTTCTGCATGCATGGAGGAGGACGTGATTCCCGATGGGATTGATCAATCCGAGGTACTCCGCCAGCGGGATAAATTCCGAGGGCGTCACAAAGCCCAGATTTTCACTGTTCCAGCGGACCAGTGCCTCGGCTCCGATACACTTTGTCTGCCCGCTCTGTACGTCAATGATGGGCTGATAGTACACCTCAAATTCCTGATACCCATCCGATGCGGCATCCCGCATATTTTTCTCCATGTCCAGGCGTCTGCGGTCGGAGGAATTGATATCGTCGCTGTAAAAAGCGATCCGATTCTTTCCGTCTTTTTTCGCCTCATACATGGCGAGATCCGCTTTCTTCACCAGATCCGGCACGCTCTCGCCGTGGTCGGGAAAAGTGACTACGCCCATACTCATCGTACAGTAATAGTCCGCATCTTTCAAAAACCAGGGCTTGCTGAAGATCTTCCGGATGCTCTCCAGTATCCTGCCAAACTCATCATAAGACTCCGGCGGCACCACGATGACAAACTCATCTCCTCCCATGCGGTAGCAGGTCTTCTCAATCCCCGGGATCCTCTGGAACGCATGGGAGATGGCCTTGAGCAGCGCATCACCGTACTGGTGTCCCAGCCCGTCGTTGATATGTTTGAAATCGTCCAGATCCAGATAAAGAAGCGCGCCGGTCTTCCCCTGTTCCTTCGCCGCATCCACCCGTACCGCCAGATCCCTCTCGCAGCACATCCTGTTGTAGAGTCCCGTCAGGAAATCGGTATACGCCTGCTGCTCGATCCTGCCCTGATAGCGCTTCTTATCCGTGATATCGTGGATGGAATACAGCCGCGCCATGTTTCCGTCCAACCAGCGGATCTCAACGTCGGTGATGTCGTACCACCTGTCCTTTTCTTCATAATAGAATTCTCTGTCCAGATAAGGGTTTCTCTGCCCCCTCTCCTGCATTTTTCTGACGTTCTCGTCCTTTTCCTCCAGAAAAGACTGGAATACGCCGGTCTGAATCTCCTCCCCGAAAGCCTCCCGAAGCATTTTATTCGCAAAGAGCGTCTTATTGTTTTTTCCGTCCTGGACAAATATGCAGACGTTCACATTGTCAAGCACTTCCTCCAGTGAGGCCCGGAAACCGGTCAGGGAATTTTTCTGGATCCGGCGGACCAGGATATTCTGCAGCACCTTCACCGCATCTGCGGCAAACCGCTCCTCCTCTTCGTCAAAAACATGGGATTTCCGGTGGTTCAGGGAAAGGGTCATTCCCCGGCTCCCCTCCTGAGGACGGATCGGGAACAGCATCACCGCCCGAATCCCGCGGTCATAGATCTCCCGGTATTCCGGCCGGGTAATTTCGTCCGTGTTCACAATTACGGGCTGCTGCGAGCGCAGAATGGAATAGGTTCGTATTCCGGCAGTCCTGTCAAAGATTGTGGGCTGTTTCTCTCCGCACCACTCACAGATGACGTCCATGTATTTCTCGTCATCCTGCAGCTTAAAGATCTGCGCGGTGTCTAGTCCCAGATAGTTTCCCACCATCTCCAGCCAGTCGTTCATGATCTTTTCGATGGGTTCCCGGCTCTCTAAGAGCTGGACGATCCCCGCGGAAGCCGCTGCCATCCGGATGCTGCGATCCATCTTCTGGCGCTCATACTGGCTGCGGATGCTCTCCGCCTCAGCGCCGAAGGACTGCAGCTTTCCCTGGAGGAAAGAAACGCTGGCATCCCGAAGCAGATCCAGGGCGTCGCCATACGCGCCCTCCGTCATGTTTTCCGGCCTGCAGACGATCCAGTAGAGCTCTTTTTCCCCCCTTGCCCGGATCGCCAGCGCGGCGACCTGTCCTCTGCCGTCCAGATCTTCCACCGCAAGATCCTCCAAAGACTGCGATCCCTGAACTCGTTCAAACGCCGCCCGTTCCTGCATGGAGTGCAGATAGCGGTCGTCGCCGGAGATCCGGGTCAGCCTCGTGCCATCGTGATCCAGACAATAGGCGGAAACTCCTGCCACCCTGCAGAACTCGTCCTGAAGCCTCTGCAATTCGCTTTTATCCAGTAATTTCTGTAACGCCATGCAATCTCCCTCTGCCTTGCGGCCCCAGCCATTCAGCCGACAGCGTCCGCAAAGCCGCCCTGACGGGCCTACCCGTTCCCCACGCCATTCCGGAACCGCAAAACAGCCCCGCGCGTGCCTTCCACAGCCTTGCCAAACGCGCAGGTTACCGGCTCCTTCGACACGCTTCATACAAAGACAGTATAGCACAGTTTTCGGACATTGTATAGAAAAAAGGCGCAGGTTTCCGCAAAACCCGCGCCAGAAAATCTTATTTTTTCTTTATTCGTCCACACTGTAGTTGGGAGCTTCCTTCGTGATGTGGATGTCGTGAGGATGGCTCTCCTTCAAGGAAGCCGCGGAGATCTTGATAAATCTTCCGTTGTCCCGAAGCTCCTGGATATTGTGGGCGCCGCAGTAGCCCATGCCGGACCGCAGGCCGCCCATAAGCTGGAAGACGGTATCCTCCACGCTGCCTTTGTACGCCACACGTCCTTCCACACCCTCGGGAACCAGCTTCTTTGCGTTCTCCTGGAAATAACGGTCCTTGCTGCCGTTCTCCATGGCGGAGATGGAGCCCATGCCGCGGTACACCTTGTATTTCCTTCCCTGGAACAGCTCGTAGTCTCCAGGGCTCTCCTCGCAGCCCGCGAACATGCTTCCCATCATGCAGACGCTGCCGCCCGCCGCGATAGCCTTTGTGATGTCTCCGGAATATTTAATGCCTCCATCGGCAATGATGGGCACGCCGTATTCTTTCGCCACGCTGTAGCAGTCCATCACCGCCGTGATCTGGGGAACGCCGATGCCCGCCACCACGCGGGTGGTGCAGATGGAGCCGGGGCCGATACCAACTTTCACCGCGTCCGCGCCGTTCTCAATCAGGGCGCGGGTGGCGTCGCCGGTGGCCACATTGCCCGCGATCACGGGAAGCTCAGGGTATTTTTCCTTGATCATCTTCAGGCAGTTCAGCACGTTCTGGGAATGTCCATGAGCGGAGTCCAGAACCACCACATCGACCTTCGCCGCAACCAGGGCCGCAACGCGGTCCAGCACGTTGGCGGAAATTCCCACTGCCGCGCCGCACAGGAGACGCCCCTGGGAATCCTTTGCCGCCAGGGGATATTTCACAGTTTTCTCGATATCTTTGATGGTGATCAGACCCTTTAAGTTAAAGTCCTTGTCCACGATGGGGAGCTTTTCCTTGCGCGCCTTCGCCAGGATCTGCTTTGCCTCCTCCAGGGTCGTCCCCTCGGGAGCGGTGATCAGCCCCTCGCTGGTCATGGACTCTTTGATCTTCTTTGTAAAGTCTGTCTCGAACTTCAGGTCACGGTTGGTGATGATGCCCACCAGCTTGCGGCCCTCGGTAACGGGCACGCCGGAAATGCGGAATTTTGCCATCAGGGCGTCCGCGTCCGCCAGACTGTGTTCAGGAGTCAGAGAAAAGGGATCCGTGATGACTCCGTTCTCGGAGCGCTTTACCTTGTCCACCTCCTCGGCCTGAGCCTCAATGGACATGTTCTTATGGATGATACCGATACCGCCCTGTCTCGCCATGGCGATGGCCATGCGGTGTTCCGTCACGGTGTCCATGCCGGCGCTCATCATCGGGATGTTCAGCTTGATCGTCTTCGTCAGCCAGGTCGTGAGATCCACCTGATTCGGAATGACCTGCGAGTATGCGGGCACCAAGAGAACGTCATCAAAGGTAATACCTTCACCAACAATCTGTCCCATTTTCTTTCCTCCTGTGAATTTTTCGTCTCTATGAAATTTTGAAATTTTAGATTATCAGATGAGTTTAACAAAGATTGTCCCGGCTGTCAACCCATCAATCCGTAAAAACTTTCCGGGGATTTGCGTTCTTCATGACTTTCAGCATTTCCTCCGAGGGACTCAGCAGGATCCTCTCTCCGCCCTCATAATAAAAAACATATCTTCGATCCGGCTTATCCTCATAGCCAATACTGTAATCTTTTTCTTTGGTCTGACGGTTCTTGTAATTGTCCAGCCGATAGGATTTGATCGGGGCAAAGATCTCCACCCGGTCCATGGAATAAGTTGCCACGCGCTTGCGCCTGGTCTTCGCCATCACCTTGTCCACCACCAGCTCCTTGTCAAGATACAGATATTCGTATTCGATGTCCGCCAGGGTCCCCACATAATAGCCGCCGTATCCCGCGGCCATGGCAAGAAGCATGCCGATGATCCCCGTTCCAAACACAACCATGGATACTGCGCACAGAATGGTAACAAAATAAAGGAGCCATTTCAGCAGCACAAAGCCCAGGGATCCCTTCGCCTTCACAAGACATTCCACATAGTTTTCACTCATACATACATTCCTTTCTCGCCGCCCGCAGAAGCCCTTCCGGTCAGGAAGTACCGGGGCCGCCGGACGCGGGTTTCGGGACATAAGTCCGCGTCCATACGCTCTCCCCGTTCTCCACAGGCTCTGATTCTCTCCTCTACGCGATGGTCACCGGGATCTCCGTCACGGTCTTCCCGGTCAGCTTCGCGCTTCTTGCGTCGGGAGCCTGGCCGCCCACATAGAGTTTCACCTCTCCGGACACCTGCAGCACGCCGTTTTCATCATACACGCCAAGTGCCTTTTTCGGGAGATGGATCTTTACGTCCGCGCTCTCCCCCGCTTTCAGATAAAGCTTTTTGATCCCTTTCAGCTGGGCATTGGGGGTTCCCTCCCGGCAGACCTTCACATACACCTGCACGGTCTCGCCGCCCGCCATCTTTCCGACATTCTTCACGGTGGCTGTCACGTCCACGCCGTCCTCGCCCACCTGATCCGTGGAAACCTTTACGCCGCTGTACTCAAAGTCCGTGTAGGACAGGCCGTAGCCGAAGGGATACAGCGCTTCGCCCTGCATATAGCGGTATGTCCTGTTCTTCATGCTGTAGTCCGTAAACGCCGGGAGTTCCTCCGTGGAGCGATAGAAGGTGACCGGAAGCTTTCCCTCGGGGTTCTTTTCCCCGAACAGGATATCCGCGATGGCCCTTCCGCCCTGAGCACCGGGATACCAGCCCTGCAGGATCGCGGGAATATGCTCGTCCGCCCAGTTCACAGCGAGCGCGCTGCCGGAGAGAAGCACCAGCACCACGGGCTTGCCGAAGGAAGCGATGGTCTCCAGCACATGCTGCTGCAGGCCGGGGAGATTCAGATTGGGCTTGTCGCCGCTGGCAAACTCGTTGCCCTCGTCCCCTTCCTCGCCTTCCAGTCCGGAATCCAGGCCCATCACGGCGATGATCACGTCGCTGGCCGCGCAGACACCCTTGACCTCGGAGATACGGTCGTCATCCATGCCAAGGCCCTGGGACTTGGGACGGCAGAGGTGGCACCCCTCGCTGGCCAGCACCCTCACGTCGTCTCCCAGGTATTCCTGGATGCCCTCCAGAACGGTCCAGTAGCGGGATGCGGTACCCTCGTAGTTGCCGACCAGGGCGCGCCTGTTGTTGGCGTTGGGCCCGATGACACCCACGGTCTTAACAGATTTTTTATCCAGAGGGAGAAGGTTGTTCTCATTCTTCAGAAGGACTACGCATTTCTCGGCAGCCTTCCGGTTCAGCTCCTGCATGGGCTTGCTGTCCACAACGGTATATTCGATCTTGTCATAGGGATTCTTCCCCTTCTCGTCAAAGACTCCCAGCTTCATTCTGGTAGTAAAAAGATTTACCAGGGCCTCGTCCAGACGGCTCTCCTTCACCAGCCCCTCCTCCACGGCCTGCTTCAAATAGTGGAAGAGATTTCCGCAGTTTAAGTCGCAGCCGTTGTTCATGGCCAGGGCGACGGACTCCACAGGCGTGTCGGTCACATGGTGTCCCTCGTGAAAATCCTTGATGGCCCAGCAGTCGCTGGTGACATGCCCGGTAAAGCCCCACTCATCTCTCAGAGTATCCTGGAGCAGGGTCTTGCTCCCGCAGCAGGGCTCTCCGTTGGTGCGGTTGTAAGCGCCCATGACAGCCTCCACGCCGGCCTCCTGCACGCAGGCCTGGAACGCAGGCAGATAGGTCTCCGCCATGTCCTGCTTGCTGGCGATGGCGTCAAAGCTGTGACGAATGTCCTCGGGACCGCTGTGTACGGCAAAATGCTTCGCGCAGGCCGCAGCCTTTAAGTAATTCTCATCGTGGCCCTGGATGCCCTGCACAAAGCGGACGCCCAGGCGGGAGGTCAGATAGGGATCCTCCCCGAAAGTCTCATGGCCTCTGCCCCAGCGGGGATCCCGGAAAATGTTCACGTTCGGCGACCAGAAGGTCAGCCCCTTATAGATATCCGTGTCGTCGTACTCCTGCTGCATATTGAACTTCGCGCGGCCCTCCGTAGAGATGGCATCCGCAACTTCCTCCAGGAAGTCCTCGTCGAAGGTGGCCGCCAGACCGATGGACTGGGGGAACACTGTCGCAACGCCCGCCCGGGCCACCCCGTGCAGCGCCTCGTTCCACCAGTTATAGGCCTTGATCCCCAGCCGCTCGATGGCGGGGGCCCAGTTTAAGGTCTGCTCCACCTTTTCCTCCAGAGTCATCTGCTCCACCAGTTTCCTGGCGCGCTCCCGATACTCCCGGATCTTTTCTTTGTTCTTTGCGATCTCCATAACATAACCCTCCGTGTCTTGATCTGATTGCATGCGGCGCAAAAGACAACCGCCTATGATATCCAGTGTAGTACAACCCCCGGTTTTTCACAAGGTTTTTCTTGCCAAATAGATGGGAAATTTTGCTATAACAGTTCCCTCGTCCGTCAGCCGGACAGCAGATTCGTGCCTGCCCGAAAATCTGCTTCCGGGCGCACGGACGCAGGGAGCGCCCGCTCATGAGCAAAGACAGCCGCGAAGCGGCGGAAAAGCGCGTCAGCCGTCCATAATCCCAAACTTCTCTTTTGCCTCCCTGCTCCGCCTTCTCAGATCCTCCAGAAGCCCCAGGGAGGACATCCTCACCGCGCCCTCTCCCCAGATGATCATCTGCTCCAGGCCGTCGGAGGTAGCCACCGTCACCCGGCAGTGGGAGGCGATCTTATGGACGGTCTTTTCGATATACTGATCCGCCGTCTCCGCCTCTTTCGTATAGACGACATAGATGTTATTTACTTTCTGGACAGAGCCCGGGTTGCCCCGGACCTTATAAGCGTCATACACCAGGATCAGCGTGCCACCGATATAACCCTGGTAATTGCACATCTCGTCTGTCAGTCTGTCCCTAGCGCTGTCGATGTTGACTTTCGAGAGCTCCCGCAGCTCCGGCCAGGAAAAGATCACATTATAGCCATCCACGAGAAGGCAGTCTTCTTTTTCCTCCGAAGCTTTCCGGTTCCCTTTTCCCACAGCGCTTTTCTGAATACCGCCGTCTGCCGGCGAGGCGTCAGCCTGTCCGGCGGCTGTCTGACCGGCATACGCCCCCTCCCGCCGGTTCCCACGGTGATACCGCCGGTATCCTCTGCGGTCGGACTCTTTCCGGTTCTGGTTCTTCCGGCCCTGGGCGAAGATGGCGTCGATCTCCTCCTGGCTGATATACCGTTCAGAGGGATCCCGGTAGGGACTTTTCTCCGGCTTCGGGATCTCCCCGGTGGTTTTCTCCTCGGCAGCCTGCTCCAGCATCCCCTTCAGATCCCCGGCGGAGAAACTGACGGTTCCTTCCTGCCCTTCTCCCTCCTGCTGCCGGATCCGCTCCTGCCAGCGCCTCGCCGCCTCTAAAAAATCTTCCCGGAGAGGGAGATGGGCGTAATCAGGCACGCGCTCCCAGGGCACCACAAAGCCTGCCCCGTGGGCGCAGAATACGGAAGACGCCGGGTTTTCCGTGTCCGCCTCCGGATCGTAAGCGATATTCCGGATCACCTGTTCCGCCTCCCGGCAGGGCTCATATCCCCCGGGGACGCAGGTCAGCCTCCCCATTCCCTTCGTGTAGGAGACCACTTCCCTCTGGTAATCCCGCATGGCCGCCACCGGCGCGACCCCTTTCAGAACTGTGACGCCGCCTTCCGTCTGAGGCGGTTCAAATCTCCCCCCCATCCGCTGCACATCCGTCATGGCCCGTCCCAGGCACTCCGTCGGCATATCGATAGAAAAGGAAAAGACGGGCTCCAGGAGAACACTTTTCCCGCTGCGAAGCCCCTGGCGCAGAGCCCGGCAGGCCGCCTGGCGGAAATCCCCGCCCTCGGTGTGCTTTAAGTGGGCCCGGCCCGCCACCAGGCTGATCCTAAGGTCCGTGACCTCCGAGCCGGTGAGCACTCCCGCATGGGATCTCTCTTCTAAATTTGACAGGATCAGCCGCTGCCAATTCCGATCCAGCTCGTCCTCGCTGAGATAGGACGTAAACTGCAGTCCGCTCCCCCGCTCTCCCGGCTCGATCAAGAGCTGCACCTCCGCGTAGTGCCGCAGGGGCTCGAAATGCCCCACACCCAGCACGGGTTCCGCCAGGGTCTCCTTATACACGATACTGCCGTTTTCAAACTCCACCTCCAGACCCAGGCGCTCCGCCATCAAATTCTTCAGGATCTCGATCTGGACCTCCCCCATAACCTGCACATGGATCTCCTTCAAAGATTCCTTCCAGACGACATGCAGCAGAGGTTCTTCCTCCTCCAGCTTCCGCATCTGTCCCAGGACCGTCACGGGATCGCTCCCCTCCGGCAGCTTTAAGCCGTATGTCAGGACCGGTTCCAGGCTGGGCAGACTGTTCTCGCTCTCATATCCCAGTCCCTGCCCCGCAAAAGTCTTCGCCAGTCCGGTGACGGCGCAGATCCCGCCCGCCGTGACCCGGGGCACTGTCTGGAACTGATCGCCGTTGTAGATCCGGAGCTGGTCCGCTTTCTCCTCCCAGACATCCTCTCCAAAAGCGCTCTTTTCGTTGCCCACCACCTGCTTTGCGGTGAGGCTTCCCCCGGTGACTTTTAAGTGCGTCAGGCGATTCCCCTGCCTGTCCCGGGAGATTTTTATAACTCTGGCTCCAAATTCCTCCGGATACTCCGGGGAAAGCGTGTACCTCACAAGTCCGTCCAGAAGTTCCTCCACGCCCCAGAGCCGCAGGGCGGAACCGAAATAGACCGGGAACACATCCCGGGATGCCACCGCCTCCGCGACGGTTCCCGGACTGATCTTCCCGGTCTCTAAATATTCCTCCAAAAGGACCTCGCCGCACAGGGCAAGGTCATCATAAAATACGCTGGGGGCCGGGGAGCCGCCTTCCTTCTGTCCGGCCGCCTCTGCAGAGGCTTTGCTTTCTCTTCCGGAAGCTTTCTCCTTTTCCGACGCTCCTTCCGTTTCTCCCGGCAAGACTTCCGCTCCACGGAACTTTTCCTCTGAAAAATCCACGCAGGACTCGTCCAGCTTTTCCCTCAGTTCTCCAAGGAGCGCCTCTCTGTCCGTCCCCTCCTGGTCCATCTTGTTTACAAAGAGAAATGTGGGGATCCCATAGCGCCTTAAAAGTCCCCAGAGCGTCCGGGTATGCCCCTGCACGCCGTCCGCCCCGCTGACAACCAGGACCGCGTAGTCCAAAACGCGGAGAGTCCTCTCCATCTCCCCGGAGAAATCCACATGTCCCGGCGTGTCCAGGATCGTGATCTCCGTATCCTTCCATGTGAACCGGGCCTGCTTGGAAAAGATGGTGATCCCCCGGGCCCTCTCCTGGGCAAAATTGTCCAGGAAGGCGTCCTGGTGATCCACCCGGCCCAGCTCCCGCAGAACTCCGCTTTTATACAAAAAGGCCTCCGCCAGGGTCGTTTTCCCCGCATCCACATGGGCCAGTATTCCGATCACACGGCGGTTCTCATACATGGTGAAACTCTCCTGATCCTCCTGAACAATCCCATCTCTCATCTTCTGACTGCCTGACAGAAAATCTCAACGTTTCTATATATGGTAATTTTCTATATAATTTTCGGCTTTATCCCTGCTCATCCCATAATACCGGCACAACTTTTCCAGGATCTCTTCCCGCGATTTTCCCTGGTCCAGATTATCCTGAATCAGACCGCTGATTCCTTCTTCTCTTCCTTCTTCTCTTCCTTCTTCTCTCTCATCCTGAAGCATCTCCGTCAATGCCTTGCACATATCAACCTTACCGTCCTTTCTGTGATATTTCTTTACGGAAATCAGCTCCCTGGCATCCGTGTAGGCCATAGCCATATCGTACGCGCTCTCGTCCATGTTCTGAAAAGCCGCGTCCTCTTCCACCAGCTTCCGCAGGCCTTTTTTGTCCTCAGACATTCGTATAAAGTCAAAGACCTGTTTGATATCCGTGGTAAAGATCCCTGTATCCCGCAGTTTGCGGATCTCCACAAGATGCATGGGATAATTGTTGACCAGCCCTTTCAGCTCAGGCGGTATATCCGTAAAGTCCAGGATCCCGTGCAGATCCTGACTCCCGTCCCATTCCCTTCCATAAAAAAGTACCAGGGTAATGCAGGGATAGAGTCTGTTTGACTTTTTAAATCCCGACAGAAACTCTTCCTCCGTGGCGTCAGTATCCGCCTTCACCGACCTGCGGATATCGGATGCCTGTTTCTCATATGAAGCCGCGTCGTAGAGCATCGCCCGAAGGGGCATCAGATAATTAACACGCTCCTGATTTTCCACACCGATGACTGTGAAATTCACTCCCAGAGCCACCCGTCGGAGCAGATCCCGGTATTTCTTATCCGCTCTCCGCTTCCTTCTTCCCCCTACCGTCTTCCAAAACCCTGTCTGGGGATCCATCTCCGTGAGATCCTCTCCCCGTACCACCTGCCTGCCCTCAAATACGATCCCATTGATAAGGTCGGCATACCGCTCATTGTCGGACAGAAACCGAAACTGCACCACATCCTTGTCCATATTCATCTCCTCCCCGCAGGAGGCTGAAAATCTCCTGCTCTTCTTAAAAAATTGGTGATTGTAAGCATAGATTTTCAGATCTTCAGAATATCACAGACAAAAGACAAAACTTATGCTCGCTTATTATCCTAGCACATCTCCACGCCGAATGCAATCTTTTTTCTGCTTGCTTTTCGTTTAGTTGCTGTCAAAATTTCCGCTCTAATCAATTTTATCATCCGGATCATACCACATTTCAAAATCATCCTCCTCGTCACTGGCAGCAATCTTATCTTCCAAAAAAATACTCGTTAATTCCTTACCGTCTTTACGGGGAATACTGAATTCCGTCACCACTTCCTGTTTCTCCGTGTCAACCAGGATTATGGACATATACGTATTGACCCGCGCATGCCCGAGCAGATCTTTAAGCAATGCGAAAGCCTCCGAATCTACGCATACAAAAGTAGTTTTTATATCTCTCATGCTCTCCGGATCCCATGCATCCTGTAAAAACACGGGAGCATACCTATCCATCGTTCTTCTGATGAACATCTTCTTATCCTCGGAAAGCTCTTCATCATCGCTCCGGAACCTCATGCTGTTCACCACAAAATTCCAGTACCTTGGATCATAACCCTGAATATGAATGGCAAATGTACTATACCGTGTCAATCTGAACCTGCTTTTCGGCAATTCATCTACCGGAAGCCTCTGGAAAAACTGAAGCATATGACCCCTTGCGTAAAGCTCATCCACGATCGCATTTTTAACGGTCACACCCAATTTCATCCGGCTCTCAGAATGTTCCATGAATTTACTGCCTGCCGGATTCCTCTGCTCCTGTCGGTCTTTCGGAAGCATTCCGTTTGCCCGCATAACCGATTCATAATCGACCCGTTCCTTATCAGAGGCATTTTTTACGATCGCTTGAACCAGTTCCACCGACAAGGGTTTCGTAATTTTGTGATTTACTATCCTCGATAATGTTGAGGCGCTGACGCCGCACGCGTTTGCAAATTGCGCCATGGTTCGTTCCGACCCCTTTGCAAGATTCACATACGCCGCAAGCTGTACCTTATCCGGAACATACGCTTCCACATATTCGCGGTTCATATCATTTCTTTCATGATTTCTTTCCATCATCCCTCTTTATTCTCCATTTCTATGTTAACGTATTCGTTTTTATTTGTTCCCAATACTATTTTTCACCATCTTGCAATTAAAATATTATCACATTGCAACTTGGTTGTCATCATTATTTTCAATTTTGTGCAAAAAATTTCAATTTGCATTAAAAAACTGTTTACAAGAAAGTTTTAAAATGTCATAATATTATGAAGAAACTTCGCCTTGGCAGCATGACTTTGTTCGCAGGCCATGGTGAAAAATTTTTATTTCAAAGGAGAAATCAAAATGACTAAGGGAACCGAGGTAAACGAGGTAAATGAGGTAAACGCCGAGGCAACAGATTTGCTAAATTTACTCCCGCTTTACCAAAATTTTTATCAGTATCAAGGCAATGTAGATTCTGTTATTGCTCACTATCAGGATGAGGTGAGACTATGGGAAGACCAAAGAAAAAAAATTATCAAAGGGATAGGCCTTGATGAATATGATCATTCCGGTCCGGATAATGACGGTCCGATAAAATTTCTAACTAGCAAATCAAACCTTTTTGCTAGTGTGGACGGCCTGGACAGGAAGCCTGAAAATTTCATGATTTACAAGAAAAATAATTTTCAAGATAGCGAGACAGAGGGCGAGAGTTCTAATAAAAGCCAAAAGAAAGAGTACGTAATTATTTACAAGGACGGCGACAGTCTATACACTAAGGAAGAAGCTGAAACAAGTTTCAAGGAAAACATCGAGCCTTTACTGAGGCTTATTGTCAACGCAATTGATCAGAACGGATTTACAATAGATTTTGACGGATCAACCCCTGACAACGCGTTAAAAGTAACTTTATTACAAGGCATACAAAACGCTGTCAAAACGAAAATAACAGGTTTACAAAATAATTTAAGCGCGCTGCCGTTCAAAAATAAAAAAAGGGGTTCAACGGCCAACACTGACAAAATAAATAACTTGATAGTTGAGAGATTCGAAGAGGTTTTAACGCCTTTAAACATCAACTGGGATGAGAAATTGAAGGAACATCCAAACAGTGAGGCTGGAGACAGTGCGGATAAAATCCTAATTGAGGCGCTGGTAGATGCCTTGAATGAAGCTTTAAATTGTTTGCATGAGAACATTGCCTCAGAAAAATTTTCCCAGGATATTATTGCGGAATTGGATAAATCAGCAGAACCACAGATTGATCCAAACAAAATGTCAAAATTAATGACTAAGGCACCTGACATTATAGAGAGTGTTATAACTGAGATTACCACTTTGCATACAGATCTTAATAATATGCTTAACTCTGAAAAAAAAGAAGTAATAAAACCCGGAATAAATGCTCTTGATCTGGTTCAACGCACACAGTTTTTTGAAAAGTTCCCCGGAAAAGCATTGCTTATGAAAATGGCGATTCTGGAATCCGCACGCCGAGACTGCTGTGAAGAGCTTAAATACCAATTACCTATAATACCTACACCCGATACCATTAAAGCACTTTACAAAGATTTTTTTCCTGAAGAGAATGCTAAACTGACAATAGCTGTTAAATCTTTTCAACTTTTCCAAAATAGCTTAAAAGCTTTAAACTTAACAGATGAAAAAACAAAGGACAATACCCCCACACAGCCTCTATCACCTGCTCCATCAGCCCCAGAAAATTTAACACAAGATGAAAAGGACTCCTTCATAAAATTGATTGAGATAAGCAATTTGCTTTGGGATTATGAAAAGGCAAACTTTCTTGATGTTTCACCCGAAACGCCGAATGTTATATACTACGGCAGTCCCGGAACAGGAAAAACCTATACCGTTACTAAAGGCATTGATTTAAGATTGACAGCTGAACTCAAAGCTGGTGAATCACTAGATGACGTTAAAGCTGACCGTACTAAAATGGTTCAATGCCACCCCGGCTTTGGTTATGAAGAATTTATCGAAGGGCTCAAACCCATTGGCTTTACAGAAAACGGCACGTTAAAGCTTGAGCCGGTAAACGGAACGTTTAAAACTCTCTGTATCAGAGCAAGAGATCATCGCGATGAAGAATATTTTTTTGTAGCAGATGAAATAAACCGAGCTAATCTTTCGGCTATGTTCGGAGAAACTCTCTCACTCTTGGAGACCGATTACAGAGATTTTAGAAAAACAAAAGCAGACGAAAAAGAAAAACGGCAACTTGTAGAAACCCCTATGTCACAGCTGATCGAGATATATTTTAATGACAAAATCAAGACCGCAAAAGAGCCGCCAACAACTGACGGACAGTTATTCACAGAGATATCTAACGCAGTCTACGAATGTGATTTGATATTTGTTGACGATGACAAGCCATGCAAACTTTCAACATGGTGTCGCGATGAAAAAAACAAACAACCAAAAAAATTAAAAGAAATTAAAAACGTAGCATTCGGAATACCCCGGAACATTTACTTTATCGGCATGATGAACGATGTCGACAAAAGTATTGACGCCTTTGACCTTGCTCTGCGCAGACGTTTCAAATGGGTAAGAAAAGACTGCGATTATAAAGTTTTGTCGGACGAACTCTGCAAAGAGCCGAACCTTGACTCAGATTCAATAGAAAAATACATCCAAGCTTGCAAAACTTTGAATAACAATATTTCAGGCGGTGAATTGGGTTTCGGAAAACCGTACGAATTCGGTCACGCCTACTTTATGAAAATCAAAAATTATAAAAGAAACGGTAAAATTACTGAACTCGGTGTTGAAAAATTGTTCCAGGAGCACCTTGAACCTGTTTTGAAAGAATACATCAGATCTTTCAAAGAAGAAAGCGAGATTGACAAACACATCAGGAAAATAAAAAAAGATTTTCTGGAACCATTCAAGGAGGAGTAGCGGAATGCTGAAGACAAACGAAACCACAAACATAACAAGTAAAAGGAAAGTGATATGCCAAAAGTTATAAAAACATCCTTTAAGGAATCCGCAAACAGTAATTTTTATAAACCACCCTCAAAGAAAGATGAGCTGGAAACCTCCAGCTCAAAAACACTTACGAGTGTATACAATGACCCAAATGTGCAGAAATTTTACGTCAAAAGTCAAAACGATTTTGAAAAGCGCGGATATAAACTTTTTGACTTTCAATCCTTTAAAGACAGTAGTCATCCAAAAAAATACGATGAAAGTCGTCTTGTGTACGAATTAGCAAAGACTCAAGAAGCTGACGGCCAATATTATTATTATTTCAAAACAGGTCTGTATACAGGTTTTTTATACATCAAGACGAAGGATAATAAACATATACGCCTGGAAATCGACACGGGATACAGCGACAAGTTCTTTCGGAGAATGTTAAACGTTGCGAATAATGTTTTTCTGGACAACACTTCGAGCGGCGCAAAAAATGCCAAGGCAAACTCTCTGTCGAATTTGGTAAGCTTTATGTTTCTTTCAAGATTTAAATACGCATTTTCTATGGGCATGCCGTCGGAGTACAAAATCGTAAACGGACACGGCTATAACGTAAAGGGAAAGATCGACTTAAAAAAGTATATCCAAAAGGATATGTTTCTGGGCGGAGCGCTGTCGTATTCTTACAAAGAGCGCCAATATGTGCAGGATGTAATAGACGTGCTGTATCTTGCCATGAAAACTCTCAAAGATTCGGGTGAGATAAATACGGCGGATTACGAGAAATATTACCGCGAATTAAGACAAATGCGCTCAGGGAAAACGGTAACACGCACCATGATACGCAATATCAAAAATCACCGTTCTCTCAACAATCCCCTGTACAGCAGGTACAAAGCAGCGCTATACTTTGCGGAAATGGTTCTTGAAATGAAAGAGGTGTTTCACGAGGACGAAAACAGTTCGCCCGGCTTTTCGGGATTTTTGCTTGACATTTCCCAGCTTTGGGAACTTTACCTCGAAAACCTGCTGAAAAAACGTTTTGGGGATGAATATATTATTTCAGCGCAGCAGGAACTTGAACTGTATGGTGATGCTTTCTACAAAAGAACCAACAGACCGGACATTGTCATTGAAACCAAGGATCATGTGCCTGTAGCGGTGCTTGACGCTAAGTTTAAGACAATGAACTTCAAGTACGATGATGTTGACAGAAACGATATGTTTCAGATACATTCCTATACGGGATATTATAACGAACTCAGCAAACTGTCGGAAAATCCGCCTTTGCGTTTCTGTGCGCTTATTTATCCGTCAAGATGCGTTCCCGATGTTCAGACAAAGGCTCCTTTATACGGTTTGAACGATGCGGAGACTCAATTTGCGGTTGAATATATAAGGGTAGAGGACAATTACAGTTTTGAAGACATCGAAAAATCAGAAAACGAATTCCTTGACAGGATTGAAAGTCTTCTTGAAAGATCAATGTAACAAAATGCAAGTATATTGCTGCAAAGTTCTTTGAGCAAAGTTAAATCAAGGTTCCAATACTGCTTGACAAATGTCCGGCAACGCAGTATAGTAAAACTCGCGGCGGGATCTTTCAGGCTCTGTCCTGCAGGAACCGCCGAAACAATATCGCTAGGGGAGCACATCGCTGAGACTGAAGAAGTCCGCTTCTTCTAACCCTCACTACCTGACCCGGATAATACCGGCGTAGGGAAGCACCGTCCGAACAGATCCGGACACGCAGCAAAATACGGGACTCTTATCGATCGAAAACCTTTTCCGATTTAAGCATTTTTGTCCCGGCGCGCCTGTCCCACATCTTGAACAGACGGGATGTGATTCCTCCTGCCACACAAAAAGGAGGATTTTTTTATGAAGAAAAACAAAAAAGTACTGATCCTGGTGGAGGGCGCGGTTATGATCGCCATGGCCACCGTCCTAAGCTTCATCCAGGTGTTCAAGCTGCCCTGGGGCGGCTCCATCACCCTGCTGTCCATGCTTCCCATCGCCCTGTTTTCTATTAAGAGGGGCGTAAAGAGCGGACTGATCGTGGCTTTCCTGTACTCTCTGATCCAGTTCGGCCAGGGCATCATGGACGGATTATTCGGCTGGGGACTTACCCCGGGCATGCTGATTGCCTGCATCCTGCTGGATTACATCCTGGCCTTCACGGTCCTGGGCCTCTCCGGTCTCTTCCGGAAGACGCTGGCAGGTCAGATCGCCGGCATCGCCCTGGCAGTGATCCTGCGCTTTGTCTGCCACTTCTTAAGCGGCGTGGTGATCTGGCACAGCTTCGGACAGCTCTGGGAA
This sequence comes from uncultured Acetatifactor sp., assembly GCA_947589505.1. Classification (GTDB taxonomy): domain Bacteria; phylum Bacillota; class Clostridia; order Lachnospirales; family Lachnospiraceae; genus Acetatifactor. The sequence goes on along the minus strand of CANQCF010000018.1, from coordinate 74 downwards.
GCCTTCTACACGGAAAACACGTATCTGTACAGCCTGCTCTACAACGGAGCCTATATGCTGCCCGAGCTGATCTT
>CANQCF010000017.1 GCA_947589505.1 uncultured Acetatifactor sp. | reverse complement strand
GGCTTATCGCCGTCCCGCACCACGATCCCCGCAGAATCATATCCTCTATACTCCAGCTTTGCCAGTCCGTCCAAAAGAACCGGCGCCGCCTGGCTTTTTCCTACAAATCCAACTATTCCGCACATATTGATCCACTCCTGTATTCGTTCGCACTTGAAAATGCAGTATAGTTAGAATTATAAACTAATGCGTGGGATACTTCAAGCAGAAAAACAGGAAATCCGAAAGAAATCCAAAAGAACCAAAAGAAAAAGAACCCCAGTCGGCCGGGGTTCTTTTTCATACAGATCTGTCGATCCGTTACGCGATCTTGCTCTTTGCAAGCTCTGCAAGGGTCTTGAAGCCCTCCGCATCGCTCACTGCCATCTCAGCCAGCATCTTTCTGTTGATGTCCACGCCGGCTTCCTTCAGACCGTACATAAATTTGCTGTAGGAAAGGCCGTTCATCCTTGCAGCGGCGTTGATACGCGCGATCCAGAGCTGTCTGAACTGACGCTTTCTCTCTTTTCTGCCTGCGTAGGAGCTTGCAAGTGCCCTCATAACGGACTGCTTTGCAACTCTGTACTGCTTGCTTCTCGCGCCTCTGTATCCCTTTGCGAGCTTCAGAACTCTATTATGCTTTTTCTTGGCGTTTAAGCCACCTTTAATTCTTGCCATGACTGTTCCTCCTTCTTACCTATATTATAAATAGGGCAAAATCTTCTTCATGTTCTTTACATTCGTTGCGTCGGCAATCGCAGGTTTTCTGAGATTGCGCTTTCTCTTAGTGGACTTCTTGGTCAGAATATGGCGCTTATAAGCCTTGTTTCTCTTTAACTTACCGGTTCCTGTTGCTTTGAAACGCTTCGCTGCTGCTCTGCTTGTCTTCATTTTTGGCATGACTGTTTCCTCCTAAACTCAATTTTGCTATTTTAACTTACGCGTTCTTACGCTTTTCAGTTAAAAACATGGTCATGGTTCTGCCTTCCACCTTGGGCGGCTTTTCAACGACGGCTATGTCGGCCAAACTCTGGGCAAAATCATCCAGGATATGCTTGCTGGTATTCATGTGCGCCATCTCGCGGCCGCGGAAACGCAGCGTGATCTTCACGCGGTCTCCCTTGGTGAGGAATTTTCTGGCTGCATTCATCTTCGTGTTCAGGTCGTTGGTATCGATATTGGGGGAAAGACGGATCTCCTTGACCTCGGTCACCTTCTGCTTCTTTCTGGCTTCCTTTTCTTTCCGAACCTGTTCATACTTGTACTTCCCGTAATCCACGATCCTGCACACCGGAGGCTGTGCGGTGGGAGCGATCTTCACAAGATCCAGTCCCTCTTCCTCGGCAAGCGCCAGCGCTTCCCTGGCCGACATGATGCCGATCTGCTGCCCCGCGGAGCCGATCACCCGAACTTCCCTGTCACGGATTTCCTCATTGATCATTAAATCGCTAATGGTTTTGCCCTCCATACATAAAAAAAGTGAATAGCTTTGCTATCCACCGCTCACAAAAATACGCTCCACGACAATCCAGTGCCAGACACATATACCGTCTCTGAAATGCCCGGGAGATATGAACGCTTACCGGCCCGCTCGCCGTAAGGTGAGAGTGGATACTCTGCTTGTTTCTTCCGGTGAAGCGGATTTCTCCGCCGCACACTCCTATAAGATAACATCACGCCCCGGTTTTGTCAAGCACTTTTTTGTACTGTAAGGAGTTGCCATTTACGATTGTACTGTAAGGAGATTTTTGTACTGTAAAGAATACCATGTTATGTACCGTAAAGAAGCCATGAAAGGGCCGTGTTATGTACCGCGAAGGAGCCGCCTTGAAAACGCCTTGTTATGTACCGCGAAGGGCCGCCCTCTAAACCGCCTTAAGACGGGATCCCTCCGCTGAAATCCTAGCGCTCGATAAAGGTCTCGCAGGCGGTCTCCCTGCATCCGCAGGCGCCGCAGCCCTTGATGTCCACATGATCCGCCGTGCACTTATAATCCTCGTTATACATGCACTTCACCGCCTCGCAGTCGATGTTGATCTCCCTGCTGGGGTGGGATATGGAACTGGTAAAGGCGCTCATGCCGTCCCGCTGCTGTGCAAAGCTCTCGCAGCAGGTGTCGTCGCTGTGGCAGGCGTTCTTTCCGCCCACGCAGATATCGCCCTTGCTGCACAAATGTTCCGAATTGTAAATACAGTTTTCAACGCCGCACTTCAGATCTGTCATAAGAGTTCCCTTCCTTTCCGCACCGGATACACAGTGCATCCTTAGTATGCGCGGAAAAGAAGGGCTTCATACCTGCAGCGCCGCTTTCAGCCGCAAAAATTCCTGAAAACGGCTTTCGGAATCACTTTTCCTCCGTGACTTCCACTTTGCGGATGGCCTTGGTGCGGATCTCCTCGGTGATCTGGGCGATGAACTCCGCAAGGGTCTTAACGCCCTCGTCCCCTGCGAAACGGCTCCTCACGGACACAAGTCCCTCCTCCGCTTCCCTCTGGCCCACAACCAGCATATAGGGAACCCGGGCCTTTCTCGCCTCGCGGATCTTGAACCCGATCTTCTCGGCCCGCAGATCGCTGGTCACAAGGATCCCGTTTTTCTTCAGCTCCTTCTCCAGCTGCCGGGCGTACTCTTCAAACTTTTCGGAGATGGGAAGGATGCGCACCTGCTCGGGGCAGAGCCAGGTCGGGAACTTCCCTTCGTACTTTTCGATGAGCCACGCCAGCGTCCTCTCGTAGCATCCCATGGAAGTCCTGTGGATGATATAAGGGCGGACCTTGTCGCCGTTCTGGTCGATATAGTACATGTCGAACTGCTCCGCGAGAAGCGCGTCCCACTGTATCGTGATCATAGTGTCTTCCTTGCCGTAGACGTTCCTGGCGTTGATATCCACTTTCGGCCCATAGAAAGCGGCCTCGCCCACATCCTCGGTAAACTCGATGTTCAGCTCTTTCAGGATGTCCCGGATATGGCCCTCCGTCTGCTCCCAGACCTCCGGCTCCCCGATGTATTTTTCACGGTTCTCCGGATCCCACTTGGAGAGATGGTAGGTCACGTCCTCCTCCACGCCAAGGGTCTGAAGACAGTATTTCGCCAGGGCAAGGCAGTTCTTGAACTCCTCCACCATCTGGTCCGGGCGCACGATCAGGTGTCCCTCGGAGATGGTGAACTGGCGCACCCGGGTCAACCCGTGCATCTCACCGGAGTCCTCGTTCCGGAACAGCGTGGAAGTCTCGCTGTAGCGGCAGGGGAGATCCCGGTAGGAGTGCTGGGTTGCCTTGTAGACATAGTACTGGAAGGGGCAGGTCATGGGCCGCAGGGCGTAGACCTCCTTGTCCTTTTCCTCGTCGCCGAACACGAACATTCCGTCCTTGTAATGGTCCCAGTGGCCGGAGATCTTATACAGGTCGCTCTTTGCCATCAGCGGGGTCTTGGTGCGGGTATACCCCCACTCGTTATCCTCCAGATCCTCGATCCAGCGCTGCATGGTCTGAATGATCTTCGCGCCCTTGGGCATCAGAAGCGGAAGACCCTGTCCGATGACATCCACCGTGGTAAAGAGCTCCATCTCCCGGCCCAGCCTGTTGTGGTCCCGGCTCTTGATGCTCTCCAGGTATACCAGGTATTCCTCTAATTCTTCCTTCTTGTTGAACGCCGTGCCGTAGATTCTCTGGAGCATGGCGTTGTCGGAATTTCCGCGCCAGTAAGCGCCGGAGGAAGAGGTCAGCTTAAAGGCCTTGATCCCCTTGGTGCTCATCAGGTGCGGTCCCGCGCAGAGATCCACGAACTCTCCCTGGCTGTAGAAGGAGATCTCCGCGTCCTCCGGAAGATCCCGGATCAGCTCCACCTTGTAGGGCTCCCCCTTCTCTTCCATAAATTTGATCGCTTCCTCCCTAGGCAGGGTGAACCGCTCCAGCTTCTCCCCCTTCTTGATGATCTTTTTCATCTCCGCCTCCAGGGCGTCCAGGTCTTCCCTGGAGAAAGGTGCGTGGTCAAAGTCGTAATAATAACCGGTGTCGATGCTGGGGCCGATGGTGAGCTTCGCATCGGGGAAGAGGTGCTTTACCGCCTCCGCCAGAACATGGGAGGTCGTGTGGCGGATCGTGGCGAGGCCCTCCTTGTCGTTCGCCGTGCAGATCTGCAGCTCGCAGTCCCCGTCGATCACGGTGCGCAGGTCCACCACCCTGCCGTTCACCTTTCCGCAGCAGGCCGCCCGGGCCAGACCCTCGCTGATATCCAGCGCGATATCATAGACCGTCCTGCTCTCCGCATACTCCTTTACAGAGCCATCCTTTAATGTGATCTTCATAACTCCTGTCTCTCCTTTCCGTTTTGAAAACATGAAAAAAGTCCCCTGCAATTCGAAAATTGCAAGGGACGTATCTCGCGCGGTTCCACCCTTCTTACAATGCCTTGAAAACGGCACTGTCACTCATTTGCCTGTAACGGAGGCCTCCGGGCCGGTTCTCGGCCGCTCCGAGGTGGTCTTCATCCGGCGCTGTGCGAAACCGCTTTCAGCTCTGGGCGGTTCTCTCTGGCGCATCCTTCCGGATTACTCTTCTCATCAACGCTTTTCCTTATACTATTGCGAAGGATCTTTCTACTGCTATACTATAGCGCAATTTATCTCTCTTGTAAAGAATTTTTTATCTTTACAGCTGCCCCAGGCGGTCGGCGAGGAAACTCCCCACCTGATCCCGGGAGATTTCCAGGGACACCGCCAGCTCCCCATAGAGGATATCCTCGGCGATCCTGGAATACTTCGCGTCCACCGCCGTGATCTTCCGCCCCATCTCCTGGCGCTTCAGCTTTCTCTGATAGGTGGTCTTCAGGATCCGGACCCATTCCGAGCACCGGTTCGTCCTCATGCAGCCCTTGTATTCCTGTTCCAGAAATTTATCGTTGCTGTCATTGATCAGAGGAATTCCCGGTATCTCCTGGATCAGCCGGTCCGCTTCTTCCTTCGAGAGAACTTTCCGCACCGTTTCCTCGTCCGCGTCCGCCGGGATATACACGGTACTTCCCACCGTATATACCGGTTTCAGTATATAGTATTCCTTATCCTTGTCCACTCCCGGCATGCTCAGCGTGGTAACATCTTCCACCGTGCATACGCCTTTGCTGCCGCATACTACATAATCACCCTTTTCAAACACACAGATCCCCCTTTCTTTCAGCTGTCGACAGATCCGGTCAAAACCGTAAACTACTTATATTATACCAACTTTTTTGAAAAATGTCAGCAAATTTTCTGAATTCAAGAAAGATTTGTGTAAATTGCGCATATTATTCCCCTGGGGAATTGTGCACTTTTTCATGCCTCCTGCTTTTTTTGCGTCAATCCCTTATATTTCCACACGCCCTGGGCATATCGGAGCACGCATACCACGGCGGTGGTGATCCAGGTGGCTCCCGCCGTGATCCAGATCCCCCAGAACCCAATGGCGGGTATTTTCGTCAAAAGAGGGGCGTAGATCAGACGGCAGGCCACCTCCGAGATTCCGTTGATCATGGAGAACGCCGCGTCGCCGCAGCCGTTTAAGAGTCCTCTGGGAACATAGATCATGCCCAGGCCGAAATAACAGAGGCTTGTGATCCGCAGCGCTTTTGCGGCCATGCGGATCACCTCCGGATCATCCTTCACAAACAGGCTCACAATGGCGTTTCCTCCGAGGTACATCACCGGGATCATGGCGACGCTGAAGAGAAATACGATCAGCATTCCCTGACGGAAACCCTTCCGCACCCTGTCCACCTTTCCCGCGCCGATGTTCTGTCCGGAATAGGTAGTGATGGCGTTGCTCAGGGAAGTGTAGGGCTGCTGGATCAGCTGTTCCACCCGGGAGGTGATGGTAAACGCCGCCATCACCGTGTCCCCGAACCCGTTGACAACGCCCTGAAGCGCCATACAGGAGACGGCGATCATGGAGCTCTGCAGCGCCAGAGGCACGCCCAGCCGGAAGGATTTTTCAATGATATTCTTATGGGGTTTCAGTTCCTCCCTTGTCAGCTTAAAATACGGGATCTTCACACAGGCGTAGAGAATACAGGTAATTGCCGATACCGCCTGGGAGATGACGGTGGCGAGGCCCACGCCAAAGACATCCAGATGCAGCCACAGGACGAAGGTCAGATCCAGCCCCACGTTCAGAAGACTGGAGACCACCAGGAAATACAGGGGCGTACGGGAATCCCCCAGCGCCCGCAGGATTGCGGAGATCCCGTTGTACATGGCGATGCCGATGATCCCCAGGGCGGTGGTTCTCATATACATGAGGGAATCGTGAAAGAGGTTCTCCGGAACGTCCAGAAGATGCAGCAGGGCGGGCGCGGCCAGGTAACCGATCAGGCTCACGGAGAGCGCCGCGGCCGCCAGGACGTAAAAGGAATTCGCGATGGTGGCCCGAACCCCCTTCTCGTTCCCCGCGCCGAAATACTGGGACACGATCACGCCGATCCCGATTGCCAGGCCGGAGCTCAGGGAGAAAAAGAGAAAGTTGGTGGACCCGCAGGTCCCCACAGCCGCCAGGGCGTCGGCCCCCACATAATTTCCCACCACAATGGAATCCACCATATTATAGAGCTGCTGGAACAGATTGCCGATCAGGAGCGGAAGGGCAAATTTTAAAATATGCTTTGCCGGACTTCCCTCCGTCATATTGGTGGCGTTCCTGCCGGCTCCGGGCCTGTTCTTCTCTTCTCTTTTGTCTCTATCGCTGCGGTTCTCAAAAGCCGCTATGTTTTCTCTCTCCTGGCTCATGTTCCTGTTCCTTTTTCAAAGCGCTGTTCCCGGTCCCGCCGTCCCGGAGAGCGCGGCCGCGCTTTCTGCCTTGCTGCCGCGCCCCGGGCTCCCCCGGCAGACCGTTTCCTCATTTCTACTGCCGCATTATAGCACTTTTTTGATTTTCTTCTACCCACAGCTTTACTTAATCTGCTCATTTCTTGTTTTTTATAAACATTATGGATAGGGTCTTGACTTTTCTTTGAAAAGTCTGTAATAATCATAATCAGAGGAATAAAGCAGGAAAACGCCCATATTTTCACCCTTCGGTTATTTCTTTTTAGCTTATTTTAATTATTTTTAATTATAATAGAGGTTAAATAGAATGACAAATAACAGGCAACCTGAAAAAATGTATTTTTCTGAACCAATTAACCTGATCCCGGAAGTGCCTTCCAGATATGAACCCCACTGGCACAAATTCACGGAGATCCTGATCTATCCGCCGAAACCGGACAGCCATGACTCCCCCCGCATCTCCGTAGACCAGAACCTCTTTCAGATGCAGCCCGGGGACATTCTCTTTATCTGGTCCAGCGAGATGCACAGCGTGGAAGTCAACAATGACAAGTCCCTGATCGGCCTGCAGTTTCCCGCTAACCTGCTGACCGATATCCCGGAGCTGGCCTCCTTCTCGCATCTGTTCCGCACCTACCACCTGATCTCCTATGCGGATCCCCAGATGTATCCCCTGGCGGAGTACATCCAGTCCCAGGTCCAGAAGATCGTGGAACTGCGCAGCGACTCCTCTTCCTTTCACAGCGTGAAGGAGCTGATCAGCGTGTATGAGATCTTCATCCGCTTCGGGACGCACCTGAAGTCCACCCTCCTGCCGCTGGAGATTTCCAACAAGCAGGGCAACTGCCGCACCATCGACAGGATCAACCAGGCCTGCCGCTACATCGTGGAAAACTGCGACAAGGATCTGACGCTGGAGTCTATCGCTGAGAAGGCGGAGTTCAGCGCCTGCTATTTCTCCCGGGTCTTCAAACAGACCATGAACTGCAACTTTGTGGAATACCTCACCATGCAGCGCTTAAAGAGGGCCCAGTCCCTCCTGGCGGACACAGATCTCGCCATCACCAATATCGCCATGGAGTCCGGTTTCCGCAGCATTTCCACTTTCAACCGGGTTTTTCGGAAATACAAGGGCTGCGCGCCCAGCGAGTTCAAGAAGCATTATTTCCAGCAGTCGTTCCAGTAAAGACTGCCGAATGAAAGCCAGCAAATGGGTAGCCCCGGCACTTCACGCCGGGGCTGTCTGTTTTTCCTATTCTTTTTTAAATTTTTTCCGCGCCTTACACCGCTTCCATCTTCGCCAGCTTGGAGGCCTGGTCGGCGGCGATGCAGGCGTCGATGATCTCCTGGAGATCCCCGTCCATCACCTTGTCCAGCTTATAGATCGTCAGGCCGATGCGGTGATCCGTGACGCGCCCCTGGGGGAAATTGTAGGTGCGGATCTTTTCGGAGCGGTCCCCGGTGCCGATCTGGCTCTTTCGCAGCTCTGCCTCCGCGTCGTGCCGCTGCTGCAGCTCCATATCGTAGAGCTTCGCTTTCAAAAGGGCAAAAGCCTTGGCCTTATTCTGCAGCTGGGATTTCTCCGTCTGGCTGTAGACCACGATCCCCGTGGGATAGTGGGTGAGGCGCACCGCGGAGTCCGTGGTGTTGACGCACTGTCCGCCGTTTCCGGAGGCCCGCATCACGTCGATGCGGATATCCTTCTCGTCGATCACAATGTCGATGTCGTCGTCCACTTCAGGCATCACCGCCACGCTGATGGTGGAGGTGTGGATCCTGCCGCCGCTCTCCGTCTCCGGCACCCGCTGCACGCGGTGCACGCCGCTCTCATACTTCATCACGGAATACGCGCCCTGGCCGTTGATCATGAACTGCACTTCCTTCATGCCGCCGATACCGATCTCATCCACGTTCAGAGTCTCCACTTTCCAGCGGCGCCCTTCTGCATAATGCACATACATTCTGTAAATTTCCGCGGCAAACAGGGCCGCCTCGTCCCCGCCGGCTCCTGCGCGGATCTCCACGATAACGTTCTTTTCGTCATTGGGATCCTTGGGCAGGAGCAGTATCTTCATCTCTTTTTCCAGCTCCTCCGAGCGCTTCCGGCTCTCGCTCAGCGTCTCCTTCAGCATCTCCCGCATTTCCTCGTCGGACTCCCCCTCCAGCATCCCCAGGGAATCCTCGATATCCTGCTTACATTTTTTATACTCTTTATAGGCGTTGACCAGAGGGGTCAGATCGCTCTGCTCTTTCATCAGCGTCCGAAAGCGGACCGGGTCGCTGGTGACAGTGGGCTCGCTTAACTCCCCCATGATCTCCTCAAAGCGAATCAATAAATTTTCCAGTCTGTCAAACATGTTCCGTTCCTTTCCAGATACCGCAGACCACCCGGTCCAGTCCCGCATAGTCCTTCACTGCGCGTATCTCCACAAATCCGGCTTCCCGCATCAGCCCGGCGACCGCATCCGCCTGATCGCAGCCGATCTCAAAAAAGACGGAGGCCCCGCCAAAGAGATGGGCCGGACACTCCCGTAAAATTATCCGGTAAAAGCACAGGCCGTCCTCCCCGCCGTCCAGCGCTGCCCTGGGCTCATGGTCCCGCACCTCCGGCATCAGGTCCTCTATCACGGCGCTGGCGATATAGGGGGGATTGGACACCAGAACGTCAAATTTTCCCTCCACCCTTTCAAAGAGATCGCTCTCCAGAAATTGATACGCTTCCTCCGGGATCAGTTCCGCGGCGTTCCGCCGGGCCGTCTCCAGCGCCTTCCCGGAGATATCCGTCCCGACGCCGGTACACTCATTGGAATATTTCAGAAGGCTGATCAGAATACAGCCGCTGCCCGTGCAGAGATCCAGGATCCGGGATCCTCCGTGCAGATCCCGCAGGACTTCCTCCACCAGGATCTCCGTGTCCTGCCTGGGGATCAATACGTTCTCATCCACCTGGAACGTCATTCCCATGAAATCCTGCTGCCCGGTGATCTGCTGCAGCGGAATCCTGCTCTTCCTCCGGGAGACCAGCTCCAGATAGCGCTCCTGCTCTTCCCGGGATACCTCTCTGTCCCCGTGGGCAAGAAGATCACTGCGCGAGGTCCCACAGACAAACTCCAAAAGGAGCCTGGCGTCTAGATCGCCTTCCGGCACTTCCTCTAAAAAGGTTTTCCCTTTCTGGTATGCTTCCCGATAGGTCATTCTTCTCCCTCGTTCCAGGTATAACCGAAGTTTTCAGCCAGATATTCTTTCCAGTCAAAAACTGCCTCCACGGAAGCGATGGCCACCTCGATCATCTCATCATCCGGCTCCCTTGTGGTCAGTTTCTGGATCAGGAAACCCGGAGCCGACAGAATATTCACTATAACATTGTCATATCTCCCCGCCAGCCGGATCAATTCATAAGAAATCCCCGCAACCACGGGCATCAGCAAAAGTCTCCAGGCGATCCTCTCCCACACATTGTCCACCCGGATAAAGAAAAACAGTATGATGCTGACCAGGAGCACAAAGAAGATAAAACTTGTCCCGCAGCGCTTGTGCATCCGGGAACTTCTCCTGACGTTTGCCACGGTCAGCTCCCTTCCCCTCTCGATGCAGTTGATGCACTTGTGCTCCGCGCCGTGATACTGAAAGAGTCTGCGGATATCCCCCAGGAAACTGATCGCCATGACATAGAGCAGAAACAGGGCGATCCGGATCACTCCCTCCAGGATCAGGACAAGGGAGTGATTCATGATCCTGTCCTCAAAGAAAGTGGTGATATAATAGGGCAGGGCGACAAAGATCCCAACCGCCATCACCATGGCGGCCACCATGACAACGGCTGAGAGTATCTTCTCCCCCCGTCCCCCGGAGATCTTATCCAGCGCCTTGTCCAATGCGCTGTTCTCCTCGTCTTCTTCATAGAAGGAAGCGGAATAATTCAGCGCCTTTGTCCCAAGAACCAGGGAATCAATAAAGTTAAAGATTCCTCTCAGGAACGGAATCTTTGTGAGCATACTGCCGCGGAGCAATCCCTGATGGTTTTCCACCTCCACGGAGATCTCCCCGCTGGGCTTTCGCACCGCTACAGCATACTTCTCTTTGTTCATCATCATCACGCCCTCCAGCACGGCCTGGCCGCCGATGCCGGAATAGCGCCTTTTGTTCTTTTTAGCCATAACTCCTCCCGGACTCATACTCAAAAAGGTTGAGATGAACACCTCAACCTTTTTGCCCTGCAGCCCTGTGGCTGCGTTATTCGCTTATCCTGCCGGCCTACTTCACGCCATACTTCTTGTTGAACTTATCGATACGTCCATCAGCCCTTGCGGTCTTCTGCTGACCGGTGTAGAACGAATGGCATTTGGAACACACTTCAACGTGAATCTCGGGTTTGGTGGAACCGGTTACGAACGTATTGCCGCAGTTGCAAGTAACGGTTGCCTGATAATATGCGGGATGGATTCCTTCTTTCATTGTTATCACCTCTCTATTAAAACCTGTAATTTCTTTTCTCATCCGCACTGCTTATGGAACCACAAACAGCGTTGTTATCATAACACAGGTTTCTTTTTCTTGCAATAGCAATTTTTAAATTTTCTAATTTTTAAATAAATTTATTCTTTTTTACCAGCTGGACAAACTCAGCGTTGTTCCTGGTTCGAGCGAACATATCCAGGATCCGGTCCGTCGCCTCGTCGGATTTCAGGCCATTCAGAGCCTTTCTCATGATATTGATCGCCTCCAGCTCCTCGCTGTTTAAGAGCAGGTCATCCCGCCTGGTACTGGATTTTGCGAGATCGATGGCGGGAAAGATCCTCTTCTCGGACAGTTTTCTGTCCAGAACCATCTCCATGTTGCCGGTACCCTTAAATTCCTCGTAGACCACATCATCCATCTTGCTTCCGGTGTCCACCAGGGCCGTGGCGAGAATGGTAAGGCTTCCGCCCTCCCGCATGTTTCTGGCCGCGCCGAAGAACCGCTTTGGCATGTGCAGAGCGGCGGGATCCAGACCACCGGACAATGTTCTTCCGCTGGGGGGAACTACCAGATTGTAAGCCCTGGTCAGCCTGGTGATGCTGTCCAGGAGGATCACCACGTCGTTTTTGTGCTCCACCAGGCGCTTTGCGCGCTCAATGACCATCTCGGACACTCTCTTGTGTCTCTCGGGGACTTCGTCGAAAGTGGAATAGATTACTTCGACATTCTCGCCCACGATGGCCTCCTTGATATCCGTCACTTCCTCGGGCCGCTCGTCGATCAGCAGGATCAGCATGTGAGTCTTGGGATTGTTCCTCAGCACGGACTTTGCCACTTCCTTTAAGAGCGTGGTTTTTCCGGCCTTTGGCGGGGAAACGATCATTCCTCTCTGGCCCTTTCCCACAGGGCTCACCAGATCCATCACCCTCATGGAAACGCTGCAGCCAGGAGTCTCCAGACGTATCCTCTCATTCGGGAAAATAGGCGTCATATCGCCAAAGTCCACGCGCTTCGCGGATTCCTCCGGCGTGTAGCCGTTGATGGTCCTGACATAGAGAAGGGCGCTGAACTTCTCCTGCTGGGTCTTCACCCTCTTGTTGCCCTTCAGGATATCTCCCGTCTTCAGACCAAACCTCCGGATCTGGCTGGGCGCCACATAGACGTCGTTCTCGCCGGGGAGATAATTCTCACACCGGATAAACCCGTAGCCGTCCGGCATCACCTCCAGGATACCGCTGGCCTCCTCGCCGCTGTCCAGTTCCGCCGGGAACTGATTGGCGTCGTAGGCTTCATTGGAGCGGTTTGTCCTCGCCCCGCCCTCAGATGCATTCTGCACAGACTGAGCCGGGTTCTCCTGTCCGGATGCTCCGCTCTGCCGCTGTTCCTCCTGCCTTGCAGTCTGAGCGTTTTCTTCCTTTGGCTGGGCAGATCTCGAATTTCTAAGGCGCTGGCCATCCTGTCTGGCGGAACCGGTCCTGGGGGCCTCCGCCGACTCCGTCTTTCCCGGCTCCCGCTTTGTTTTTTCCTCTTTTGCAGGTTCCGGTTTCTGCGCCGCCGCGGAAGCCTTCTTCTCTTCCTCTTTTTTCAGACGGTCATCCTCCTGAAGCATGATCTCCACAAGATCCGCTTTCTTCATCCCCGCCGTCACTTTCAGGCCTCTCGCCTTCGCCAGATCCCGCAAAACAACCACGGAAAGAGATTCATATTTCTCTCTCATATATTTCCTCCTCATTTTTATAAAAGGTGTCTGATTTAAACTTATATTTTCTATGTGCGCAGCCGATCCTGATGCATTTTCAAAGTGCCGCGCAACAAAGCTGGATACAATCTATTTGCTGATAAATTGGGATTCCTCTGAGATTGTCTCGATGTGACTTTTAATAACATCAACCCATACATCTTGTCTGCATATATAGGATTGTAATATAAAATGATCAAAAAAGAAAGACCCAATTTTACTTTTTATAAATTTTTTTCACAATTGACCGGTATCAGAGGTGATGTTATAATGAAAAACAGCATCGGACGGCGGGGCCGGCCGACGACCATAAACCGGAAAGAGGTATCCATATGACAACCAATGAAAAAGCGCTTATGATGCATAAAGAATGGAACGGCAAGCTGGAGACCACCGCAAAGTCCCCTGTAAAATCCCGGGAGGATCTGGCCATCGCCTACACGCCCGGCGTGGCGGAACCCTGCAAGGCTATCGCCAAGGACAAGGAGCTGGCCTATACCTATACCATGAAAGCAAATACCGTAGCTGTTGTCTCCGACGGAAGCGCCGTCCTGGGCCTGGGCAATATCGGCCCCCACGCAGCCATGCCGGTCATGGAGGGCAAGGCCGTTCTCTTTAAGGAGTTCGGCGGCGTAAACGCCGTTCCCATCTGCCTGGACACCCAGGACACGGAAGAGATCATCAAGGCCGTGACCTGGCTGGCCCCCGGCTTCGGCGGGATCAATCTGGAGGATATCAGCGCTCCCAGATGCTTTGAGATCGAGGAGAGGCTGAAGGCTTCTCTTGACATCCCCGTCTTCCACGACGACCAGCACGGCACCGCCATCGTGGTCCTTGCCGGAATCATCAACGCCTTAAAAGTGGTAAAGAAAAAGAAGGAGAACTGCCGCGTGGTGGTGAACGGCGCGGGAAGCGCCGGCGTGGCGATCACAAAGCTCCTCCTCACCTACGGTTTTCCCAACATTATCCTGTGCGACAAGGTCGGCATCGTCTCGAAAAAGACCGAAGGGCTGAACTGGATGCAGCAGAAAATGGCGGAGGTCACAAACTTAAAGGGCGAGACCGGAAGCCTGGCCGACGCCTTAAAGGGCGCGGATATCTTTGTGGGCGTATCCGCCCCCAATATCGTCACCCCGGAAATGGTGGCGAGCATGAACCGCGACGCCATTCTCTTCGCCATGGCCAACCCGGTTCCGGAAATCATGCCGGATGCGGCAAAGGCCGCCGGCGCGAAGGTGGTGGGTACCGGACGCAGCGATTTCCCCAACCAGGTAAACAATGTAGTCGCCTTCCCCGGTATCTTTAAGGGAGCCCTGGAGGGCCGCGCCACCCAGATCACAGAGGAGATGAAGCTGGCAGCAGCCCAGGCCATCGCCGGCCTGGTTCCCGAGTCGGAGCTCTCCGAAGACAATATCATGCCGGAGCCATTCAACCCCAAGGTTGCGGAAGTTGTGGCGGAGGCCGTAAAGAGCCATATAAAGCGCTGACCGCCTGACCAAAAAAGAACTTCGCCATGCGCGGCTTAACCCCTGCGGCCAAGCTGCGCTTACAGCAGCCCGGCTGTTCAAAAGCCCAGATCTCCCAGGAGGACTCCCAGATGCAGGATCTCTTAACTTTGTACAAGCTGATCATTCTCTATATGCTGGACAGGGTCAGCTTTCCCATGACAAACGCCCAGATCAGCGATTTTATCCTGGAGAAAGAATACACGAATTACATAACTCTGCAGCAGGTCATCAGCGAACTGACCGAGGCGGGCATGATCTCCGCCCAGACCATCCGCAACCGCACCCACCTGGCCATCACCTCCGAGGGCAAGGAGACCCTCCATTATTTTGAGAACCGCATCAGCGACGCCATCAAAAAAGATATCACCGATTATTTTGAGGAAAAGGAATTCGACCTCCGGAACGAAGTATCGGTTTTAGCAGATTACTACAAAGCCACCAGCGGGGAATTTGAAGCCCGGCTGGTGGCCAAGGACCGCGGGATCACTCTGGTCGATCTGACCTTCTCCGTTCCGACGAAGGAACTGGCAGAGACGATCTGCGACAACTGGCAGAAGAAAAACCAGGAGATCTATCAGTACCTCACCCGGACCCTTTTCTGACAAGAAATGTTTTCAGGCACGTCCGGGAAAAACCGGTCCGCCTTCGGATCAGTAATCCACTTTCATCAGGCACAGACCTTTTGCCGGTGCGGTAGGCCCCGCCAGAGAGCGATCCTTTGCCTCCAGAAGTTTCCTCATGCTCTCCGGGCTCCGCTTCCCGCATCCCACCTCCAGCAGCGTCCCCGTCAGAATCCTCACCATATACTGTAAAAAACCGGTTCCGTGATAGGTCAGGAGCAGGTAGTCCCCTCTTCTCTCGATCCGGATCTCGTCCACCTCCCGGACCGTGGATTTCTTCATCCGGGGATTGCCGCAGAAGCTGGCGAAATCATGTCTTCCCAAAAGATATCCCGCCGCCTTCCGCATGGCCTCCAGATCCGGTTCCCTCTCCAGAGCGTACACATACTTCCGGTCAAACAAAGGTTTTGCAGATCCCGCATAACAGGTGTACCGGTAAGTTTTTCCCCTGGCGTTGTACCTGCTGTGAAAACCCTCCGCCGCCTCCCGGACCTCGGAGACCAGGATATCCTCCGGAAGATATTGGTTCAGGTAATCCCGGATCTCTTCCGGCCTTTTTTCCGTCTGCAGCCGGACATTTGCCGTCATTCCCCGGGCGTGGACGCCCGCGTCCGTCCTGCCCGCGCCAATCACTTCCACCGGTTCTCCCTCCAGGATCCCCAGAACAGCTTCCAGTTTCCCCTGTATGGTCATGTCCGTGTTCGGCTGGTGCTCCCAGCCGTAATACCGTGTTCCGTCGTACTGCACGGTCAGCTTATAATTTACACTCACTTTTTTGTCCCCTCCCTGTCTCATTCAAAACTCAGGCCTCCGTCTGTACAGCGGACACCTTCAGCCCTTCCCGGTTCCCCGTTCCAAATCCCTATGCGCTCTCTTCTGTTTATGCGTTCTCTGCCTTATCAAACTCCCGACGCGCAGTGCCGCCGCAGTCCGCCCGTAACTATTGAAAGCAAACCTTTGAAAATAAAACATCAGCATAAGCCCGGCTGCCGCGTGTTCTCCGGGATCTTCTCTGTAGCTGCACCGAGACACCGGCAATGCGCATGCGCACTCCTCCCAGAACCGAACTTATGCTGATGAGTCAAGTATAACTCTTCTGCTGCCGAAAAGCAAGCGTCACCTGACCTACTTCAGCCAGGTATCCAGGATCTCCCTGAGCCGTCCCATCTCCATAGGCTTTGCGATATGCCCGTTCATCCCCGCCTCCTGGGCGTTCCGGACATCCTCCGCAAAGGCGTTGGCGGTGACCGCTACGATCGGGATCTCCTGGGCGTCTTCCCTGGCCAGCTTTCTGATCTCCGCCGTGGCCGCGTACCCGTCCATCACGGGCATCTGGATATCCATAAAGATCATCTCGTAATACCCCGGCTCGGAGTCTGCGAATTTCTTCACGGCTTCCCGGCCGTCCGATGCGGTTTCCACCTCCAGCTCCATCATGCCGAGGATCTCCACGGCAATCTCTCGATTCAGCTCGTTATCGTCCACAAGAAGGATCCTGTGCCCGGCGAAGGTATTCCTCTGGTCAGCGCTCTTCAACTCCTTTTCAGCCTCTTTTCCGGAACCCTTAGCTTCCGCGGACGAATCCAGCTGCAAAAACAGAGTTACCCGGAAGGTGGTCCCCCGGTTCAGCTCGCTCTCCACCTTGATTCTGCCGTCCATCAGTTTCACGATATTATAGGTGATGGTCATGCCAAGACCGGTGCCCTGCTCCTTGCTGACGCGCTCATCCTCCTCCCGCTCAAAGGGGGTAGCCAGTTTCTTCAGGAACTCGGGGCTCATTCCCTTCCCGTTATCCGTGAAGACGAATTCATAGCAACCCACATTTTTCTTGCCCGTGTATTTTTCGGTCAGCGCAAAGGAGATCTTTCCGCCCTCTCCGGTGTACTTCACGGCGTTGCTCATGATATTCATAAAGATCTGCTGGATCCTCAGCTGATCGCTGATGACGTTTTCATGCTCCATAGGGCTGATATCCACGGTCAGTTCCTGATGCTTGGCCCGTATGGAGGGCTGTATCATGCTGAGCAGATTTTCCATCAGGCTTGGCAGATGAATGGGCTCCTTCGACAATACGAATTTCCCCGCCTCTATCTTGCTCATATCCAGCACCTCGTTGATCAGGGCCAGCAGATATTGACTGGATGAGTCGATCTTGTCGAGGCAGTTCTGAAGGCGCTCCCTGTCGTCCATGTGCTTCCTGGCAATGGTAGACATGCCGATAATGGCATTCATGGGTGTCCGGATATCGTGGCTCATGCGGGAGAGAAACTCCGTCTTTGTGGCGTTCGCCCTCTCCGCCGCCTCGCAGGCCAGTTTCAGCGCCGCATTGGTCTCCAGGAGTTTCGAGGTGCTGTCCGTGATATCCTGCACCAGTCCCATGACTTCGTTTTTATCCCGGGTAAGCGTAAACTTCAGCCAGATCTGATTCCCCTTTGGATCCCGGTACCCGATCTCCCGGATGTCATTTGACGGAGCATTGTCATTCTCCCCGTCAAAGATGGGAAGATTCATAATGACGTGCTTTTCGTCCACACAGGCCAGCCGATCCCGGAACTCCTCCCGGCTGATGACGGCGTCCCCCGGCGTTATCCCCTGAAAATGCAGGAGCTGGACAAGGCTTTCCCCGACAAAGACCGTCTGATCCGAGACATTATACTGGAACACGCCGATCCGCCCTCCCGACATGGTGAGGATCCGGGACACCCGGGAAGCATAGTCCTTCAGATCCTTCTGCAGCTCCATGACGGAATTGCCGAGGGCGTCGATCTCCTTGATCCCCGACTTCGGAAGTTCTACTAAATTTTTGGGATTTTTTTCACTGCCGATGGTGTACGCCATACGTCTCACCGGACGGCTGACGCGGAAGCTGATGAAAAATGCAAACAGGATACTCACCAGCAGCGTGATCGCCAGAGAGATGACCGTAACCCGGATCAGCGTATAAAAGGAATTCAGGACTTCCTTCTGCTCCGCCACAGATATGACCGCCCAGTCCTGCTCCCGATAGGGGGAACCGGAGGCGTAAAGATTCAAGGGCTGGATACTCCCCACGAGTTTAGAACCGCTTTCCACGGTAAAATCATAGAGTCCGTTCCGGATACTTTTCTCCGTCGTAAGGGGCGTTCCCTCGCCCATCAGCCTGGAATAGACGTTTCCCCGGTGCAGGATGGGCTCATATACCCCCTTCCCATTCCGGTCCAATCCCAGGACATAGCAGATATTATCCGTATAAAATCCCGCCGTTAGAATACTCTGGGAAATCGTCTTCTCTAAAAGTCCGATGCCGATCACGCCATAAACAGTCCCGTCTTCCGCCACCAGGGGCAGGGTGTATTTCATGCTCTCCGTCTGGCTTCCGGAAATCTTTGACATGCCGCTCCAGACCCCCAGGTTATAGAGGGGGATATCCTTGTGCTCCGGATAACTCCGGATTGGTTCATAGAAAAAGTCCAGGTCCCTGCCGCTGCCCTCCGTCACGTCCAGATAGGTGGACCAGTCGAAATCCAGCGCCAGCTTCAGGTTCCGGGCGATCTCAGAACTGCCCATCTCCATATAGACGTCCTTGTGCTCCTCGTTGTCATTCTCCTTCGTATCCGTATCCCGCAGATAAATTCCGGCCCGGAGTTTCTTGTCCCCGTCGTCGTACAGCTCCCCTGTGTCCAGAATAAGGAAAGCGTCGTTTACCTGGTCCTGGCGGATCAGCGTGATCAGAAGCTCCGCGCAGGAACTCAGCAGCTCCTTATTCAGCCCCTCGTCCTTCCGCACAGCCTCTGCGGTAACGCCCCGCTCCTCAAACAGATCCTCGGCGATCTGGCCGACCTCCTGGGCCGTCTGGAAGACCATGGCGGTCTTCTCATTTAAGGCGGACTCCACATAAGCCTTGCGATCCTGGGTCTTCTCTATCAGGACATGATAAAAGTCATTGATACTGCTGTCCAGTCCGCCGTTCAGAATCAAGGCCGCCACAAATACACAGACCTCAAGCATTGCCAAAAACAGCATGGGGCCCATCACTTTAAACAGCAGGGAACTGTTCCCATGCCGTCCGTCTTTTTTCCTCTCTTCCGTCACATTCCGCCGCAGATTACTCACCTACTATTTCAAAAAATCCCTGTTCAAAATCCTTGTACCAGGCGTCGAAAGCCGCCTCGTCCGTGTACTCCGCAAGAACCGTCTCCCGGTCCTCACCATTCTCCCGGATCCGCCGCCACGCTTCCTCATATGCCCCCGCAGCGGTGAGTTCCATCGTATTCCCGATATAATCCCTCATCTCCGCCGAGCGGTCAAAAGCCGGGCTGGTGTAAAGATGGCTGCCGTTTACCTCCTCGATGGCAACGGAGAACACATTCCGCACAGTCCCGCTGAGGTTATCTTCGCCCACCGTATCCGTTATGGTCTGCAGGTCATTTGCATCCTTCTTTACCGGGAGATACCCCGAATCCACGGAGAACCGGATGTTCCTCTCCGTGTCCGTGATCCACTTTAAGAACACCGCGCAGGCGTACTCCGTCTTCTCGTCCGATTTCAGGACGGACATGCCGGCGCCCTGCTGGACGATATAGGGCTCGCTCCCCTCAAAAGAGGGAACGGGAAGAACCGCGTTTTCAATGGGGTATGGCAGAGCGTCCCCTATGGTCACTTCCGTAGGAAAATACATAGCTCCCGTGTTGGAACACACCATGGCCAGGATCGCGCCGATTTTCGCGTCGTCGCTGCGGAAGCGGCTCTGCGCCGTAAAATACCCCTTTACATAGGGCACATAATAATTTTCCCAAAGTCTCCTGACCGTCTCCTTGTCCACTGCCGGCTCCGGGCTGCCGTCGGCGTTCAGGCGCGCGAACTCATTTCCGAGCTGCTTGGCGCCCACGACCATATAATTCGCCACGGAATCCCTTCCAAAGAAAGCCTTTCCGTCGTTCTCCACGTCCGGAGTCAGCCCGTCCGTATATTCATAGTACTTCTCCGAGACCCGTACCAGTCCCTCCCAGGTGGAAAGATCTTCAAAGCTCACGCCGCATTCCTCCGCGAACTTTTCCCAGTCCGTGAGATTGATCATCATGATCTCCGTGGATTTTGCCGTGGGAAAGATCTTCAGAGCGCCCTCCTGTCCCAGGGAGCCCTCCTGCAGATAATCCTCCACATACTCCGCCATTTCATCCTTCGAAAGATACTTGCTTAAGTCCACCAGCATTCCCATCTGGTCCACCTGATAGGCCGTCTCCGCGTAAGTCCCGAAGATATTGGGCATGGCATCCGCCCCCGGCTCCTGATTCACGGCGTCGATCACGTTCTGGGCCAGCTCTCCCACGGAATTCTGGGAATATGCCTCCACAAAGATCCCTTTCTCCGCGCCCACAGTATTGTTAAACTCCTCTACAAGTTCGTCAAACTGGGTCTGCTGCACGCCGTTGTAATAGTGCCAAACCGTGATGCTGACAGGCGATTTCGGATCCAGCAGCCTGTCATATCCCTTCCCGCAGCCCGCAGCGGTCAGCACAGTCAGCGCTGATAACGCGGCGATAAATATTTTCCCAAATCTATTTTTTCTCATGATACCGACCTCCCGATGGTCATTTCTCTGTCGAATTTCACACTTCCTAATTATAGTTGCTATGGCAAGCCTTTGTCAAGTATCCGCGGCTCTGAAACGGCACCGCGGCCCCGGAACAACGCCACGGCCCCGGAAGCAGCGCCGCGGCTCCGGACGGCACCTAGCCCCGGAACATCGCAGTCTGACGGCAGTAATTGCCGTGATCCGAACCGCCGCCATATATTGCTTTCCAGATGAAACTGCGTTATAATGACAGTATGTAACTGCTTACATTTGTATTTTGGGGACCGTTTTAAGGAGGATTCATGGCACTGACCATCTACGACATCTCAAAGAAAGCCGGCGTTTCCATTGCGACCGTCTCCCGCGTCTTAAACGGGAGCGACAGCGTGAGACCCGCTACCAGGGAAAAGGTGCTGCGCGTTATCGAAGAATATGACTACACCCCCAACGCCTTTGCCCGCGGGATGGGGCTGCGCTCCCTGCGGACCATCGGCATCCTCTGCGCCGACTCCTCCGACCTTGTCCTCGCAAAGGCCGTCTACTTTCTGGAGCGGGAGCTCCACGCCAACGGCTACGAAGCCCTGCTCTGCTGCACAGGCTACCGGCTGAGCGACAGAAAGAACTACATCAATCTGATCCTTTCAAAAAAGGTGGACAGCCTGATCCTTGTGGGCTCCCATTTTATCTCTGCCGCCGAGGAGGATAACGAATACATCCGGGAGGCCGCCCGGCAGGTTCCCATCATGCTTCTGAACGCCTCCTACGACTGCCCGAACGTATACAGCACGCTCTGCGACGACCACGCCGCCATGTTCGAGGCCGCTTCCGTCCTGATCCGCTCGGGGATCCGGGACATTCTGTACCTCTACGACTCCAATTCCTACAGCGGTGTCAAAAAACTCAGCGGGTACAGGGACGCCATGAAAAGTCATGGGTTAGGCGGCTGCGAACATCTGATCCGCTATTACGACGGCAAGCCCGACCAGATCAACGCGATCACTGATTTTATCTGCCGGATCGCAGACGAGGGCGCCGTCTTCCACGGAATCATCGCCTCCGACGATTCCCTCGCCATCGGCGCGCTGAAATACGCCCACAAAAGAGGAATTGACGTCCCCCGGGAACTCTCCATCATCGGCTGCAACAACTCCATGCTGACCTCCTGCTGCGAGCCGGAGCTCACCAGCGTGGACAACCGCCTGGAAGACCTGACCCACACGCTGGTAAAGACTCTCTTAGGGGTCCTCTCCGGGAAGGAACCTCCCGCCCAGCGCATCTTTCCGGCCAGGCTGATCAAGCGGGGCACTACCGTTTAACTTCCGTATTCCTGCGGCCTTTGGCCGCCGGCTTATAAAAAACATATTACAAGGAGGAACCTGACATGAAAGCATTCATGGATAAAAATTTCCTGCTCTCGAATGAGACGGCGAAGGAACTCTACTTCGGCTGGGCGGCGGACACTCCCGTGCTGGACTATCACTGTCACATCAACCCCCGGGAGATCTGGGAGGACAGAAAGTTTGAAAACATCACCCAGGTCTGGCTGGGCGGGGACCACTACAAGTGGCGCTTTATGCGGTCCTGCGGCGTGGAAGAGGCCTATATCACGGGCGACGCCCCCGACAGGGAGAAATTTATGAAATGGGCCGAGTGCCTTGGAAAGGCCATCGGCAATCCACTCTTTCACTGGAGCCATCTGGAACTTCGGAAATACTTCGGCTACGACGGCGTCCTGAACAAAAACACCGCCGGGGAAGTCTGGGAACTCTGCAGCCGCAGACTGGCCGATCCCTCCATGAGCGCCCGGGGCCTCATACGGCAGTCTAATGTCACCCTGATCTGCACCACCGACGATCCCGCCGACTCCCTGGAGTATCATAAGAAGATCGCGGAGGACGACTCCTTTCAGGTGCAGGTGCTCCCCGCCTGGCGGCCCGACAAAGCCATGAATCTGGAAAAGCCCGACTATCTGGATTACCTCTCTAAACTGGAACAGGTTTCCGGCGTAAAGATCGACAGCTTTGACGCCCTCTGCAGGGCCCTCCGCCTCCGCATGGATTTCTTCTCTTCTATGGGGTGCCGCGTGTCCGACCACGGTCTGGAGTACGTCATGTACCAGCCTGCCACGGATGCGGAGATTGAAACTATCTTCGCAAAGAGACGGAAGGGCGAGACTGTGACAAAATCCGAAGAATTGAAATTCAAGACGGCATTCCTGCTCTTTTCCGGCAGGGAATACGCGAGAAGAAACTGGGTGATGCAGCTCCACTACGGCTGCAAGCGGGACAACAATACGCTGCGCTATGAACAGCTGGGGCCGGATACGGGGTTTGACTGCATCAACAATTACACTCCCTCCGCTGAAATGACCGACCTTCTGAACGCCCTGTGCAGGACGGACGAACTGCCGAGGACCATCCTCTACAGCTTAAACCCCAACGACAACCAGGCCATCGGCACCATCATCGGCTGTTTCCAGGATTCCACCGCCGCTGCCAAGATCCAGCAGGGGAGCGCCTGGTGGTTCAACGACCACAAGACGGGAATCCAGGATCAATTGATCTCCCTGGCAAATCTGGGGAACCTATCCGGTTTTGTAGGTATGCTGACCGATTCCAGGAGCTTTCTGTCCTACACCCGCCACGACTACTTCCGCCGCATCCTCTGCAATCTCCTGGGGACCTGGGTGGAGAACGGCGAATATCCCGCAGACTTTGAGACTCTGGGGGAGATCGTGAAAGGCATCAGCTACAACAACGCCGTGAACTACTTCGGCTTTGATCTGGAGAAAGCCTGAAACTTTACGGCCTGTCCCTCCCCAGGCTTCGATCCGGGGAGAAGACAGGCCGTTTTTTCAACTTACATTTTATAACTTTTCTCTCTAACTTCTTTCTAACGCATAACTTTTCTTTCTAACTTTTTATCGCATCCGGTCCGAAAACTCCTCCAGCTGCTCCCTGACATGCTGGAAGCAGCGCATGATCTTCGGGTTGAATACGCCGCACTCCCCTTTTACGATCATGTCATAGGACTTCTGATAGCTGTAGCTCTGCTTGTAGATCCGCTTGCTGACCAGGGCGTCGTACACATCCACAATGGAGACAATCTGAGCGCTGAAAGGGATATCGTCCCCCTTCAGGCCGTCCGGATAACCGGCGCCGTCGTATCTCTCGTGATGGTGCCTGCAGATCTCGTAAGTGATCCGGTACTGCTCGTCGTCCTGCACGTCCGCCAGGAGGCGCAGCATCTCGCAGCCACGGGTCGTATGGCCGCACATAACCTCGCGCTCGGAGGCGGTGAGGGGACCGGGCTTTAAGAGGATACTGTCCGGTATGACGATCTTTCCGATGTCGTGAATCGCAGCCGCCCGCACCACCTGCGTTCGGTACTGCTCGGTCAGTCCCTCCTCCGGGTACAGCTCCACATAGCCGTTCATCATGATCTCCGTCATTCCCTTGACCCGTTTGATATGCATTTCCGAACCCGTATCCCGGAACTCTACCATACAGGCGACGGTATCCATGAGATTGTTGTAAAACTTATTCAGTTTCTCCGTCTGCTCCACCAGCGCGTCCTTCAAAGTCCTGCAGTTGTGGTACATCTCGACGATGTTATCCACCTCCCTGCGGACAATCTGCGCTGAAAAAGGCTTGTGGATCACCGCCATGGCGCCCATGGTATAACAGGCCACCTCCAGGGAAGGATCCGTATTGGCCGTCACCATGGCGATGGGAATATCCCGGAAATTCGGACTGGATTTTAAAACCTGCAGAACCTGATAACCGTTCAGCACGGGCATCACGAGATCCAGGAGGATCACCACGATATCCTTTCCCCGCTTTCCGAGCTGCAGGATGGCCTCTTTTCCGTCCTTCGCCAGTATCACGTCATAGTCCGTCCCAAAGATCTGAAATAGAAGCTCTCTCTCCAGTTCATCGTCGTCCACTGCTAAAATGGCTTTTCTCATGCCGCTCTCACCTTCCCCTCACATGCTCCCTCGTCAGCGTGATCCCACTGGTAATGGTCTGACCGATGGTCTTTTTATTTCCGTTGATGATCAGGAGAACGCCTTCCTGAAGTTCCCCATGCGTCCTGACATACGCTTTCAGCGCCCTCTTGCGGATCTGATCCAGCCGGTCCAGTTCCCTGTTGTGGTCCCCCAGCTGACGCTCCAGCGATCCCATGGCCAGGAGGGTTCTGACGTACAGCGCGTTTGAGGAAGCCGCGCTGGAACCCAAAAGCGTTTCCAACTGTTCTTTGCCGGCCTGAAGCTGGCCAAGCTGTTCGGAAACAGCGTCCGCGGCCTTCTTCGCTTCCTGGATGCGGCTGTCCAGTCCGGCCAGATCTCCTACGTTGAACACCGTCCGCACCCCCATATAATTTCCGATGGTGGATGCCTCCACGCTGACAGCAGCCGTGATGTGGCCGCCCATGATCCGGGCTTTCCTGCCGTGGGCCGTCATACAATCGTCCGTCACCACGTCGCAGTTCAGAAAATAGTTTCCCTCCACGGCGCCCTTGGCCCGGAGATTCGCGTTTTCAAAAAACTTTCCCCTCAGGGAACCGCCCGCCGAGATGATCCCGTGCCCGCCGCCGTTCACGCCGCCCTTGATGACAATATCATGCTCGGAGAACAGGCTGGCGCTCTCCACAAAGCCCTCCACGATAATATTTCCCGAGGCGCGGACCGTCGCCATGCTGCCCACATTTCCAAAGATATGTATGGTTCCCTCGTACTCCACACTCTGATAATAGGTCACATCCCCCCGGACACTGTAAACATTCCATACGTTCAGCGTCCCATTCATCTCATTATAAGCGGGATACCCTTTCTCCGACGCCAGGTAAACCTGCTTTTCCGGATTGTATGTAAATCCGACGCCCCTGAGCTCCGGCAGTTCCTTTCCGGCCGCGCCGTCCACCGTTATCCCCGACACCGTCACCCCGAAGACATCGGACTCGGCACGGTGATATTTTACAAGAACCTGACCCGGCGTCACGCTCTCCACCATGTTTACATTGGTGTAATCTATCTCTTCATTTGGCTGGACAAACTGAAACTGATTCATTTCGTTTTCAAACTTCGGCTCATACCACCCGTCCCTGCCGTTGGAAGGCTTCTTTCCCAGCGCCGCGCAGATTTCCGTCCCGGTCAGATTCTGCCGGACGGCCTCCCGGACCGCATCCTCCTGAATGCCATACACAACGTTTCTCTCCTCCAGGATACTGAGGATCTTCGCCTCGGTGATCTCGGACAAAGGCTTCTTCGGGATCGTGATATAGGCCGACATGCAGTCGTCGCTGACGCGAACCCGGATCCCTGTAGAATCGTCCGTAACGCTCCTCCCATACTTTTGGGGATCCGCCTTGTACGCCTCCGCAAAGAGTTTTGTCCTGCTCTTATACATATCCGTCGCAGACAAGATCAGCTTCGCATAACTTGCCGCGTCCAGTCCGTCCTCCAGGCCAAAGCGGACCTCCCGCATCTGGCTTGCGGAAAACAGCGGATTGTCATATAAACCGACATCCAGTTCCTCCGCCAGACCAAAACGGATCTCCCGCATCTGCATCCAGTTGTACGCCGGGTTTGCAAACCTCCGGACATCCAGCCCTTGCTCGCGCCCCATCTGAATCTCCGCGATCTGCGCCTCTCCGTAATCCGCTTCCTCCATGGCCTTTGCATCGGAATAATCGATCTCAGGCACCTCCGGCTCGGGCGCCAGCTCATCCGTCAAAGACGTAATGCCGTTTATCTTATCCAGCAGCGCATCGACATCGATCGACTCGATGGAATTCTGCATCTTCTCCGGCTTGTGAGCCCGCTCCTGTTCCGCCATAATATCCCCTTTCAGACCGACATCCCATCCGGCGCCGCCTGTTTTCCTCTCATTCTTTCTTCATGAAAAATATTATACCATCACCGGCCTTCCCGGTCAATTCGTTTTCCTTCCCCAAAGCAGGCCGTTTTGCTCTCCCGGAGCGGGCTGCTATTCCACCGGATCCACGCCATCGTACTTCGGAATCGTGTCGATGGACCCGTCTTCATTATAGGTAAATTCCGCCACGCAGACGGAGCGGTGGAACAGGCTCCCCCCGGGGAGCTCCCCGGTGTGGTAGAACAGATAGGAATGTCCCTTAAAGTCCGCGATCCCGGGATGATTGGTAAAGACGCCGCCCTCCTCCGTCATCAGGACGCCGCCGTACTTCCAGGGTCCCGTAGGATTTTCCGAAGTGGAATAGGCAAGATGCTCATTGCGGCCCTCCCCCTCGGCAAAGGCGGCGTACACCATATAATAGATCCCGTTCCGCTTATAGAACCAGGGGCCTTCCCCATAGGAAGTTCCGGTCATGTGCCCTCCCTTTGCAAAAGCCTCCTCGGTCATGGGGATCTTCACGATTCCCACCTTCTGGTCGTAAGAGATCATATCCGGATTCAGCAGAACATATCTGAGCTCCGGGTTTCCAAAATAGAGATATGCCTGACCGTCGTCGTCAATAAAGACAGTGGGGTCGATGTCATTCCAATCCCCCTCGTCCACCAGGGGCTCCCCAAGATCCCTGAAAGGTCCCGTGGGAGTATCCGAAATTCCCACGGCGATGGCCATGCCGCCGTCCTTCTTATGCACCGGACAGTAGAGATAAAATTTCCCGTTCCTCTCGACGGCCTGGGGCGCCCACGCCCGGTCGTCCGCCCACTCAATATCGTCCAGGGAAAATACCTTGCCGTGATCCGTCCAGTGTACCATGTCCCTGGTGGAAAAACACCGCCAGTCGTACATCGTGTAAAAGTCGTTTACCAGTTGGTCCTCGTCGTGGGTCGTGTAGAGATAAAGCGTATCTCCGCAGACCATCGGGGCCGGATCCGCCGTGTAGATCGTGTCGATGATGGGGTTCTTTCCCCTTTTCTGATTGCCGTCCATGTGTCCCACCTTCCCTCCTTTTTGTCGATCCCCAAAAGCTGTCAACCGGCGCCAGGCCCTCACCCGGCAGCCGCGCATTACAACAGTCTGTTATTTCAATTATACTGGTTTTATTCAAATTTGCAATCGTCTGCCGTCTCATTTCTCAAAAAAACGTCTTTTCAGCATGATTTCCGGCGGGAAACCCATCAGGGCGCCTCCGTGGGATACGCCGTACCACGCCCCTTTTCAATTGACACTTCCATCCTTTTATACTATCATGGAATCAAGCGGCCTCCTTATCAGCGGCAGGGATTCTCAGCCGCCGCGGAGGAGCCCGCCGCCGGAACTGCGCGTCCGGCAAAATTCATTGTCAAAAGGAGTTCATCCAATATGAAAAAGAATTTTCTCAGATCCTTGTCCCTGCTGATGGTTATCGCCCTCGCGGGCTGCGCCGGCCCGGAGGGCGGCGGTTCTTCCTCTGAGAGCTGGAAGGAAACAAGTCAGGAGGTCTCCACGGAAACTGACGGATCCGATTCCTCCGCTGAGTCTGAAGCATCTTCCGAGTCTGAAACGCCTTCAGAACCCGAAACTTCCCCCCTGCCGGAGGAGGATCCCTTAAGCGGCCTTTCTCTAAAAGAGCTCTTTGCGGAACATGGCATGAAGGTCGGCACCTGCCTGTCCTCCCAGATGATCGGCAAAGACACCACGAATCAGCTGATCCTGGGGCAGTTTAACAGCGTCACCATGGAGAATTCCATGAAGCCCGACTACATCTTCAACCAAAAACAGAGTCAGGCGGATGGCCGCCTCGTCGTGGAGTTTAACCAGGACGCCATCAAGATGATGGACTGGGCAAAGGAAAACGGCTTTTCCATGCGGGGCCACACCCTGGTCTGGTACAGCCAGACGCCCGAGTGGATCTTTCACAGGGATTTTGACAAAAAGAGTGATTACGTGGACCGGGACGAAATGCTCGCCCGTATGGAGGACATGATCCGTCAGGTATTTGAAAAGCTGGAGGAACTGGGGTATCTGGATCTCTTCTACGCCTACGATGTAGTGAACGAGGCCTGGATGGAGGACGGTACGATGCGCCAGAACCACTGGTCCGACATCATCGGCGACGATTACCTGTGGTACGCCTTCTACTACGCGGACAAATATGCCCCCGAGAGCATCGACCTCTACTACAATGATTACAACGAACAGTTTAAGACCCAGACCCTCTTCGACTTTGTAAACACCCTCGTTGACGAGGACGGCAGATACCTGATCGACGGCATTGGCTTCCAGGCCCACCTTTACACCTCCGACGACCTGGACCAGTATTTTGAGACTGTAGACAAATTAAGCGAAACCGGCCTGAAAATTCAGCTGACCGAGCTGGACATCTGCCTCGGAAAGTATCAGGCGCCCCTGGCGGCCACCGAAGAAAACCTGCAGGCCCAGGGCCGTTTTTACTACGAGCTGATCAACGGACTGTTTGAGCGGGTGGACGCGGGCTCTGTCAAGATGGACGCGCTGACTTTCTGGGGCTTTTGCGATTCCCTTTCCTGGAGAAAGGAATACAGCCCCCTGCTCTTTAACTCGTCCCTGCAGCCGAAGTACTCTTACTACGGCGCGATGCAGATCAGGGAATCAGCGGGATATTAGATCCCGCTCCCCGATCCGGGTGTAGACCTCCACCGCGTCTAAAATATGATAGGGCTCCGTCCAGTGGGTGCCGTCCGCTTTCGCCGTCACCAGGATATACTCCCGCCCGCCCACTTCCGCAA
>CANQCF010000016.1 GCA_947589505.1 uncultured Acetatifactor sp. | reverse complement strand
AGATCCTTTCCCAAACTGCGGCGGATGTTTACGCAAAAGTCAATGTGACCTCCCTCGCCGCAGCGCTGGCAAAAGAGGACTGCGAGGTGTTGTCCATGCAGGAAATGGACGAAAGTCTGGAGAGTTACTATATTTCGCTGGTGGGAGGTGGGAAAAATGCGTAAACTGCTGTCTGCAAATTTTTCACGGCTGCGGAAGGATAAATTTTTCTGGCTGTGTATAGTTTTCATGCTGGGTTATTCGGTGGTGTATATGCTGAATGGGTGCCGTCAGGCGTCGATGGATATTATGACGGAATATCATTACAGTATCGATAAGTATTATTTTCACTTTGCGCTGTCCATCGGTTTTTTCTGTGCAATGTTCGGAAGCCTGTTCTTTGGGACGGAATACAGAGACGCGACCCTGCGGACAAAGATCATAGCGGGGCACAGAAGGACGGACATTTATATGTCCAGCCTGATCACTACTTTTGCGGTAACTCTGCTCATAATGCTGACCTGGCTTTTAGGGGCGCTGACTGCCCTGCCGGTGCTTGGCGTATGGAAGATGGGCGTCAAAAACTTCCTGCTGTACCTTTTGATTGCCGTTTTGTCTGCGGCTGCTTATTCCTCGATCTTTACCGTAGTGAACATGGTGTCGGGAAACGAGTCCGTCACCATTATCTTTTCGATGCTTTTGATGACGGGCCTGCTGGTTTTTGCCAGTATCCTTTATAACAGGCTGGGGGAACCGGAGGTGACAAGCGGCGTTCTGATAACGGTGGACGGGATGGAGATGGCGGAGCCGACTCCGAACCCGAATTATGTCGGCGGCGTAAAGCGGGAGATTTATGACTTTATCATGGACTTTTTGCCAACCGGACAGGGGATCCGGATGTGGCAGCTGGAGATCAGCCATCCGATCCGTATGCTGGCGTCGTCTGCCGTTATCACACTTTTGACAACTCTGGCCGGGATAGCGGCCTTCCGGAAAAAAGATATCAAATAACAGGGAGAGGGAAATGGAATATCTGCTGTGTGCCGTGATCGGAATACTGCTTGTGATCCTTTTGGCGCTTCTTGCAAAGGTGTATTACCTGCGCAGATCCGCGCGGGAGATCGCGGAAGCGTTCCGCGGCCGGCTGGAGGAAGATACCAATGTTTTGATCGATATTTCCACCCGCGACCCCTATATGCGTAAACTGGCGGAGGAGATCAACACGCAGCTTCGTCTCCTCCGCGGGGAACGCCGTCGTTACCGGCAGGGCGATCTGGAGCTGAAAGAAGCAGTCACCAATATTTCACATGACATCCGGACGCCGCTTACGGCGATCTGCGGGTATCTCGATCTGCTGGAACGGGAGGAGACGAGCGGAAATGTCAGTCGGTACCTTGCCCGGATCCGAAACCGGACGGAGGCCTTAAAAGACCTGACGGAAGAACTGTTCCGATACAGCGTGGTAACCTCAGAGCAGGAGTTAAATCCGGAACCTGTGGATCTGGTCCGGGCACTGGAGGAAAATCTGCTCTCCTTCTACGGGGCCCTGCGGGAAAGAGGGATAGAGCCCAAAACGGAGCTGCCGGAAGGGCCAGTTTATCGGGAACTGGATGCTGTCGCCGTAAACCGTATCTTCTCTAATATCATCAGCAACGCCGTCCGATATTCCGACGGAGACCTGTCTGTCACAATGAAGAAGGACGGCTGTATTACCTTCAGCAATTCCGTGCGGAACCTGGATCCGGTTTCCGTGGGAAGATTATTCGACCGTTTTTACACCGTGGAGGCCGGCCGCAGTTCCACGGGTCTGGGACTGTCCATCGCCAGAATCTTGACAGAACGCATGGGAGGACAGATTCGTGCGGAATATCAGGAGGGAAGATTGTATATCAGGGTCAGTTTTTAAGTTTATTCCATACCCCTTTTGTCGAAAGCCGGCAGAGGGCTGTAACAAACATTAAACCTTAAAACTTTCGCCTTAAAACTTTCGGACGCATATCTTGAAAAAACAGACAAACCAATGTTAGAATTGACAGTAAAGATGATCAACATCAATCTCCCGGTGAATCATACGCTTTTGCAGAAATGTATGCCGCTGTATGAGTATTCCTGGTTCATGCAGAAGATCCGGTCGTATCTGACCGAAGAAAAGAGCCGGGACGAGGCGGTTACCATGGCGATCCGGGACTGCATCCGGGAGGGGATCTTTGCGGATTTTGTGAAGAAGCACGGATCGGAGGTGGAGAATATGTTATTTACACAGTTTAACATGGAGGACGCCCTGGCGGTGAGATATGAGGAAGGCGTGGAGGACGGGATCGAGCGTGGAAAGGCCGAAGGAAGGGCTGAAGGAAGGGCTGAAGGAAGAATGGTGGGCGTGGCTGAGGGAAGTACGATCAAGCTTATTCAGCAGATTCAGAAAAAACTCCAAAAAGGTCTGACGGCGAAGGAAATTGCGGAGGATCTGGAGGAACCGCCGGAGCTTGTGAAACAGATCTGCGAAGCTATCGGGCGCTGCAAAGAGAAAGACGCGGAAGCGATTTATCAGTTTCTGCAGGACTGTCAGAGTGAATAATAGAAATCTGCTCCCGGGGTAATATTCTGCTCCGTCACTGCACCGCACAGGCCGCGATCAATAATAGTACCTGAGTTTGAACCGATATTATTAACAAATAAGTGAATAAATGGATCAAAAAGAAGAAAGAGGGGCTTTTGACCGGAAATTTTACGACGAAGTCAGCTTCTGCAGTTGAATAAATGAAAAAATAATGCGGGTTGTGATTTTGTAAGTAAAGACGGAGTGAATTTGAATGAGTGAGAAAAAGAAAAACTTAATTTTGTTTATCGTTATTCTTTTTGTTGTAGTTATTATTGCATTAGTATGGATAATGTTGTTCCGGAAGAATCCTTCATATCCTTATTATGAAATGCCCCGTGTTGTTTTTTCTTATCGAAATGATGGTAATGATATATATGTATTTGATTCGGAAGGATATATTTACAAGATCAGTAGACTTTCTGGAAAAACAGATGGATTAGCCTGGTTGGAATCAACCATCAAGTGTTTAGAAGAGAATAGAGAAGAATCTTGGTTGGAAAAAGTGGGGACAACAAATAAAGAGATATTGCAGGAAAAATATAATATTTTTCGTAAGGTTATCGCCAATCCCAAGTATGCAGTATTTTGTACTGAGTATGAGGTACCAAATGATTCAAACGCCGCCTATAAAGATGGGGGTGAGCTTACAGATTACTGGTATGGGCATATTTCAAATACTGAGGGAATGTACTTCTATTACACAGGATTCTTGAAACATGACGTCACAGATAAAACCATTTATCAGGTTGTAAATTGGATTTGTGATGAAGTAAAAATATGCGATAAATAATATTACTTCGGATGAGTATTCCTGGTTCATGCAGAAAATCCGGTCGTATCTGGACGAAAAAAACCGGGAGAAGGCGGTTACCCTGGCAATCCGGGACTGCATCCGGGAGGGGATCTTTGCGGACTTTGTGAAGGAGCACGGTTCGGAGGCGGAGAAGATGTTATTTACGCGGTGTAACGCGGATGAAGGCCTGGAGGTAAATGATGGGGAAAATATTGTGTTCGACCGGCGCCTTTCTTGGAAAGGCAAATAACAATGATTATAGATTGCTGAAATATTATGCCGATCAACTGGAGTGCGACGGTTTTGAACTGCTGATCAGCAAGTCCTGGTACCCGGAGATGGATGAGGTGATAAAAACCATCAGATCCTTTGGGCTTGCGATCCCGGTCGTACATGCAAACAAATCCCTCGGCGAATATCTGTGCGGAATGACCGCCTCCTTTGAGGATGGGCAGTACAAAGAGTATATTATGACCAACAGGGAGGAAGAAGAACTTTTTGAACGGGGAACCGCTCTTTTTTTACAGAATCTTAAGGCGGCCGAACAGCTTGGCGCAGAAAAAATGGTCCTTCACCTGTGGAACGGGATCCCTTCCGACAAGCGCATCGAGAATAATATCAGGCGGTTTGGGACATGGAGAGAATATGCGGTTAAAGCGGGTGTGGATCTGCTCGTGGAAAATGTGGTGTGCAATGAAAAGGATCCGCTGTTCAACATGGATCTTGTTTCCAGGGAATATGATCAGGTGGGCTTTGTCTATGACACCAAGATGGCGGAGTTTCACGATCAGACAATGGAATTGTTTGACGAACGGTATGTTCATTTTGTAGAGAACGGTCAGATCCGGCATCTGCATGTCAACGATTACGCCGGAGGATACAAGGACTGGGACAACTTGAAGATCCCGCCGATCGGCAGCGGACATGTGAATTTTCAGGGCTTTTTTGAAAAATTGCTCTCCTATGGCTACGATGGTGATTATACGGTCGAGTTAAATGCGATAGATAAAGACGGCAATGTAAACACCGCTGTGCTGAACAGATGCTTTGAAAAGATACGGGAGCTGTGCGGGCAGAAAAGCTGAGCGGTTGTCCGGGAGCGGCCTTGACAGAAAAAGCGGCCCTGACAGAAAAAGCGGCCCTGACAGAAAAAGCGGCCCTGATAGAAAAAGCGGCCTTGACAGAAAAGCGGCCCTGACAGAAAAAGCGGCCTTGATAGAAAAGCAGACTGGATAGAAAATGGATTGGATAGACAGCAGATCGGATAGACAAGCAGGCTGGGTTCCGGGTTTTTCTGTCCTAATGCTGAAAAGGAGCGCGTGATCCGGGAAAAGAGTAAACTCTTTTTTATAATTTATGTAATTATGTGTTGACTTATAATAAAAAATATGATAAGTATATTTTCAGAGGGCAATAAGGAGGCAGCAGATGGGAGCAGAACGGAACGCGGACGGACTGACGGAGGAGGAATTCCTGGCAGGATATGACGCTGGAAAATACGAGAGACCTTCCAATACAGTGGATATGCTGCTGTTTACCATAGACAACAAAGATCCCGATGATATCCGCAAGGACGCGGAGAAGGAGATCAAGATCCTGCTGATCAAGAGGAAGAATCATCCGGACATTCATAAATGGGCCCTGCCGGGAGGCTTTGTCTCCATGGACGAGAATCTGGACGCCGCGGCTTACCGGGAGCTGGCGGAGGAGACGAACGTGACCAATGTCTACATGGAACAGTTGTATACATTCGGCGAGGTCGGCAGGGATAAGCGAACCCGGGTAATCTCCATCGCCTATATGGCACTGACGCCCCAGGATAACATTCGGCCCATTGCCGGGGACGACGCGGAGGATGTGGCATGGTTTTCCGTGGAAAAGCGCCAGGTCAGCGACACACGGCATGAGATCGTCATCAGCAGCGCGGAGCTGGATCTCAGGTATGTTTACACGGTGGACATCACTTTTCGGAAAAACGGGGTGGTCTCCGTGCCGATCCCGAAGATCCACGCTACGGAAGAGAACAGCCGCATTGCCTTTGACCATATTGAGATGATCAACACGGGGATCGACAGGCTCCGGAACAAGGTGGAATACATGCCCATCGCCTTTAATTTGGTCCCGGAGAAGTTTACCCTGAATGAGATTCAGAAAGTGTATGAAGTGATCCTGGGCAAGAAGCTGGTGAAGCAGAACTTTCGGAAGTGGGTCGATAAATTTGTGGAGGAGCTGGACGAGAAGCAGGAGGAAGTGGGGCACCGCCCGGCCACCCTATACAGATACCGGGAAAAGAAGAACATGATATAGCGAGCATGCTAGAAGCTGAAACACAGCGGGGATCAGGCAGGAGCCGGAACAGAGCTGAGAGAAGGCATAAGCTGGAACAGAGTTGAAAGAAGGCAAAAACTGGAATACCCCCGGTATCAGGCAGAAACCGGAGAAGGACCGGAAACACTCAAGAGGTGGAACTGGAAATAGGAAGGGATCGATACACAACCGGACAGGTCAGGAGCCGGAGAAGGACCGGAAATGGTAAAGAACCGGTACAGACTCGAGAGCAGGCCAAAAGCCAGGAAGGAGGAGCAGGATATGGCAAAAAAGATCTTAGTAGTGGTGGATATGCAGAATGACTTTACCACGGGCGTCCTTGGAAATCGGGAGTGCGCGGCGGCGATTCCCAGGGTGGAGGAACTGATCCGAAAGGGCGGTTACGATGTGGCGGCCGCTACCATGGACACGCACACGGAAGATTACCTGAACACCAACGAGGGGAAAAACCTTCCTGTGGAGCACTGTATCCGGGGTACGGAAGGATGGCGGATCGTGCCGTCTGTGGACAAAGCGCTGCGGGAGACTTTCGGTGAAACAAATTTCAGGATTTTTGAAAAGCCGGCTTTTGGCAGCGTGGATCTGGCGGAATTTCTGCGGCAGCAGTCGAAGGAGGATCCGGATCTGCAGATCGATTTTGCCGGTGTTTGCACGGGAATCTGCGTCATCAGCAATGTGGCGCTGGCGAAGGCGTTCTGTCCGGAGGCAAGGGTGCGGGTGATCGCGTCCGCCTGTGCCTGTGTCACGCCGGAGAGCCACGAGACCGCGCTGAACGCCATGAAGACCTTCCAGGTGACGGTAATATAGCTGCGATAGCGATATTAGGAAGAAATACAGAGAGATGATTTAACTGCAGCAGGTTTCAGAAGAATACAGCCAGGGATTCCACAGCAGTGAACAAAAGGAAAAAGCAGGGGAGAGATTTTGAGGCGGCAAGACAAGCGGCACGAAAAGAAACCTTGTTTCAAAGGTCCGTCGGAGCCATGAACAAAGGACGCGCAGGCCTAGCCCGTTGAAGTCTGAAACCCAAGGACGCACAGGCTCGGCCCGTTGAAACCTTAACCCAAGGACGCTCAGGCCGGCTTCGTCGGAGTCTTAAAAAGGAGAACACTCAGGCCCAGTCCTGGCGGCCCTTCGCAAAAGAACAGCGGGAAACAGCCGGACAGTGTAAAGGAGGAAAAGAGGATGGAACGGATCATTAACAGTTTGCTGGAAACGGACGCCTACAAGTTTTCCATGGGGCAGGCGATCTATCATCAGTTTTCGGATTACAAGACCACCTGGACTTTTAAGTGCCGGAACGAGGACGTAAAGTTTACGAGGGAGATGGTGGAGGAGATCCGGGAGCAGATCCGGGCATACTGCCAGCTTTTCTTTACGGAGGAGGAGCTGGATTATCTGGAGAACATCAAGTGGATCAAGGGTTCCTATGTGGACTTTCTGAGACTCTGGCACCCGCGCTTTGAGGATTTTGAGATCGTGTTTTCCGAGGAAGAGCCCAGCGGCCTCAGGATTGAGACTCGGGGAACCTGGCTGAACACCTCCATGTATGAGATTCCGACCCTGGCCATCGTAAACGAAGTATATTTCCGCATGGCATACGACTATAATATGCTTATGGAAAGTTTTAGGGAAAAACTGGCGGAAAAGCTGGGGTGGCTGGAGAGCGGGAAATACAGGCTCGGCAACTTTTCGGAGTTCGGCCTGCGCAGGAGACTGTCCGCCGAGGCGCAGGAGCTGGCAGTGCGGGAGCTTTCGAAGGCAGCCATGCAGGGCTCCTGCTTTGTGGGAACTTCCAATGTGTATCTGGCGAAGAAGTACGGGATCACCCCGGTGGGCACCATGGCCCATGAGTGGATCATGTGCGTGGGGCAGGGAAACCACAAGCACAACCCCGCCTATTCCAACTGGTATGCTCTGGACGCCTGGGTAAAGGAATATGGGGTCTTAAACGGAACTGCGCTGACGGACGCCATCACCACGGACTGCTTCCTGAAAGATTTTCAGCTGACCTATTCCACTCTGTTCAGCGGCGTGCGGCATGACAGCGGCGACCCCATGGAGTGGGGGGATAAGATGATCCGCCATTATGAAACCCTGGGAATCGATCCAAAGACAAAGACCCTGCTCTTCAGCGACAGTCTGGACTTTGAGCGCGCCGGCGCCATCTATGCGTATTTTCACGACCGCTGCAAGGTGGCTTTTGGCATAGGCACTTATCTTTCCAACGATACCTGTGTGCCCGCGCTGAACATCGTGATGAAGACTACCCTCTGCAACGGCATGGATGTGGCGAAGATTTCGGATACCCCCGGAAAGGGAATGTGCAAGAATCCGGCGTACGAACACTATCTCAGCAGGTGCATCGCCTGGAGAATGGAGAATGATTAAAGACTTATGGCGGGAGAAACGGTTTTGCTCTTCGGCACTTTTAACCCGGTGACGACAGCGCATGTGAATATGGGGAAGGCTGTGAGGGAGGCGCTGCCCGAAGCGGATGTCGTCTATATCCCCAGCAATGGAAGGTTCCTGCACTCCTGGAAGAACCTGGACCGGCGCAACAGGCTTTCGGACGGGGACCGGGTCCGGCTCCTCAGGGAGGCGGTGGAACCCCTGGGGTTCCGGGTGGATACATTGGAAGTGGATGGGATCGTAGACGGAAAGACCTACTATACGGTGCAGTATTTTAAGGACCGGGGGAAAGAGGTCGTGATCTGCATGGGTATGGATAAGCTGGGAGAACTTCAGAAATGGTATCGGGGGGAGGACCTGCTGCGGGAAAACCGGTTCCTGATCTGTATCAGAGGAAATGTGCGCCTGCGGGATGCGGCCACGGAGCTGGTGAACAGGTATCTGGATCACTTTCAGGAACTTCCGATGGGGGAGGAGACCCAGAACGTGTCGGCGACGCAGATCCGGGAGGCATTCCTTGCGGGGGAACTGGAGAGGGTGAGGGAACAGATGCCGGAGAATGTGTACCGGTATTTCCGGGAAAAGAGCAGGGACGGGAAACAAACAGAGTCAGGACAGGAAAGTCCCGCGTAAAAACCGCGGGGTGAAAGGAGGAAGCAATGGATTTTGATGTGGAAAAGGTGACGGCGGATCTGGTGGAGTGGATTCAGAAATGGTTTGAGGAAAATGGAAAGGACTGCAGCGCGGTAGTCGGCATTTCCGGAGGAAAGGACAGCAGCGTCGTGGCGGCACTTTGCGCAAGGGCCCTGGGGAAAGACCGGGTGGTGGGCGTGCTCATGCCGAATCACGAGCAGAGCGACATCAGCGACGCAGAGCTTCTGTGCAGCACTCTGGGAATTCGACACATCGTGGTCAATATCGGGGCGGCGGTGGACGCATTAAAGGAGAGTATCTCCAAGGCGTCGGACTTTGGCGCTCTCAGCTCCCAGACGACGATCAATATGCCCCCCAGGATCCGTATGACCACCCTCTACGCCGTCAGCCAGAGCGTGAACGGCAGAGTGATCAATACCTGTAACCTTTCGGAAGACTGGGTGGGCTACTCCACGAAATACGGCGACGCTGCGGGGGATGTAAGCCCCCTGGCCAACCTGACGGTGACGGAAGTCAAGGCCATCGGACGCTGCCTGGGACTTCCCGTACAGCTTGTGGATAAGGCGCCCTCGGACGGCCTGTGCGGAAAGACGGACGAGGACAATCTGGGCTTTACCTACGCGGTTCTGGACCGCTATATCCGGACCGGTGTCTGCGAGGATCCGGAGACAAAGGAGCTGATCGACAGAAAGCACAAAAACAATCTCTTCAAGCTCCGGCTGATGCAGAGCTTTCCCTATGGGAACCGGATGAATTACTTTTAGACGGCTTTCCTTTGAGATCATGATTGAGGTAGCGAGAGAATATGAAAAAGACAGGGCCATTTCAAGATATTTGGAATAAAAAATGGAGCATTGCGCTTTCGGTTATCATGACAGCTGTTTTGTTCGGCGTTGTGGGGGTGTTTTTCGATTCCGTCTACCCTCTGAATGATGATCTGATGCTGCAGAGCATATTATCCGGAAAGTTCAGCGCAGAACCGAGCGGTATGGCTGTGTATCTAAGTATCCCCCTCAGTTCGACTCTATCTTTTTTTTATCGTATGGTGCCTCACGTTCCCTGGCTGGGAGTCTTCTTCACGGGCTGTTATATGCTGTGTTTTTTTCTGGCGCTGAACAGTACATTGAAAAGTATGGAAAGGCGCTGTGAACTGGCTGGAAAAAGAAGGATTTTGAGATCTCTGTTTATTTGCCTCCTTGCGGGAATGATCTTCTGGGGGTTCTTCTTTGGACAATATCTGATGACGCATTATACGGTTACGGCGGCGGTAGTCGGTGGGACGGCCTTATATTGTTTTCTGATTTCCGAGGCAAGCCGGGAATGGAGGACAACGCTATGGCATACATGCCCCTCCGTGTTGCTTTTGCTGCTCTGTTATCTGATACGGACAAAAGTTTTTTATATGGTTCTTCCCTTTCTGGCTGTGGCGGGAATCTATCGGATGTTAAAAACAAAGAGTATAGTTAATTATCTCGCGCCGCTGGGACTTTTGGCAGCAGGTTTTTTGGCACTCTTCCTGATTGGAGAGATCAGTTACAACAGAGGGGCGTGGCGGGAATATACTGATTATAACGACGCGCGGACCGAGCTTTATGATTATGTTGGCGTCTGGGAAGGCGAGGAAGCGGCGGCTTATTATGCCGGTCTAGGGTATTCGGAGGAAGAAATCGCAGTCTATAGGAATTATGATATTCTTTTGAATGAGACGCTTACGGCGGATGACTTTGAGAGAATTGCCTCTTATGCAGAATTGAGACCGGAGGGAAAGCGCACAGCGATACAAAAGCTCCGGGACGGGATCTGGCTTTATAAGGAAAGATTGATGGGGAACGGGGAACGTGTTCCTTATCAAATGATTGTGATCTTGCTGTATTTTCTGACTGCAATTCTCCTGATTGCGACAAAGGATTGGTCTTCTCTTTTTTCACTTGTACTTTTGGGAATGGCCAGATCTGCTCTGTGGATCTATCTGTTTTCGGAGGGCAGATATCCGGAACGCGTGACGATATCACTTGTTTTGATAGAATTGTTGGTTTTGCTCGCTGTTCTCTGGAATGTTTCGGGAGAGGTGCGTCGTTTCAAACGCGGCGGTGTGCAGTTTTTTGCTGCGGTATGCGTTGTAGTTATGACGGCGGTGATTGGATGTTATTCTATTCCCGACGCGTTGAAATCTCACGCGGAACAGATCGCGGTCAATAGAGAAGAAGATAAAATTTACGATTATATGAAGGCTCATCCGGATAATCTGTATCTGTTGGATGTTTACGCAACGGTGTATCATACGGAGTATGTCTTAAAAGATTATGATTTTGGGTACGAGAATTACCTTCTATTGGGAGGGTGGACGGCCGGAAGCCCTCATATTGCGGAGAAACTGGAGAAATGGGGATACGCATCAGCCTTTGATGCGCTTGCAAGAGGGGAAAATGTTTTTCTGGTGCTGAAAGACGGAACCGGTTTGAAATCTGAGGAATTAGAGCGATATATAGCCTGGAGAACAGGAGAGAAACCGTACATGGAGCGAGTGGAAACGGTAGAGACAGGAACAGAGACCTTCGGTGTGTACAGATATGTAAGAGTTCAGCCGGCCGTCAAGTGAGAAGAATAACTTATTATAGGGAATAGTTTTCAGTTTCCTATTCCCAAATCCGACAAAAAGGTATATACTATACCTAAATTCATGAGAGGGAGAAAGACATCGTGAAAAAGAGCGTATTGATAGTCGATGATGTCGAGATGAACCGCGCGATTCTGGCGGAGATGTTAAGCGACACATACGTCATAAATGAGGCTTCGGACGGCGAAGAGGCGATCTCCTTTATGGATGATCATTATAAGGAAGTGGCGGTTGTCCTTCTGGATCTTGTCATGCCGAAGATG
Organism: uncultured Acetatifactor sp.; assembly: GCA_947589505.1. GTDB lineage: Bacteria > Bacillota > Clostridia > Lachnospirales > Lachnospiraceae > Acetatifactor. Next base: position 18,862 of record CANQCF010000016.1, on the reverse strand, counting down.
GACGGATATCAGGTATTGAAGACTTTTACTGAAAAAAAGTGGTTCGACACGGTACCGGTGCTGGTGATCAGCGGGGAACAGTCGGAACCCATTGAACAGAAGTGCCTTGACCTGGGGGCGTCGGATTTTGTCAGGAAGCCCTTCAATACCGCCATCGTACGGAAACGGGTGGACAATGCCGCGGAGCTCTTTTCCTATAAGAACCATCTCGAGGGGAAAGTGCGGCAGCAGACCCAGGCGATCACCCGCTATGCCCAGAAGCTGAAAAAGCGCAACGGCGACATCATAGATATCCTGGGTTCCGTGGTGGAGTCCCGGGATTTAGAGAGCGGGGAGCATATCTTCCGGGTAAAGGGATATACGAAGATACTCGCCACGGAGATGATGAAACGGTATAAAGAGTACGGCCTGACCCCGGAGAAGATTCAGGTCATCACCTCGGCCAGCGCCCTGCACGATATCGGGAAGATCGCGATCCCCGACAATATCCTCTTAAAGCCCGGGCGCCTTACCGCGGAAGAGTTTGCCATCATGAAAGAGCACTCCAGCAAGGGGTATGAGCTGATCCAGAAGGTAAAGACGGTGTGGGATAAGGAGTATGCGGAGGTCAGCAGTGAGATCGCCCGCTATCATCATGAGCGGTTTGACGGACGGGGTTACCCTGACGGGTTAAAGGACGACGAAATCCCGATTGCGGCGCAGATCGTGTCCCTGGCGGATGTGTACGACGCCCTGGTGAACGAGAGATGCTACAAGAAGGCCTATTCGAAGGACGAGGCGTTTCGCATGATCCAGGAAGGCCAGTGCGGCATCTTTTCTCCGAAACTCCTGGACTGCTTTGCAAGGGTTCGGACAAAGTTTGAAAAGATGGCGGATCAGCAGATGGATGAGTGACTGACGGAAGAAACAGCCCCGCTTGCTGCGGGGAAATATGGAATGAGAGGTAAATATATGGCGAAGATTTTGGTGACGGATGATTCTTCTTTTATGAGGGACTTGATCTCGGAGATTGTGAAGCGGGCGGGATATACCGTGGAGCACGCGTCTTCCGGGGAAGAGCTCCTGAAGAAGTATGCGGAGGAAAAGGCGGACATTGTGATCCTGGATATCGTGATGTCGGAGATGGACGGCCTGCAGGCGCTTGATAAGCTGATGGAGCTGGACCGGAACGCGAAGGTGCTGGTATGCTCGGCCATGGCGGGACAGAAGGTGGTATCCGACGAAGCGCTGAAGAGGGGCGCCCGCGCCTGCATCAACAAACCTTTCAGCGCGAACGATCTGATCGCGGTGATCGAAAAAGAACTGCACGCGGAGTAAGGGAATCTTTATATCCGCAGGGATCTGTTATAGACAGACTTTTCCGGTAAATACAGGTGCGTCAGAGGGAGGCGGGAGTTGTCCGAAACATTCCGTCAAAAGGGTATGTCTGGCCTCTGAGCTTCTCCGGACAGGAAAACGGGCTGCACTCTGTTTACCGGAAAGGGCTGTCTTTTTGGTTTAAAAAGCAGAGGAGAACAGTGATGAGGAAACTGCAGGAGATACTTAAAGAGATCTTTGTGGACGGGCGGAAGAAAGGTTGATCCGGGACGGGGATATGAAACCGGAGGTATAGAATTGATCTCATAACCTATCCGGACAAGAAAAATGACGAAGTCAAATAAGATACATAGGGGGAGTACAAATACCATGAATTTTTGCGATTTTATAAGACAGGAAGGGAAAAAAGCGCTGATTACGGACCGTGTTTCCATCACGAATAAGATCATTCGCAGGTATGCGAAGGAAAAGCCGGTCTATGGCGTGAAAGAAATGTCTCTCTCACAGCTGGCGGCCCAGATCCTCTTTGCTTATCAGGCAATGTATCAGCCGGATGTACAGTACAGGATCCTGAACCACAGTATGCAGACTGTGAGACTTTTGATGTGTTTGAAGCGGCCGGATTGTCAGTTCCTTGATTCGAAGTCCATAAACCTGAGTACGGCCGAAGAAATATTAAGTTCTGTGAATCAGATCCGTTACAACGAGGGAAAGGGTGCGTTTCGATCCTGCGGGGACGAAAAACGTCTTGATGACGGAGGCGTTGTTGCTGGTGGAAAGGATACGTCTCGATCCGGCGGGGACGCGAAGATCGCGGGACTTCGGGAGACCATTGCAAATTATGAGAAAAACCTTGCGGAAAAAATGGAACTGGATGAAGTCATGGTTTACAGGAAGGCGATAGAAATCCTGGAAAAAATGGAGCAGCCGGATCCCTGGGTGACAGCGATGGTACCTGACTTTGCAGGCGCGGAGCTGGGGCAGTTTTTCACAGTAAAACTGACTTTGCTGGAAGAAAAGTTCCTCAATTTGTTTACCGCCGCCTTGGGCAGGGAAGCGGCCGAACTGGAAGTGGAGACCAACCAGCCCGGTTCTTATGAATTTTATAAGGCTTACGGAGCGGAACAGGAAGTGCGCAGCCTCATTTCCGCCATCGGAGCGAAGAATGAGAAATATGATGACGTTGCTGTCATTTATCCTGCCGAACTGTATGAGAATATCCTGCGGGGCGAATTTAACAGCGCAGGGATCCCGTTTATCTTTCCCGAGGGATATTCTGCCGCCGGCACGGAATTTACAGACCTCATGCTGGAATTTCTGGATTTTGTCGACAGCGATTTTTCGTATGAAGCGCTCTACGGGATCCTGGAAAATCCTGCTCTCAGAATTCCTGATACGAGGGGAAAGAAAGCATACCGCGGCATTCTGAAAGAAGGCATCGGCTACGGCAGGCAGAGATATATAGATTTCTTCAACGATCATGCGGAGTTGTCGGAGGAGGATCAGCCATTTCTCGACTTCTTAAAGGATCTGATCGAATGTTTTCAGGACGGAGATACCTGCGGCGCAACATATAGGAAATTCATGAAGTTTGTCAGGAAATATACGGCCCCCGGACGCAGCAATGGGAAGACCGGCGAAAATAAGACTGTCGCAGAACAGACCGTCGCAGCGCAGACCATCGCAGAACAAACCGTCGAGGCCCAGAACGCCGAAGCGCGAACGGTCGAAGCACAAACTACCCAAGAGCAAACGGTCGAAAACAGCGAAGACGTCGATGCTGAAGACAGAAAAGACGGGGATCAAAAAGAAAAACAGAAAATCGGAAAAGGCAGGCTCGACATTATTAAGGAACGCTCCGTCATGGCGGATCAGCTGAAGGAGTATGCACCTGTCCTGGATCTTTACGACGGCACGGACCTGAAGGAAAACGTTGCGCTGATCAGATCGATCCTCAGACAGTGCAGGTGCAGCATATCGGAAGAGGATGGCGCCGTCAGTATCCTTCCTTATGGCAGCCTGGAAGTGATCGACAGAAAGCATATCTATGTGATTGGCCTTTCCGGGGAGAACATCGAGAAAGTGCCGATGGAGTCGCCGGTATTGAGCGACACCGAATTGAAACAGTATATCGAAGGCACGATAAAGTTTGCCGGGGATCTGAATAAGGACAAACGGGAGGCGTTCCAAAAGACACTTGACTTCTCGACGGCGAAAGATATATTTGTCAGCTATGCCTATTATGATACAGAAAAAATGCTTCAGATCGCACCGTCCATTCTGTTTCATAACCTGATGGCCGATGCCGGAAAGACGGAAAAAGACGTTGAAAAACTTTGCTATGCGCTGCTGCCGGAGACGGAGGATCCCTTACAGCCGGACGTACAGGCCGAGGATACGGAACAACTTGATGAGTCCCGGGAAGAAGCCGAAATCCGGCTGAGATTCAGCGCAAGCACATTGAACAAATTTTTATATTGCCCGCTGTCTTATGTTTACAAAAATATAGAGAGGATCCCGGAGATCGAGTTTTTCGAGAGACGGCCGGATCAATGGCTGAAAGCCAATGTGAAGGGAACTCTCTTCCATGAGACAATGGAAAACTATGTCAACCGTGCGATCATTGAGAAAGAAGAAACTTCCTTTGACAGGGACATTTTTGACTCCGCCTATGAACAGGCGCTGGAAGAAATCCTTAGAAAAAATCCTTATCCTTCCGAGTATGTCATGAACACGGAAAAGCAGGAGAGCCGAAAGGCAGCCGAGGAATATGCAATAGCCCTGCATAAAGAGATCAGGGATTCAGCGGAAAATAAGAAAGTAATTGGATGCGAGATCTATTTTGATAAATTGGAATACAAGCTGGAGGCTGAAAATGAGGAGGATCGAATTGCCATTGAATTCCAAGGGTATGTAGACCGGCTTGACGGATATGTGGATGAGGACCATACTTTGTGGCTTCAGATTTATGACTACAAAACCGGTAATTATTCGAAAATGAAAAAACAACTGGAAAAAGAGAAGAAAGAGGGCCAGGTATCTCAGATTCAGCATCATGTTTATGCCATTGCAATGCTGGATTGGGCAAACGAGGCTGAAAATAGAAAGAAATTGGAAGAACGTTTCGGAACAGGGATCAACAAGGTAAAGCTGAAGGAAATGAAATATATTTATCCCTTTGAAACAGACAAAAAAGAATTGCCTTCAGCTCTCAGCACCTATAATGGCGGTGAAGACGCACGGCTTCCGAAAGATGTGGAGGTTCAACTGGCCAAGATGTATTACGCTCTGGAAAAGGGAGGCGCGGCTGAAGTCTTAAAAGATAACTATGAGTCGGTAAGGGAAAAAATAGAGAAGGCGGAAATTTCTTGCCGATACTGCAGCTATAAAGAGATATGCAGATGCTAGGCCATAGTATGGAGCAAACAGATCTTTCATGATGATTTTTGCCGTCAGGCGACGATGGCGGAATGGAGACCAGAGATGAAAATACAGTGTGATGAAAAGGAAAAGAGAAATAGGATCGTCTCCCAGGTGAATCGGAACATGTTCGTGGAGGCAGGCGCCGGCGCGGGGAAAACGACGCTTATTAAGGATCGCATCATCAATCAGCTCAAATCCGGGATGAGGCCGGAGGAGATCGTGGTGATTACTTTTACCAATGCCGCGACCCAGGAGTTGAGATCGCGCATTATCAACGCGGCTTTGGAAGAGGAAAGGAAAACGGATCTCCCGAAGAAACAGGTGGAAAACCTTCGGCTTGCTGTCGAGAATATCGACAGGATGCAGATCTCTACGATCCACAGCTTTTGCAGCCGTATTTTGAAGGAGAGAAGCCTGGACGTCGGAATGCCCATGGATATCGATCTCATAAAGGCCAGTGACTATGAAAGGCTAAAGAAAGAAAGTTTTGTAAGGTGGGCTGAGGGTTTAAGGGAGTCGGACTGGGATCTTCTTTTGAAGAAAGACATAGATAGAAAAAAAGCGGTCGATAGACTGGAAAATCTTACGGGCCGGCTGATCGGCGTAGACGATGAACAGATCGGCCGGATAAAGATGGCTCTGCCGCCAATAGAAACGAAGCAGTGGGACAAAGAGGCGTCAGACTTTGTGCAGGAGTTTATAAAAGAAATATTAAGGCTCGCCGGTGAAGCGTACGAAAGCCAGTACACCAGCCTTGATCAAATAAAAGACAGATTGCTGAAAATTGGCAAGGATATCCTTGCAGCAATAGGGAAAAATGACAACGAGAGCATAGTTAAAACAGTGCTTAAAATTGGTGAAAGTGAAAAGATATTAAAGGCACCCACACAGGACCATTTTAAGCAGTTGGCTAAAGCCCAAAAAGAGAAGAACAAAGATTCTGCTTCAGATGCAGAAGCAGAGAAAAATAAGCCGGATCCGAAAGCAAAAGTTCAGAACGCTGAAAATATATTAAAAGGAATCAACGACTTTTTAAATCGGAAGCGCGGCTATCTGGAGGAACTGCTGGGGAGAAATGAGCGTACTTTTTATGACAATTATATCGAATATGCCAAAAAAGCGAGGGCATATTTCTACAATTATATAGGGCCGGAAGTCCTGACCAATGACACTTTGATCTGGAATGCCAGGAAGCTGCTTGAGGAATCGAAAGAATCCCAGAGATATTTCAGCGGAAAATTCAAGTGTATTTACGTGGATGAGTATCAGGATACGGATCATGTTCAGGATGCGTTTATCCGTCTGCTGGCGGAGGATCCGGATCAGCAGGGAGCTCTGCGCGACGGAGCCCTGTTTATCGTGGGGGATCCGAAACAGTCGATATACAGGTTCCGGGGAGCTGAACCGGAGGTGTATTTTAGGACGAAGAGCTATTTTGAGGGCCTGGAAAATGCCGATGTAATAGAGCTTCAGGATAATTATCGATCCAGCAGCAGTATTGTTGACTGGGTGAATGCCCAGTTTCAGAATAAGGCTATCACGCCGGGACAGGCCTATGTCCCGATGAAGGCAAATAAATTTGTCCCAAGCGGACTTGTCGACGATAAAACGCTGGACGGTATTTATTATCTAAATTCTATTACCGACAAGAAGCAAAACATGGATCCCGGTCAGGATGCAGAGATCGTTGCAAAGCTGATATGGAACCTGGTAAATGAAGAACATTATCTGATCGAAGACGGGACCAAAAGGCGGATCGGGTACTCCGATATCCTGATCCTCTGCATGTGGACAGGAGATGCGCCGTATTATGTGGAAAAGTTCAGACAATACGGAATCCCTGTATTGTTGAATCATATAAAGTTTACTGTGGGCACAGAGTGGTATATGAAAGCCTTTTGCAGGATATATCAATATCTGATCTTCCGCTATGACAAACGGAACTCTGCAGCTGCGAGGGAATCCCTTGTCGCTTTGGGAATGGAGATGGAGTCGGCAGAGCGGACGTTAAAGGAACTGGCGGAAAAGACGGGGAATCTGTCGCCTGTGGGACTTCTCTATTTCCTGGAGGCAAATTGGAAGCTTCTGATACCGCAGAATTCGGACTGCAGCGAAGGCATACGGCAAAAGGTACAGGCGCGCATAACGCAGATGGTCGGGAATATCGTGAGTTCCACGAACGGGAGCTCCCATGAGATAAAGAAAGCGCTGAGCGAATACTTGAACAGCAGTATCGAGCATGAACTCGTCCTGGAGGAGGACGTCGATGCGGTGAGATTTATAAACCTTCATAAGGCCAAGGGTCTGGAAGGGAATATCGTCATTTGGGCCGACCGTTTTGAAAACATGATTTTTAAAAAAGACGAGTACCGCTCGGCAGACGCTTACTATCCGTCTGTACGGGAAAACGATAAAGTTGTATGGTGCGCATATAATTACGCCAAGGAAGTGGAGAAGGAAGCGGAGCAAAGCCACAAGGCTGAAACGATCCGCCTGGAATACGTTGCGGTAACCAGGGCGAAGAGTGCCTGCATTTTTATGGATGCGTATGGGGATGAGAAAAAAGAAGTTCTTTTTGGAGAGGGCTACACGACAGAGAACGCAAAGTCGATCACGGACATGATCGACTGGGAGAATGTTCCGACTCAAACGACGCCGGCATCCTCACCGGAGAAAATTCATGTTGTTTCTGCCCGCTGCGCAAGGGCGGATTTAAGCGGGGCGCTTTATGAGTCCGTAAGTCCAAGCGATTTGGAGAGGAGCGCGGGAGGAAAGAAAAAGGAAGATTGGACGCCGGGACAACATTCCAGACCTGTGGGTGCGGTATTTGGAACGACCATGCACAGAGCCTTTGAACTGCTGATAGGAAGATGCCTTCATACAGGCAAGGACTCCTCGCCCTGCAATGACGAGGCGTTGGTCAGGAGCTGTTATGTCCAGGCCATTCAGGAAAATATCAGCGATATTCCGGCGGAACAGGCTGCAGACTATGAAGATGCCCTGAGCGGAATGATAAAGGAGTTAAGCGCATGGTGGAAACAGCTCCAAACCGGAGCGCAGCTCGAGGAGTGCTATCAGGAACTGCCGTTTTCCTATTTTGACAAAACAGACAATAAAACGGTATGGAATCATGGCTTTGCGGATCTGGTGCTGAAAATGACCAATGGAGAATACCTGATCATTGATTACAAGTCGGATTCGGATGAGGGTTATGAGTCAGAGGAGAGTTTCGTGAACGGCCTGAGGAAAAAGTATGGTCCACAGATCGAGGCGTACAAGGACGCCGTTGAGACATTGTTCCTGGTGCCCCGGGAAAAGATCAAGGCCAGGCTCATCTGGTTCACTCAGAAAGAAGATAACACCTATCAATGCAAAGAGACAGAAATACAGACAGAAATAAGCCCGTGACAGGGCTTATTTTTGTCTGAGTTTTTGAGCGGACTGCATCAGAACCTTATATACCTCGTCGACCATATTGGATGGGGAGACCAGTGTGAGATACTGACAGTTGTTTATGGCAAAGCGCATTGCGTTGTCGTATTGGACCTGCTTGACCGTGGCGAGCAGAAATGTCTGGCGCCTGCCGACATAGTCCACTTCGGATGGATCGTGCGGCAGCTTTGACTTTTTGATCATAAGGTCCGGGCCAAAATTATCGACCAGAATCTGAAGCGACCAGTTGGTACATTCAAATGTGCAGTTCGTCAGATTTTTGGATTTATAGATCGCCATACTGGGATAGGTGTTGGCATACTTGATCTCATTAAAGATCAGATCCCCGCTCTCTTTATCTCTCTCATAAAACGGTTTTAAGCTCTCCGGAATTTCTCCGCGTTTCACTTCCTCATAGGTTTGCGGGTCCCGATGGATTTTTATGTCAATGATCCTGTCTACCCGATAATGCCAGGGGGTCGGATTGGAATCTGAATTTGCGATCAGGTAATATTCGCCGTCGTTCCATAGAAGCGCAAAAGGATTCAGAATGTAGGGGTCTGCATTTCTTCTGGCATGAAAACCAACTTTTCCGGATTCGGAAAGATCAAAAATGCCGTATGTCAGCTCGATCTGAACCTTTTTTTCGATGGCCTCAGACAGGAGCTGCGTATTTTTCAGAAAAGCTGGATTCTTTCCGGGGAGGTCTGAAGAGGAAGACAACGGGTGCTTGAACTGCTCCTCTTCCGCAGAGATCCAGCCGCCGCTTTCCCAAATGTCTTTCTCCTTGCCGTATCCGGATTCCGGATATATAAAACGCAATTGTGAGATCAGGAATTTTTTTTCGCTCTCTGATAGATACCGGCAGCTTCGAAGGCTTCCGCATATAAGGTTCAGGTCGCTGGAATTGAGCAGCGGTTCAAAATAATATCTTTTTTGTTTCTTCCCTGAAGTGGGAATGCTTTGGATCAATCCCCCCGCAGAGACTGTTAAAATATGATTCAGCAAATGCCGGATATCGTTTTCGTTTTGGATATTCAGTTGTTCGAGTTTGCGACGGGTAGTCTTTTCATTAAAATATTCCGGATGGGCTTCACTGCCGGCCGTGTCTGCACCGGAGATCAGTTCATTAAGCTTCCCCGCCAGTTCCGGAGCGGAAATCGGATTCTCGGGGCTGGTCAGTCTTTTTAAAAGATAAATGATAAGTGAAGATTCGTGCTGTTTGAGGAGATTACGTAATTCAGAATCTGATGCCGGATTTGAAATATTCTCTTTGTTCATGGGATATCCCGCCTTTCTCGCCGCCTTTTCCTTATTATATCATTTACGCAGGAAAATGAAAATAAAAAAATAGCGAAACCGGACAAATTTGTCGGGTATCCCCCGACTGTTTCTGTTAGTCTGTGAACAGATCGATTCGAGAGAAAAAGGAGGAAACAGCAATGGTAATTAACCCTATTATTTATGATGAGAGGAAAGGCAACGATATCTTTTCAAAAAATCTGGAAAACAGAGTGATCCACTTGGTCGGCGAAATAAATGATGAAATGGCCGCATCGATCGTGGCGCAGCTCCTGCATTTATCCTCGGAATCCACGGAAGACATTCAGATCTATATCAACAGTCCCGGCGGATCTGTTTCGGCCGGTATGGCGATCTACGACACCATGCAGTACGTCAACGCCGACGTGGCGACCGTATGCGTGGGACATGCGGCCAGCATGGGAGCGGTCATCCTGTCCGGCGGCACCAAGGGAAAAAGGATGATCCTCCCCCACGCGGAGGTAATGATCCATCAGCCTTCCGGCGGAATGCAGGGACAGGCGACGGAGCTCGAGATCGCCGCGGAGCACATACGCAATACCCGGAAGGTCATAAACAGCGTGCTTGCCAAAAACTGTAACAAGGACATCGAGGAAGTGAAAAAAGACACGGAGCGGGACCACTGGATGAGCGCCTGCGAGGCAGTGGAGTATGGAATTGTCGATGGGGTGTTGGAAAAGGCGTAGGCATACGAGGGGATATAGATATGGGGGCGACATTCAAAATGAGTAAAACCCGGCCGAGAAAGATCAGGGGATTAGAAAATGCAAGGACATACTTAAAAACGTCAGCATTGGAAAACCCTGCAAAAAGGATCCACATTGAATTTGGAGATAAAGATGAATTTGGAGAGTGGACCGAAATAGACTCTGTTTTTCAGGAGATATATGAAATTTCGAACTATGGAAACTGCCGGTACTTTGAATCCAAGGAATTTTATGAGACGCAACGCAAAGGCCTCGTGATACATCCGGTCATGCTGGCGATCCTGTTGAAGGAATATGATGCGGCAGAAAAACTGGTGGATGCAGCAGACGTCGTATCGCTTTACGGCCTGGGCGGTTTGATATCCGGCTTTTATAAATTGACCTGGGAATTTTTGCTCTATTCGCCGTATCTTACAATCCCGGAGGAACTCCGTGATAAGATCCTGGGCAGGCTGGAAGCGGAAGGAGACGGCTTATATCACTGGTCACTTAGGTGGGTCAAGGATATGGATTTTAATTATATATATGTAAAACAAAAGCTTGCCTCGGACGTCAGAAAATATCCGAAACTTTTTGAACAAAACTGCCATATACAAACAAACTCCCTTGCAGATCTGAACTTTATGCTGACTTTGTTTTCCGCGGACGACTGCGTAAACGGACTTATGGAAGATCATGATAACACAGAACTTTTTAATGCGATATGTTCATCGAATATAAAAAGTATAAGGGAGGAGATCAAGGAATTAGGACAAATAGCAGAGAAGTTAAAGAACAGAAAAAATATGCAGACAGATCTTTGGTGGCTGCTGATATGTGCCATTTCTGAACTGCGGCTGGGAGCCGTCTTTTTCAAGATCGAGGGAGATAGGAAGAATCTGGTTTTTAGGGAAGTTCTCAGGGATGAAAAAGTTGTATGGAAAATAATGGACGCCCTGCCTTTTGGAGAAAAGGATTTTGAGATAATGGCGCATCATCAGAGTTTGGAAGATGATTATCGGCTCGAAGTCCTTCATGAGCTGGCATTTAGAAAACTGGGAAAGCGCATGCCTTTGAAGGCGGCCTTACACGGCGGAGATACCCTGATGTCACTTTTGGGTCTGAAAAAGCATAGCGGCTCTCTGTGGGACGCCTCCCTAGCGGAAGGGGACAACAAAATGCGGATCATGAAACTTCTTTATTATGTGAGCGATATCGAGTATCCGGATACGCTCATTCCCGGCGACAGGAGAAGGTATCTGACAGCGGTCATTCTGCAGCATGCAAATGATATGAAAGATTTTTTTACAGACCTGCTGCGGAAAGGATTTGTGCCAAAGGAGGATCTGAATTACGTCATGGTACGGATAAAAGATAAGAAAGAGTGCGAATATATGAGACCGTTTCTGATCATGCAGAAGTTTGGAGGACTGCCGAAGGAAGACAGTGGAAAGCCGCCGGGCAAGGCAGCCGGATGAGCGCCCGCGAGACAGCGGAATATAGAATTGCCGGCTGAGAGCGGGAAAGGGCTTAGGAATGTGAACAGGAGGAAAAGATATGGCGACGGTGCAGGACTTGATTGCGGCAGCCATGAAGGCGCGTGCCATGGATGCGGAAGATGAGGATGCAATATTAATCGATGCCGGGCGGAAAAGTATCGATGGATTGGAGAAGGCAAGGGAATATTTGAGAACGGAAGCGTTAAAAAAGCCGACAACAATGTTCCGCTTAAGATGCGATAGTGCGGACGATCTTGACTTTATGCGCAACAAGGTGCGTCTGCTTCCGATCGATAATTACCATCCTGCCGCCCGGAGGTCTTCTTTGCCGGCAGTTATGCATACCAAGGCAAGCCCGGTCATATTGGCACTCCTGCTGGAGGAATATGACGCGGCGGAAAAACTGGTGGATGCGATAGACGTCTTATCGCTTCGCAGTATAGGCGGCTGGGGATATGAGGGAACCAGCCATGCACTGACTTTGGAAATCCTGCTCTATTTGCCGGATTGTAAAATCCCGGAGAAACTTCGGGAAAAGATACTGGGCAGACTGGAAAAGGAGGGGGACGACTTAGACGATTGGTCGCTGAGGCATGTCGCAGGCTTCGCTGATGAAGGGGTAAGACAGAAGTTTGTCTCGGATGTCAGAAAACACCCGAAGCTTTTTGGACAGAACTGCTTATATGCCTGGGATCTGGAAACCCTGGACTTTATGCTGACGGTGTTTCCCTCGGACGACTGCGCAAACGCCCTGCTGATGCACAAAAGCACGATCATATGGAAGAACTATCAGTTTTGGCTCGCTTCAGAGGATCTGTATCTCTTGGATAGAGAAAAGATTAATAAAAAAATTCCGGAGCTGTCACAAATAGTAAAGAAATTAGAAAACAGAAGGAATACGCATACAAATCTTTATACGCTGCTGATATTCTTCATTTCTTATCTGAGGCGGATCACAAATGCTTCAGGAGAAGAAAAGCTTGTCTGGAAAATGATGGACGCTCTGCCCTTTGAAGAGCGGGATTTTACGTCCCTGCTGAATAACCCGCAGCTTGACGCCAGGATCGATATCATTTACAAGCTGGCTTTTAGGAAGCTGGGAAAGCGCCTGCCCATATGCGGTATGGATACTCTGACGAAGGCCTTGGGCATGGACGGCCTGATGAGGGGCTGTAAACAGAGCATGGAAGAAAAGGGGCGGGCCATGAATCTGCTTCAGTATGTGAGCAATATCGAATATCCGGACACTTTCACTCCCGGTGAAAGAAGAGAGTATCTGAGCAGGTTCATGATCAGAGGTGCCGATGAAATGAAGGATATTTTTGTGGATCTGCTGAGGAAAGGATTTGTGCCGATGGAAGATCTGGAATATGTCATGGAACAGATAGAAGATAAGAAAAAGTGCGAATACATGAGGCCGTTTCTGATCTTGCAGAAATTTGAAGGACTGCCGGAGGAAGACGGAGAAAAGCCGCCGGGCGGAAAAACCGGATGAGCGCCTGCGGGGCGGCGGAGTATGGAAGCGCCGGGCGGCGCGGGAGAAGACTTAGGAATGTGAGCAGGAGGGAAAAGAAATATGGATGCGATATTTGATGAGGAACCCAAGGTACGGAGAAAGATCCGGGGATTAGAGAAAGCAAGGATATATTTAAGAACGAAAGCGTTGAAAGATCCTACGGAAGAGCTCCACGTGGAATGTACAAGTCCAAGTGAGTGTAATTATTTGGACGATAAGACGAGCTGGTTTCCAATCCATGACAACGGGTTTGGCGTCCTGCAATTTGCCGCGTCAAATCTTATGGTTGTCGAGTCAGGCCCGATTCTGTTGGCGCTTCTGTTGGAGGAATACGACGCGGCGGAAAAACTGGTGGATGCGATAGACGTCTTATCGCTTTGCAGTATAGGCAGTTGGACCTATCGCAATCATGAACTGACTTTGGAAGTTTTGCTCTATTCACCGGCTCATAAAATCCCTGAGCAGCTCCGGGATAAGATACTGGGCAGGCTGGAAGCGGAAGGTGACGATTTATGTGAATGGTCTCTGAAACAGGTCGCAGCCTTTGGGGATGAAGGGATAAGGGAGATTTTTGTCTCGGACGTCAGGAAATACCCGAAGCTTTTTGGACAGAGCAGCTTATATGCCCGGGATCTGGCATCCCTGAACTTTATGCTGACGGTGTTTCCCTCGGACGACTGCGCAAACGCCCTGCTGGAAAATAATGAGATCCATGAGTACTTTGGAAAGACCGAGTTTATGTCTTCGGCAGAATGGAAAAAAAGAAGGATTAAGGAAGACATTCGGGAATTGTCGAAAACAGTGAGAAAGTTAGAAAAAAGAAGGGATACGCACATAAATCTTTATGCGCTGCTGATAGGCTGCATTTTTAAGCTGAGGCAGATGATAGAGGCTTTTCCCGAAGAAGAAAAGTTTATCTGGAAAATGACGGACGTACTGCCCTTTGAAGAGAAGGATTTTGAATCCCTGCTGAATAAGCTGCGGGCGGATGGGAAAAAAAATTGTCCGATGGAAATCCTTTATGAGCTGGCCTTAAGGAAACTGGGAAAGCGTATGCACCTGCAGGCAATCCTGCACGGCGGGGATACCCTGCTGTCGTTTTTGGGTTTGGAAAAGCTTTCCTGTCAAATTGGCAGTCTGTGGGGCGGACTTCCGGGGAAAGCGGATAGGATACGGATCATGAGCCTGCTTCATTGCGTGAGCAATATCGAGTATCCGGATACGCTTACTGTCATTGACAGAAGAAGGTATCTGACAGCGGTCATTCTGCAGCATGCCGATGAAATGAAAGAGTTTTTTTCTGATCTTCTGCGGAAGGGATTGGTACCGGAGGAAGATTTGGAATACGTTATGGCGCGGATAAAAGATAAGGAGAAGTGCGAATATATGAGACCGTTTTTGATCTTACAGAAGTATGGAGGGCTGCCGGATGAGGTCGAATGAAGAAATGGCTTATAAGATTGTAAACAGGGCTCTTGCCAATGTGAAGGAGAAACTGGAACCGCTCACATACGCCGTAAATCTTCTGACTCCCCAGGCGCTTTCGACAGAAGATGAGCACTATATTGTGGCGACGGACGGAGAACACCTCTTTTTCAATCCGGGACAGATTGTAAGCTTATACAGATCGGGTAGCTGCGAAATGCTGGAATATAGGATTGTGCACATCCTTCTCCACGGGATTTTAGGACATTTCAGCGATTGCGGGTATGTCAGAAAAAAACTGGCGTGGGCAGTGATGGATTTGTCAATTGCGCAAATCCTGCAGAAGATCTGGTCATACGGGATCGAGGTACCTCAGAATCTCGACACAATCGGAATGGGACTGTACCATCAGGCGGCGAAAAACAAGGATCTGGCAAAGCGGGTTCTGGGGGCCAGGGCGGGCCTGATCGTCGATCCCCATGAGTTCTGGTGGGACAGAGAAGACGCCGTCGGATGCAGTTTCGTGGAAAGCTCCGGAAAAGAAGGTGGAAAAGAACATGGAAAAGAAGATGGGAAAGAGGGAGAGAATGTCATTGCGGACCGATGGGAGCAGGCCAGGGAATATATTTTAGGAGGAGAGGATTCAAAGCTGTCTGCGGATGAGGTTGCAAAGAGACTGAGCCGGAAAAAAAGCCTAGGCTGGGGGGCGGAGAGCGACAGCGGTTGTCAGCGCATCACAACCGATTCCGGAGAATGCAGTTTTCGAGAGGTTTTTAAGGAGTTTCTGGTCAAAAAGAGCGTCAGCAAAGATCAACTGGATTTTTATGATCCCATGCTTTATCAGTACGGTCTGGATCTGTATGAGAATGTTCCGCTGATAGAACCGGCGGATGAGATCGATGAGATCAGCTTGGGAAATATGGTGATTGCCATCGATACCAGCGGTTCCTGTGAAGAGTATGCCGCCGAGTTTTTATCTCAGATCATCGGCATATTTCGGGAGATCGGAAGAGGACTGCATTTTGACAGGATCTATCTGATGCAGTGTGACTGCAGCATTAAAAATGTATGCGAGTTCGAAGATGTGGAGGAACTGAATGAGGTCAAAGACAGCATGAAGATGTATGGCTGGGGAGGGACGAGTTTTATTCCTGTTTTTAACTGGGTTGACAGAAACTTAGTCAAGGTGGGAAAGAATGTCGACTGCCTGCTCTATTTTTCAGACGCCGAAGGGAATTTTCCCTCCAAGGCGCCGGAGTATCCCACATTTTTCATCACGCCGGAGGAGGCAGAGTATCCATGGATGCCAAAGTGGGTCAGGAATGTAAGCTTAAATAAATCAGGGAGGAAAAGATCATGAAAAATTACAGTATCAATGAAGCAAAAAAGGCTTTGAAGGCGGGAATTGTGGGATACCTGGCAAAAGACGGGAACGGAACGTACAGGATGCAGGAAGTGAACAGGCTTCCGTTCTACCTGGAGGGAAGCCCGGGGATCGGAAAGACACAGATGGTATCGCAGGTCGCGGAGGAACTGGGGATCGGATTTGTGAGCTTCAGCATCACGCATCATTCCAGAAATACGGTGCTGGGTCTTCCGGTCATCAGCGAATTGGGCGAGACAAAATATACGGAATATACAATGTCCGAGATCATCGCAAAGGTACTTGAAAAGTACGAAGCCGGTGAAAAGGAAGGCATCCTGCTGCTGGATGAATTTAACTGTATGTCCGATACGCTCATGCCGGTCATGCTGGCGTTCCTTCAGACAAAGAACATTGGGGCGCACAAACTTCCGGAAGGCTGGACGATCGTCCTCTGCGGGAACCCGTCCGCATACAACAGGAATGCAAGAACATTTGATTTTGCGATCCTGGACCGTATGAGAAGGCTGTGTGTCGAGTTTAACGGGGAGGATTTCCTGCAATATGCGGAAGAGCATCATTTTGAAATAGAAATACAGGACTTCCTGAAACTGAACCCTTCCTTTATCTACATGTGTACAAGAGACAAGGAGGAGAACCTGGTCACTTGCAGGGGCTGGGAAAACCTGGATATTGCCATGAAGATGTATCGCGAAATACATGAAGAGATCGACGAGAAAATGATCGGTCAGTTCATTAAATCGGAAAGAGTGAGCAGGGAATTTTATAAATACTATTGTATGAGGAAGGAATGCTTTACGGACGAAGATTGCGAAAACATCATAGAAGGGAAGGACCTGGAGCATTATGTGATCAAGTTCCGGAAAATGAAATTTCCCCAGAGAAACGACGCGGCGGAAGTGCTGCTGAAAGAGATCCTGCGCATGATCAGGGAAAAAAAGGGTTCGGCGGAAAAGATCCGGGATTCCATCAACCGGGTGATCAAGGTGTTCTATCAGGTGGGGGATAAGTCCTGTCTGGAGATCCTCCTGAAGAGGATCAATGAGGATAAAACGTTTTTTGAGTTCCTCAAGCGATATGAGACAAAGGAATATTTAAAACTGGTCAAGGCAGCCTATTTTAATAAAGCAGATATAGAACAAGGAGGAAAAGAATATGTACCCGATCATTGAAAGAAAAGCTGTTGGCAGAAATGTAGTAAGCTATCATATCCTGAATAAGGGGGACAAGAGCGTCGTAAGGTATAGCACGCCCTATTTTGACGAACTGCAGGAGGAGATAGGGAAGTCAGGCGGGCCGTTGGATAAAGTGATCCTGGTATCCGATTCGGAGCCGGTGGCGATAAAGTGTTTCCGCTATCTCTACGAAGAAGCAAAAGGGGAGGAGGACGACAAGGAGGACGACGAATATGATTTCTATATTTTCTATGATGACGATGTGCTGGAAGAAATGGCTGAGAAACCGGATCCAGATCTGACGCTGGTCAGATTTTCCAAGGAGGAGAGCAATAAGGCCATGCCTGCCAACGTGTATTCCAATATTCTGGATTCTATTAAAGCGGACACGGTCATATACGAGGGGATTGCCGGCGTTGGCGAAGACGCGGATGATAAGGACAGGCTCACCGCCATGTTGACCGACGCCAGGAAAAGGAAATATATCTGGATCAGTCCGGAGATGTTGGATGACTCCTGGGTGACGGATCTCAGGATGGATCAGGGTTTTTCACTGCTCCGGATCGGAGGAGTGCCCAGAGACTATTATGATGATATCTTTCAGAAGCTTTTGAAAAGGGAGGGGTACGCGCTTCCGAAAAACGTCTCTTCGATGGAGATCGTCAACCGGATCATGAAGCTTCGCGGGGCGAGATTCACGGAAGAGGATCTGGACTGGATCCTTCAGCTGGCAATTCGCAGAAAGAAGCTTTCCGGGGATTCGGACAACTTGCTGCATCCGGAAGATTTTCAGCTCAACGAAAAGGTCGAGGATGCACCGCTGGAGAAACTGAAAGCTCTGCCGGGCCTGGCGGACGTCAAAGACATGGTCACCGAGCAGGCGGCCCTCCTGAAGGAAGCCAGGAGAAATGACAAGCTGAAAAAAATTCATGGAAATATGCTCTTTTACGGGAACCCGGGAACCGGCAAGACGACCAGCGCGAGACTGCTGGCCGAGGTGATGGCGGAGTATGGAACCGCTAACGCCACTTTCATCGAGGCGTCCAGAGCGGATATCATCGGAAAGTACGTCGGTTTTACGGCGGGCAAGATCGCGGCGCTCTTTGAGAAGGCGAGAAACGGAGTGCTCTTTGTAGATGAAGCGGGGTTCTTCCTGAATCAGGGTGCCGGAGGTTATGTCAACGAGGCGCTCAAGGAGTTTGTGAGGTTTATGGAGAACTGTCCGGACGTGACCGTTATCTTTGCGATGTACGAGAAGGAAGTGGAGGCGTTCCTGAATCTGGATGCGGGCTTATCTTCGCGGATTTCCCGGATGGTTCGGTTTAAGGATTATTCCATTCAGGAATTACAGGAGATCTGTATGCACATTGCAAAGGAAAATGGATACAAGCTGGAGAAAGAGGCCTTGAAGACTGCAATGGATCATATCGCCGTCCTGAAAAGAGGGAGGAACTTCGGAAATGCCAGGGACGTCCGGAAAATCGTGGAGTCCTCGATCATCGCCCACAGCGTCAGACTGATGAAACCCGGTGAGAAAAAGCCGGATTGTCTCACAAAGGAAGATGTGGAAAAGGGGATCCGCCGGCTCAAGCCGTCCGTGGCGATAAAGGCGAATTTTGGATTCCAGTATCAGCAGAACACGAACACGGCCGCGCTGTAACAGCGCGGCCGGCTGAGCCGGA
>CANQCF010000015.1 GCA_947589505.1 uncultured Acetatifactor sp. | reverse complement strand
CGGAAAAGGATCTGTCTCTCGGGAGTTACGATCCTCTCCAGGAGCGCATCCTTGCGGTACTTCTCTTCGTTCGCCTCGATGACAACGCGAAGGGATTCCAGAACCTCCTTTACGGCCTGATGAAACTCGGGCTGTGCGGGGTTCTTTGCGACTACAAGATCAAATACCTCATCAACATACGACATTTTCATGTCCTCCTTCATAATATAGTGTTTTGGGGATCCAAGGAATACAGGATACGGCTTTCCTCTTCCACAAGAAGTCGCCATAATGAGTAAAGGACATAGTCGTCCCCTAACTCAGAACGCCTTTGTCCCACTGACGGTAATTATAATCTCATTCTCCCAAAATCACAATACGCTTTATCAAAGTAATGTGTAAAATTTTCCGGATCTTTTTTGTGGATTATGCACAAAAGAGCTGCCGTTCAGCCCTGTTTCCACGGCCGCACTGCGCATCCTTTCCGACCTATTTTATCTGTCCCTGACCCAGGGCAGACTGTTCTCTCCGCCTTCCTTCCATGCCTTTGCAGTCCGTCGGCGCCGCGGAGCGCCGTCATAAAAATTCCTCTCATAAAAAATTCCTCTTATAAAAATTCCTTCCAGGCGGAGACATTGCTCTCCTCCAGCGAGAGCATTTTCTTTGCGAGATCCGCCGGGGCGCCCATCACGTCCGGGTGATGTCGCAGGGTCTTTTCCATTTCCACGATCCCCTTTGTCGTATTTTCGATCAGAAGTTCCGCAATATGTCCCGTACTGGTGTTTAACAGGGTGTTATACTGAAGATTTCCCTTCTGTACAAAATCTTCCAGATACGTGCTCCTGTAGTTTTCCGATCTCGAATCCACAAGTTTCTGCGTGGCCTCGTTGTGGATCTGAGAAAATTTCAAGGACTGGCGGGAGATCTGGACTGCCAGATCATTGTCATAAACTTTGTCCGACAATGTATCCAGCGTCTTCATCATGCGGTCCGCGTTTTTTTGAATGTCCCTGTATACGGCTGCTTCCTGTGGCTGCATCATTCTCCTCCTTTTTGAAAGAAAAAGCGCTTTCCTTTTAGAAAGCGCTTGTCTTTTTACCACGACAGTATATGCAGTCCACAGCTGTTTTATCATAAGAATTCAAAAATTAAGCATCCGTAAAATTTTATTGCCCGGAAATACTTTTCTCCACATATTCCGATTTTACATAGGCAACCTGGCCGTTAAAGTTAATCTTGCACCATTCGCCTTCATCCGCGATCAGATCCGCGGTTTCTCCCAGGGCCAAAGTCCCAAGCTTAGAAGAATCCACGCTTGCCTTTGCCCGGATATTGATTGTATCCAGCGCTTTGACTGTTCCAATGCTGCCGTACTGTCCGGCGCTCTCCTGAACGTCCAGATACTGGCTCATGATATATGCATCCTTGCCTTCGTACAGCACCCGTGACCATCCATTCACCAGCTGTTCCAGGACCTGGATCTTTTCTCCCAGCTCCAGTCTTCCCAATTTTTCGGCCTTTTCACTGTCCGAAGCCCTGACATTTACAGTGGTGGAGGCGACTGCATAGACAGGTTCCTGCACCGCCGGGGCTCCGCCCTCCCCTGCGCCGCCATTTTCCGGCACATCCTCTGGAGGCGTCTCCGTGCTCTCCTGGGAAGGATTCTCGTCCGTTTCATGCTTTGCAAGTTCAACACCAACCACACGGTTTACTTCTTCATCCAGTTCCTTCAGATAAGTGAGCAGTTCCGGCTGTTCTGCCATCAGGTTGTCGTACTCTACCTTCACCCGATTGATCAGTTCCACCACGTCAGCTTCCGTGCTGATCTGTTCTACATACTCATTCATTTCCGTCGGCTTGCTGGTTCTCTTGATTTTTTTAGCCCCATCTTCGGACGCACAGAGATACAGCATCTGATAGCCAGGGTATTCCGCCTCCTGGCCGGTAAAAACCACCTTAAAATAAACGTATGCGACGACGTCCCCCTCAGCGTAACCGGGTTTTGTATAGATATCCAGCGCTGAATAGTGGTCGATGTATTTCGCCGTTTCCAAATAACGCAGCATATCTTTTTCTTCAACTTTATCGCATACGCTGTTCAGAGTCTCCTCATCGCCCTCTGCAACTGCGTTATAATATCTCTCCACCAGATCATGGATGTCCGCGTCTTCATTGACCGCCAGAGGAATTCCCTCTTCGGAACTCTCCATCACCATGCTGGATGAAGATTCCGATTCCTGGGTACTTTCACTGATCGACTCGCCGATCTGATCCAGTTCATCCCTGTGCACTTCGCCGGCCTTCAGAGCAATTACAACGGTAAAAGCAACCGCTACAAGCACAATCACCGGAAAAATATATTTTCCATCTTTAATAATTTTATCAACAACAGCTCTCGTAGTTTCTTTCATCATGACCTCTCGCAGCTCAACCAAAACTGTCTGTCCGCACTGCTGTCAGACAAGCTTCCTGTTTCAAAAAATCGAGCAGAAGGCCCGCTCGATTTCGTTATCAATAGTATAAGCGTAGAATAAACAAGGTGATGTAAAATGCGACCGACAGGACTCGAACCTGCAACAACGGCGTCGGAGGCCATCGTTTTATCCATTAGACTACGGTCGCCTAATCTGTTACAAAATTGTTACATCACCTTGATTATACTAACACAAAAATAAGCGTATGTCTACTGTTTTTTTAAGAAAAACAATATTTTAAGAATTTCAGACAATCCTCATTTTGTTCTTCTGCCGGTCAAAATAATACAGGTTGTCCGACAAAATTTCCTGATCCTCCACCTGGGTCTCATTGATCTCGCGAATCATCGCGCGCATATCCCCATAATCTTCCCCGCCGATTTCGGGGAGAATGATCACCTCGTGAATCGAACTGGGCAGGATAAAATAATTCTTTCCAAGCCTGTCTCCAATTCTCTCCAGATAACCGTCGTACAAAAGAACCGCGGAGCCGAAGATTCTCTGACGGTTGCTGAGCACGCTCATGGAAAGGAACTTTCCGTCCGGCTCCGGCAGTTCCGGATGAAATTCTTCCCTTTCCTTCTCACCGATTTCTTTCAGGACATTTTCCATGGAGGTACATTCCGGAAGAAACAGGCGCCTTGTGTTGCGCTCCGCGGTGTCCCACAATTCCTTGACGGATATCCCCCAAGTCTCCAAATACTGGTTTCGAATCAGAATACTGCCGCTCCCCATCTCACTATCTTCAAAAGAATACAGAAAACAGACTGCAAGATCCAGAAAAGGCAGATACGGTATATCAGCGAGAAGTTCCTGGTTTTTCTCCTCATTGATCAGGCGATAGCAAATCCTGTCCTTCACCTTTTCGTAGTCGAGGAAAAAATTCATGTCCACATCTTCCTTTGGTATTTTTTCCCGGAGAAGTTCCAAAATGCTTTCCAGGATATCCTCCATCTCCACCCTGCCCTGCTCATACTCCTGATAGAGATCATCCAGATAAACTGTCGGGGCCATGCTCTTCCCTTTTTCCATGATGATCAGGCCCTGCCATCGCACATTATTGTTCTTCCGCACCTCCTGCAGTTTAATTTCATAATTGTCCCCCAGTTTTTCTGCGATCTTCTGTTCCACTTCCATACAAAATTCTTCTTTTTTCAATCCGATTCCCTTTTTCTGCCATTTGGCCGCGCCCACGGCCCCTTCTCATAAAACAAAAAGACAATATCACCCGCCGCAGAGCCCTTGACAATCAAAAGCCCGCTGCAGAAAATATTGTCTTACAAGTCAGAAAAAGATATCTTCCGGTCCCCCGGGACCCGCAATCTTATACGCGGGACAGATACTCGCCGGTTCTCGTGTCGATCTTGATCTTATCCCCCTGCTCCACAAACAGAGGCACTGCAACCTGCGCGCCGGTCTCCACGATAGCGGGTTTGTTCGCGCCAGTAGCGGTATCACCCTTGAAACCGGGTTCGGTTTCGGTAACTTCCAGTTCCACAAAAAGAGGAGGCTCTACGGAAAAAACGCTTCCGTTATGGGAACAGATCTTGCATACTTCATTCTCCACTACAAACTTCAGAGCGTCGCCGACGGTATCCTTGCTGAGGGCTACGGTATCGAAAGTTTCCGTATCCATAAAGTAATACAGATCACCATCCGTATAAGAATACTGCATATCCTTTCTGTCAATACGTGCCTGAGGACATTTCTCGGTAGGGCGGAAGGTTCTCTCGATCACGCCGCCGCTCTTTACATTCTTCAGCTTCGTGCGCACGAATGCCGCACCCTTGCCGGGTTTTACATGCTGAAATTCAACGATCTGGAATACGCTGTTTTCCAGCTCAATAGTAATACCATTTCTGAAATCACTCGCAGAAATCATAAAATAAACCTCCTGAAGTTGTCACGATTATAATTCCTGTCTAGTTTAATATAAAAAAGACAACTTTTCAACACTTTTTCTCAAATTTAAACTTTTTTTTAGAAATCATGCCTTCCTGGCAAGGATCTCGTCGATGGCAAGCAGATATCCATTCAGGCCCTGTCCGTAAATCTGCTTATCACAGGCGGGTGCCGTGACGGACACCTTTCGGAACTCCTCCCGGGAGGTAATGTCCGAGATGTGGATCTCTACCTTCGGGATCGTTGTCACGCTGGCCAGGGCGTCGTGGATCGCATAGGAGTAATGGGTGTACGCCCCGGGATTGATCACGATGCCGTCCGTGCCGTCAAAATACGCGTCCTGTATCCTGTCGATGATCGCCCCCTCGTGATTGCTCTGAAAGACCTCGATCTCGCAGCCGCACTCCTGCCCTTTCTGCGCGATCAGATTCAAAAGATATTGATAGTCCTGGGTTCCGTACACCTCTTTCTCCCGGATTCCCAGAAAATTCAGATTGGGACCGTTGATCACCAAAATTTTCATAAAAGCATCCTCCTCATGTTATCTGATCCTGTCATAAGAAAGTTTCCTTTCGGAAAGCCTTTCCGCTTTTCTTAGCTTTTCTTATTTTAGATTTTCTTCTTTCCGCCTTTTCACGATCCGCACGATACTGCGGCACTCTTTCTTGGAAAAAATGCGCCAGCCGGAACCTGTTGCACAGCCCGTTGACACCTGTTGAACCCTGCTGAAATCTTTCAAAACCACTCAGATCTGCCGCACTCTGCGCAGGATCATCTCCGCACAGTCCTCCGAGTCAAGGTCGTCCACATCCAGAACCACATCCGCGCTGCTCTCATAGGCCTCCTTTCGGTCTGCCAGAAGGCTCCTGATCCTCTCCAGAGGATCCTCACACTGCAGAAGCGGTCTGGAAGAATCTTCCTTCAGTCTCTCATAAACCGTCTCCGGCCTGACCCTCAGGTAAACTACCGTTCCGCACTGTCTCAAAAGCGGGCGGTTCTCCTCCCGCACAGGCGTACCTCCCCCCACGGACAGGATTCGGAGATAACGGCTCTTGGAGATCTGTTTTAAGAGCTCTGTCTCTTTTTTCCGAAAGGCTTCCTCCCCCTCCCGTTCAAAGATCCGGGAGATGGTACAGCCCTCTTTCTTTTCAATGAGTTTATCCGTATCTTCCACAGGGAGCCTTAACTTCCAGGAAAGCTTAAGGCCAACAGTGGTCTTACCGCTCCCCATAAAACCGATGAGGACGATACTCTTTTTTATTTTCTCCATTCCCGTTCTCCCTGATCTGTTTTTCACGACTGTCAAATGAAAACCTTCTTCCCAAGCGGAAATTCAGGCTTTTCCTACGAGAATCACGTTTCCGTCTCTTTCTGACGCCTCATCCTGACCGTTTCAGCCTGTTTTCCACTTATGATTCACAAACGCCGCCCTCAAAAATTCTGTCTTCTGACATTTCGGTCTCTTCGTCATGATTTTAAAGGTTCGCTCCAAAATATTTGAAAAGCCGTCCCGCGCTTTGCAGCAAATTCTATGCAGCAACCCTTCGTTCAGAAACAGGCCCTCATATTTTGGTAAGTCTCCTGGGCCAGCGTCTCCGGAATCTCGCATCCCGTCCACAGTTCATAGGCAATAATACCCTGATAGAGCAGCATCTTCAGGCCGTTAAAAGCCCTTCCCCCTGCCTGGCGGGTGAGCTGCATAAACCTTGTATCCAGAGGATTAAAGATCAGATCATAGCCCGTGTGGATTCTGTCATAAAACGCCGGATCATCCAGCAGAACATCCTCCACCTTCGGAAACATCCCCACATTTGTGGTCTGTATACCCAGATACCTGTCCTCCTTCGGAAAATCTTTGTACGCCTCCAGCGGAAAACCCGCCGCCAGCGTTTTTCCGGTCATTGCGTTTACTTCCTCCGCGATCTGCTCCGCCTTGGAGAGGGTGCGGTTCAGGATCCGGATCTCCCCGGCCCCCTTGTCCGCCAGCATCACCGCCACCGCTCTGGCGGCACCGCCGGCGCCGAGGATCAGCGCCTTCTCCCCCTCCACCCGGACACCATCCGACTGCATGGCGCGGTAGAGTCCCGGCATATCCGTGTTGTAGCCCTTGAACCCGTCCCGGAGGCGCACCAGCGTGTTCACGGCGCCAATCCGAGCCGCAAGACGGTCTACCTCCACAAGGTAAGGGATCACCTCACTCTTATAGGGAACCGTC
Source organism: uncultured Acetatifactor sp. (assembly GCA_947589505.1). Taxonomy (GTDB): domain Bacteria; phylum Bacillota; class Clostridia; order Lachnospirales; family Lachnospiraceae; genus Acetatifactor. Next base: position 24,368 of record CANQCF010000015.1, on the reverse strand, counting down.
ACATTCACTCCCAGCAGGTTTAAGGCAAAAGCCCCCTTCACCGCATCCTCCAGCCGCCCCGTTTCCACATGGAAGGGGACGTAAGCCAGATCACGCCCCGTCCTTTCCGCCAGGAAATTGTGAATGGCCGGCGATACCGTGTGTTCCACCGGATTGCCGATCAGTCCGCAGGTTCTTGTATAACCGTCGATCGTCATGTTCCTACCCTTTCTTTCACTCTTTCGGGTGCAGTGTGACTTTCGCCCCGTATTACAAATCAGGAGGCTGCCCGTCAAACCAGACTGCCTCCTGCACTTTTTTATGATAAGCTCTCCGGCATTTGCTGTCAGACAACTGTTCTTTTCACAGATCCAGCCGCGCCCAGGAATTTCACATTGCTCCACAGCCTCCGCCTAAAACCGTCTTTTGAATCCTCAGTTATTTTTTGCCGCTGCCTTTGCCTTCTTTGCCTCCAGCGCCTTCTCGGTGGGTCTTACGAACACCAGGCAGATCACCAGGGCCAGGATATACAGAACCAGGGTTGCGTAGAGCACACACTGATATCCGGTAGGGTTCACTTCCACGTCATGGATCGTAACGGTCTGTCCGAAATGGTTTACAATCCAGGCCGCCATCTGGTTTCCGGTCAGTCCTGCGATTGCCCATGCGGAAAGGGTCAGCCCATGGATCGCGCTGATATTTCCCATGCCGTAGTGATCGGAAAGCAGCGTCGGCACATTGGAGAAACCGCCGCCGTAACCTGCGTTCACGACGAAGATCAGTGCCAAAACGAGAATTGTGAGGAGCAGGTTCCCCTCGCCGTTCTTAATACCGCCGGTCACCATGACAAGTCCCGTGAACACAATGGAAAGAATGAAGATCAGCTTGTAGATCGTGTTCCTGTCCTTCATGGTGTCCGCCCAGGCGGAAAATCCCAGACGGCCGCCCGCGTTAAACACCGCAGAGATCGTGGAGATGATACCCACGTAGCTTGCAAGGCCAAGGCACTTCACGATCATCTTCTCCTGAGAGATCAGCGCCAGGCCGCAGGTGATATTGATGTAGAACATCAGCCAGATGCCGATGTAGTTCATGATGGGCTTGGTCTTGATCACGGTGAACATGCTCTGGCCCTGTTCCTTGGTCTGAGGCTCGTGCCAGCCGTCCGGCTTCTTCAAAAGCAAATGCCCAACAAACATCATAATGAAATACACGATGGACAGGATAATGAACATCTTATAGATCCCGCCGTCCCCAAGGCCGGTGAGCATAGCCTGCATGATGGGGCTCGCGATCGCCTTTGCCGCGCCGAAACCCGCCACTGCAAGACCGGTTGCCAGACCCTTTCTGTCGGAGAACCAGAGCATCAGCGTCTTTACAGGGGAGAGATAACCGGTCCCCAGGCCGATGCCCATGATCAGGCCATAACAGAGATAAATGCCGACCAGGGCCACGGCGCTGTGCTGATGCAGGCCGCCGTAATAGATGAAGAAACCGGTTCCCGCCATGCCAAGTGCAAAGCAGATGGCCGCGATCAGGGAAGACTTGTGAATGTCCTTCTCCACCACGTTCCCTAAAAACGCCGCCGACATGCCAAGAAAGAAAATGGCGAAACTGAAAGCCCACTCCGTCGCCGCCTTGGAAAACCCGATGTAATCCGCGATCTCCTGGCTGAAGATGCTCCAGCAGTAAACCGTTCCGATACTACAGTGTAACAGCAGGGCCGGAATCGCCGCCCTCACCCATTTGTTGGAGCGCCAGCCCCCGGTTTTTTTCTCTTTCGTCTCCATAACACTCTTCCTCTTTCAAAATACGATTTGATCCGCAGCCGTCACGCAGCCAGTTTCAACGGAATAGACCACCCGCACGAAGCCTTGTCTTAGGATGCCGACACTCTTAAATCAAAGCCGTCTTAAGAGCAAAGGGAATCGTGAGAAACAGTCCAAACATGTCGCAGCATCTTTCGATGACGCTGACCGGATCGCTGCCTTGATCCTGCAGGGCACACTTTCTTTCCGCCCTAAATACGTGTGTCATTATACAACTTTTGTTATGATATTTCAACCACTTTTTTCTTTGGAGAAACCTCCGGGAAATCCCCCGGCAGAGGATTTTTCCGTCCTAAATTAATATTTCCTTCCCCTATTGCATAAAATCAAACAGACTGATCTGGTTGCTCTCCGGGATATCCCCCAGAAGCCCCAGTTTGTCCATCAGATCGCAGACTGCCTGGGAGACTTTGGTTCTCTGCCGGAAATCATCCTTTGACAAGAATGGGCCGTCCTTAGCCGCCTCCATCACGGCATCCGCAGCTTTTTCCCCCAGCCCTTCGATGCTGATCAGAGAAGGCATCAGCTTTCCGTCCACGATCTGGAACAATCTGGAATGGACCTTAAAGAGATCAATGGGAGCAAAAGCAAAGCCCCTCGCATACATCTCCTGCACGATGCGCATGTCGCCGATGGCATCTTTCTCTTTATTGGTAAGGCTTTTCTCCGGTCTGCTGCGGTAGTCCTTCAGAACCTCCTCCAGGTGCGCCTGTCCCTGACACATGATCTCATATGAAAACGCCTTCGCCCGAATGCTGAAGAATGCCCCGTAATACGCCAGCGGATAATGGATCTTGCAGTAGCCGATCCTCCAGGCCATCATGACATAAGCAGCCGCATGGGCCTTGGGGAACATATACTTAATTTTCTCGCAGGACCAGATATACCAGTCCGGCACGTTATGGGCCTTCATCTCTTCTTTCCACTCCGGCCATTTCTCACACTTTCCCTTCGCCACAACGCCCTTTCGCACCGCCTCCATGATCTTAAAAGCGGTCTCAGACTCTATGCCCATCCGGATCAGATAGGTCATGATGTCGTCTCGTGTGCAGACGCATGTGGACAGGGTGGCCGTCCCCTCCTGGATCAGGGTTTTCGCGTTTCCCAGCCACACATCTTCGCCGTGGGCCACGCCGGAGATACGGACCAGATCCGCGAAAGACTTCGGCTGGGCGTCGATAACCATCTGCATGGCAAAGTCCGTTCCGAACTCGGGAAGTCCAAGGGCCCCCAGCTTCGTACCGCCGATCTGCTCCGGCGTGATTCCCAGAGCTTCCGTGTTCTGGAAAAGGGACAGGACGTCCTTTCCGTCCAGAGGAATGGTCAGCGGATCCACTCCCGTCATATCCTGCAGCATGCGGATCATGGTGGGATCATCGTGTCCCAGGATGTCCAGCTTTAAGAGATTGTGATCGATGGAGTGATAGTCAAAGTGGGTAGTAATGGTGTCCGTCTCCATATCGTTGGCCGGATGCTGTACAGGGGTAAAGGTATTGATGTCCTGACCCAGGGGCAGAACGATGATACCGCCGGGATGCTGGCCGGTGCTGCGCCTTACGCCCGTACATCCCCTGGTGAGGCGTTCCATTTCGCTCTTTCGCTTCGTAATGCCCTTTGATTCAAAATAGTTCTTCACATACCCATAGGCGGTCTTGTCCTTCAGGGTGCCAAAAGTGCCCGCCCGGAAAGTCTGGCCCGCTCCGAAAATGACCTCCGTATATTTATGGGCCTTGGACTGGTACTCCCCGGAAAAGTTCAGATCGATATCCGGCTCCTTGTTCCCCTTAAAGCCCAGGAAAGTCTCAAAGGGAATGTCAAAACCGTCCTTGTGCAAAAGTTCCCCGCACACAGGGCAGGTCTTGTCCGGCATATCGACTCCGGCTGTCCCGGCGTAGGCTTTCACATCCTCAGAATCAAAGTCCACATAGTGACATTTGCTGCAGTAATAATGGGGACTTAAGGGATTTATCTCCGTAATACCCGCCATAGTTGCTACAAAAGAGCTTCCCACAGATCCCCTGGACCCCACAAGGTACCCATCCTCCATGGATTTCCACACCAGTTTCTGGGCAATGATATACATCACTGCGAAACCGTTGGAAATGATGGAGTTTAACTCCCGTTTCAGCCTGGCATCCACCACTTCCGGCAGATCCGGACCGTATAGCTCATGCGCCCTGTCGTAACAGATCCTCGTCAGTATCTTGTCGCTGTCCGGGATCACCGGCGGGCACTTGTCCGGGCGGACCGGAGCTATGGTCTCTATCATGTCCGCGATCATATTGGTGTTGGTGACAACCACTTCAAAGGCTTTGTCGCTCCCAAGATAGGAAAACTCCTCCAGCATCTCTTCTGTCGTATGCAGGTAAAGGGGGGCTTGCTGGTCCGCGTCTTCAAAGCCTCTTCCAGACATAACAATGCGCCGGTAGATCTCATCCTCCGGGTCTAAAAAGTGCACATCACAAGTGGCGACAACCGGCTTGTGGAACTGTTCCCCCAGCTTGACAACCCGTCGGTTGATGTTCCGGATATCCTCCTCGGACTGAATATTCTGGAACTTGTCTGAGGCAATCATAAACCGGTTGTTCCCGCAGGGTTGAATCTCCAGATAATCGTAAAAATCCACCAGTCTTGCGATCTGGATATCCGACTGGCCTTCCGCCAGCGCCCGGTATAGCTCACCCGCTTCACAGGCGCTCCCCAGGATCAGCCCCTCCCGGTATTTCATGACCAAACTCTTTGGCACTCTGGGAAACCGACTGAAATAGGTCAGATGTGACTCTGATATCAGCCGATACAGATTCGTCCTCCCCAGATCGTTCTTGGCCAAAATGATCGCGTGATGGACGGGAGCCCTCTGGACCAGACTCGGAGTGGACGCCCCCAGAGCGTTGAGCTGTGTCAGCGTATACACTCCCCTCTCTTCCCGAAGAATCTTTGTAAACTTTATAAATATATGCGACGTAGCTTCTGCGTCATCCACAGCACGGTGATGATTCACCAGAGAGATTCCCAGCGTCTTGCAGACCGCGTCCAGGGTGTGCTTTGCCTGACCCGGCAGGAGCACCCTGGCAGTGAGCATAGTATCCACGCAGGTGAACTCTCCGGGGCAGCCCAGCCTGCGGCAGTTTTCCATAATAAAACTCATATCAAAATTCGCGTTGTGAGCCACCATCACGGATCCCTGGGAAAATGCCAGGAATTTCGGAAGCGCTTCCTCGATCAGAGGCGCATCCAGCACCATCTCGTCCCGGATGCCGGTGAGTTTCTGTTTATCAAAAGGAATCGGCATCTCAGGATTGACAAAGGTGGAAAACCGGTCTACGATCTCTCCTCCCGCCACCTTCACCGCTCCGATCTCTATGATTCGATCGCTGACGGGGGACAAGCCGGTGGTCTCAAGGTCGAAAACCACATAATCCTGCTCCAGATCCTGTCCCCGGTCCCCTGTGACGATCTCCATCAGATCGTCCACCAGGTAGGCCTCCATCCCGTACAGAATCTTAAAGAAGTCCTGCTTATCAGGATCAGGTTCTCCCTTTTCCTCGCACTGCTTCTGTTTTTCTTTCCATAGATCGTCCCAGACGTGTCCGGCATCCGTAAATCCCTGCACCACGCCGTGATCCGTGATGGCGATGGCCCGATGTCCCCATTGAAAAGCCCTTTTAACAATATCAGTTGTCTCTGAGACACCGTCCATCTCGCTCATCTTCGTGTGACAGTGCAGCTCAACCCTCTTGTGCAGCGCAGTGTCCGCCCGGTGAACCGTAAAATCCGGGATCTTCTTTATGCCGCTGATGGATCCCATGGCCAATTCCTTGTCAAAAGCATCCATCATAACCACGCCTTTCACCTTGATAAAGGCGCCCTCCTTGATCTCTTTCGTGATCTCCTCGGCCTGTTCTTCGTTCTGAGCGAAGAGCTTCCCACGGATCGTGTCCGTGTGATCAAAAAAATCAAAGGTGATAATGGTCTTCCCGGTTTTCGTCTCCCGAGTCTCCACCTTCAGAATCTTGCCCCGGAGCACAATGGGAAGGCCGACTTCTTCGGAGACGTCCTCGATCTTGATAGCCTCTTCCTCAAAATCCCGCCCATATATGACATCCGGGTTGTCTGATTTTTTTACGGAATTACGGTCAAACCCTCCCCGGTCGAACTTCCTGTATTCTCCTTTTTTACCGCTGCCCCGCCTGAATTCATTCTTAGAGAATTCCCTTCTTCCGGCATTCAGCCTGCCGTCGCTCTCCTTGACGCTTCCTGATTTCTCAGATCCTCCCGTTTTTTCAGCTGCAGTTCCGCTCTCCGCGTCAGCGCTTTCCGAAACAGGCTCCTCTTTCGGAAGTTCATCCGTTTCCGCACCATCCAAAGGCGCTTTTTCCGGCGCCGCTTTCTCATCAGATGCCAGGGGACGATATCCCTTCAGGCGTCCTGTGATCTCAGCCACTTTCAGCTGAATCAGCCGTTCTTCTTCCAGGCGGTTGTCCTCCCTTTCTGTCTCATGGTATGCAGCCTGTACCCTGACCGAAAAACCGCATCTCTCTACAAGGATCTTGTCCAGGATCCTGAGGAGCTCCTCTTCTTTTGCGCGGATCAGTCCGGAATCCTCCATATTGACAATCAGAAGATCCTCCTCGGGGAATTCCAGATTCGCGGACTTAAAAGCCGAATATTCCACATGACTGTACTGCTTCAGTTCTTCCAGTATGCTCTCCCGGTAGATTTCCAACAGTTTTCTCGGCGTATACTGCACGGAGAGTTCAAAGCGCTCGTAAATCTTGATCCGAATATTACTCTGGGAAAAAAGCTGTCTTTTGATCTCCGCCTCCGCAGTCCAGATCTGCTTCTTTTCGATCAGATTCCGGGAAAATAAATAAATGCGCAGAAAATCCTTTGCTTTTGTAGTAGAAATTCTCTCCACAAAAGCCTGATCCAGCAGATCCTTAAGCTGTCCCTGGAAATTCAATGTGGGAAATACCTCAAAAAACGCCTTCATTACCTATGCCTCCCAATGATCCAGTTCCTCTTTCAGCGCCGCCAGGAGCTCCTTCTCCGGAACCTTTCTCAGGATCTCGCCCTTTCGGATCAAAAGTCCCTCTCCGGAGCCCCCCGCGATACCGAGATCCGCTTCCCGGGCCTCCCCGGGGCCGTTTACCACGCAGCCCATAACCGCCACTTTGATGTCCAGAGGGTAATTTTCCACAAGTTTCTCCACCTTCCCCGCCAGGCCGATCAGGTCGATCTGGGTTCTGCCGCAGGTGGGACAGCTCACCACCTCGATCCCGCCCTTTCGAAGTCCAAGAGTCCTCAAGATCAGCTTTGCGGATCGGACTTCCTCCACAGGATCCCCGGTCAAAGACACCCGGATCGTGTCCCCGATCCCCTGGTTTAAGATCAGTGCCAGCCCGATGGCGGACTTGATATTGCCGCTCTGCACGGAGCCGGATTCTGTGATCCCCACATGCAGGGGGTAGGGCGACTTCCCGGCGAGAAGCTCATGGGCCTTTACGCAAAGCATTACATCCGAGGATTTAATGCTTATCACAAGGTTGTCGTACCCCATATCTTCAATCAAACGCACTTTATCCAGGGCACTCTCCACGATCCCCTCCGCCGTCACGCCGCCGTATTTTTTCAGGAGATCCTTCTCCAGCGATCCGCTGTTCACACCCACGCGGATGGGGATTCCTCTCTCCTTCGCCGTCTTCACTACCGCTTTCACCCGGCCGGCATCCCCGATATTTCCGGGGTTGATACGGATCTTATCCGCCCCATTCTCCATGGCGGCGATGGCGAGGCGGTAGTCGAAATGAATATCCGCCACCAGGGGAATATGGATCTGCCTTTTGATCTCCCGGATGGCTGACGCAGCCTCCGGCGTGGGAACGGTGCAGCGAATGATCTCGCAGCCTGCCTTTTCCAGGGCAAGGATCTGTGATACGGTTCCCTTAATATCCTCCGTCTTCGTGTTGGTCATGGACTGGATCAGGATGGGGTTTCCTCCCCCGATCACCCTGTCTCCTATGGATATTGTCTTCGTCCTCTCCCGGTATGCCGCCATAGCAATTCCTCCGCCCCTGTATTTCTTTCATGGAAAAATTTCTCATAAAATCAGTATAAACTTTTTCTCCCTCTGTTTCAATGGTGCAAATTTATCTTTTTGCGTCTACAAAATCATAGTCTGCAAAAGTGTCCTGCGCTGATCTGTTTCGCCCTGCCGGTCATCACCAGCCGCAGAAGGAGCACTCCAAGCTCCGCTGCAGAATACCGGCCGCCCAGCGCGCTGCCGATCTCTTCAAGAGATTTTGGCGTGAGATCCAGCTTCTCCCAGACAGGGAGGAGTTCTTCCTCCAGGTCCTGAGGCGTGCTCCGGCTCCATAAAAACTCTTTGTTTCCCTTCGTATTCTGTCCTCCCGGTTCTGGCGCTTCCTGTTTTTTTCTTTCTGGTTTCTTCCTTTCCTGTTTCGTCTCTTTCTTCGTCCCTTCCTGTTTCGTCTCTTTCTGCTTTGTCCCTTCCTGTTTAATCTCTTCCTGCTTCGTCTCTTCCATTGCTGTAATCTCCTTAGCGGCCGGCAAATACTTACGCCCGAAATCCTCTTTTGCGTTTTTTCCTTCGTCGGAGTGCTCCGGTTTAATCTTCTTTAAGAAGGCAAGTTCCTCCAGCTCTTCCAAAAAACTTTCGGGATCCAGAAAAACCCCGGCCCCCTGCTTCAAAAGCCTGTTGCAGCCGTCGCTGAGCCGGTCCGTCACCCGTCCCGGGACCACATAGACCTCCCTCCCCTGCTCCAGCGCCATATCCACGGTGATCAGGGTTCCGCTCTTTACCCGGGCCTCCACGACGACGAGAGCGTCCGCCAGCCCGCTGACGATCCGGTTCCGGGCAGGAAAATTTCTGCCTGCAGCCGGGGTGCCGGGAGGATAAGTGGAGAGAATGCCTCCCCGGTCTATCAGGCTGTCATACAAGGCTCTGTTAGCAGCAGGGTAACAGACGTCCACACCGCTTCCCAGGACGCCATAGGACACACCCCCGGACTCCAGTGCCGCCTGCTGGCTGATCCCGTCGATTCCCCTGGCCATTCCGCTGACCACATCGACTCCCCTCCGGCCCAGAAAAGCCCCCAGCTCCCGGGCAATGTAAACGCCGTATTCCGAACACTCTCTGGAACCAATAACCGCTACGGACAGCGTATCCCTCTCAGGCAAACCTCCCCGATAATACAGGCCCACCGGCGGATCGGGTATCCCTAAAAGACGCCAGGGATAGGTCTCCTCATGACAGCTTACAAACCGGATCCCCTTCTCCATCAGTCTTTCATATTCTTCCTGCATTCCATAGACGGACCTTACCTCCCTTCTCCTCTCCAGCAGTTCCTGAAACTGTGCCGGCGGAAGGATTTCTTCCAGCCAGTTTTCGGGAGCGTCCAGCAATTCCCGGGGTTCCGGGAATCTTTGAAGCAGCTTCTGCGCGTATCGTGCCGTGAGATTCTTCATGTTCTGCAGCCACTGATGATAATATCTTTCTTCTTCCACATCCTGCCTCCTGATCTTTTTCCTGATCCTGTCCCTAATCGTTTCCCCGGATCCTGCGTGCCCAGCCTTTTCCGCTCTGTTCCTGACATATTCCGGGCTGTTTCCGATTTTACTTCCAGTACTCCTGTGCCGGCCGGAACAATACCGCCTCCAGAAGATGTTCCCTGCGGATCCTCTCCTCCCCCGCCAGATCCGCGATCGTCCTGGCAACCTTGCGGACGCGGTGATAGGATCTTGCGCTGAGTCCCATCTTTGCATAAGTTTCCTCCATGAATCTTCTGTCCTCTTTTTCAAGGGGGCAGAAACGGTCGATGTCCGCCGCCCTTACATCCCCGTTAAAACGGTACTCCATTCCTTGAAAGCGTTCCTCCTGCATCCTCCTTGCCCTCTCCACCTGACCGCGGATCTGCGCGCTGGTTTCGCCGCCGCTTTCCCGGTGAAGGCTGGAAATGTCAACCGCCTGCAGTTCCGTACAGAGATCCATCCGGTCCAGGATCGGCCCGGAAATCTTTCCCGTATAGCGCCTTATCTGAGGTTCCGTGCAGCGACATCGTCCGCGGTCCGGATAAAAGCCGCAGGGGCAGGGGTTCATGGCGCAAACCAGCATGAAGTCCGAGGGATAGATCAGGTTTCCGCCCACCCGTGCAATTTGGATCCGCCGGTCCTCCAAGGGCTGGCGCAGACCATCCAGAACTACGCGCGGAAATTCCGCCAGTTCGTCCAGAAACAGTACGCCCCTATGCGCCAAAGAGATGACCCCGGGACGCGGCACAGCGCCCCCGCCCATCAGGGCTGGCATGGAGATCGTATGATGCGGCGCCTGAAAAGGTCTTTTCGTGAGAAGCGACTTTCCATCGAGATTTCCCGCGACACTGTAAACAGAAGTAACCTCCAGGCTTTCCTCCAGCGTGAGCGGCGGAAGGATCCCCGGGATCCGCTTTGCGATCATGGATTTTCCGGCGCCTGGCGTTCCGATCATCAGCAGGTTGTGAAACCCCGCCGCCGCGATCTTTGCCGCGCGCTTTGCCATCTCCTGACCCTTTACCTCCGCGAAATCATATCCCGGCCCTTCCGCGCCATCCGCGGAAGTCCACCCCGCCGTATCCTGTGCGGGAAGAACCGCCCCGCGCTCCGCAGCATCCGCCATCAGAAACCCGAGCACTTCCCCCATTGTCGCCGCTCCCCGCACCTTTACATCCGGTATCACCGCTCCCTCCCCGGCGTTTTCCTTCGGCACAATAAATTCCCGGACGCCTATTTTTGCTGCCTCCCGCACGATCGGAAGCACTCCCCTCACCTGCCGGATCTCCCCGTTAAGCCCCAGCTCTCCTAAAAAGAGAATGTCCCGGGCCCTCCCCGCAGGAAAATATCCCAGGGCTTCCAGCATTCCGACCGCGATGGGAAGGTCATAGGCTGTCCCTTCTTTCTTTAAGTCCGCCGGGGAAAGGTTCACCGTGATATGTTTTGGCGGGATCTCCAGCCCCATGTTTTTCATAGCCGCCCAGACTCTCTCCCGGGACTCCCTGACCTCGCCGCTGAGAGATCCCACCATGCTCATGGCAGGCAGTCCGGATGCCGCGTCCACCTCCACCTGTACCAGACAGGCGTTGACGCCTAAAAGGGCCCCCGATAAAATGGTACTGTACATAAATTTTCCTCCTTTTTTCGTAACTTACCAAAAAATGGCAGACGAACGCGGTATCCGGCCGTCCTTTGCCGCCGCCAAACACACTTCGGCCTACTAACAGCGCACTGCAAAATCACTGGAAACCGCTGTGCAATTCACCTGTTTCTCTGAAAGACCGGCCTGCGGGAAACGCAGAACCGTTATCACTTAGAAATGTGAAAAGAATAGCGAAACATCGAAGAGCAGGAAACGCACTGCTCTCAACGATGTTTCAAGCCTGATATGAACTGATTATAACCTGAAAAAAGGAAAATGACAAGTCCTTTCTCGCAAATTCATAAATCCTGGCGCTTGCCGGAATTTGTCAGGGCATCTCTGACAATTCTCCCCGAAATCCTTCCATCAGTTTCCCCAGCGCCCTCTTTTCGATCCTGGAGACATAACTTCTGGAAATGCCGAGCCTTTCTCCGATCTGGATCTGGGTTCTCTCCTCTCCGTCCAAAAGTCCGTACCGCAGGAGGATGATTTCCCTCTCCCTCCCTGTCAGGACTTCATTCAGAAGGCGCCTCAGTTTTCGGATATTGGAGTCAAGCTCCAGATAATCCACGGTATCCGGCTGGCTGTACTCGATCACATCCATCAGCCGGATCTCGTTTCCCTCCTTATCCTGGCCGATGGACTCAAAGAGCGAAACCTCTCTGGCCGTCTTTTTTTTGCTCCGCAGGAGCATCAGGATCTCGTTGTCAATACACCTGCAGGCATAGGTGGCCAGCCTTCCCTTGCCCGCGTCAAAGCTGTTGATCGCCTTGATCAGTCCGATCGTCCCAATGGACAGCAGATCCTCCGGATCCTCATCCACTATCTGGTACTTCTTTATAATGTGCGCTACCAGGCGCAGATTATGCTCTATCAGAACCTCCCTCGCATGACCGGCCTCCTGGGGACTGCCATCCCGCAAAAGACGAATCTGTCTTGCCTCTTCCTCCGCCGTCAAAGGATGCTGAAAGGTTTTCAACTCGCCGCCTCCGCGCTTCACCCCACCGGCTTTCGTTAAGATAGTTTATGTGCGGACAAAATTTCCTGTGCCTGTATCCATTTGAATTTTAAGAGGGACGGCCGGCGGACAGCGTGGGGCCAGCCGTTTTAACCGTCTTCCCGTGACAAAAACTGCGCCATCACATAATTGGCAAGATCCAGCCCCCGTTCCGTCAGACGGATCCTCTCCCCGTCGTCCATAAGCAGTCCGTCCCCGCAGTTTTTGCGGATCACATCCCCATAGACCTCATCCATGGACTTTCCAAAGCGCTCCCGGAATTCTTTCCTCCCCACACCCTCCGTCATGCGGAGCCCAAGGAACATAAATTCCTCCACAATATCTTCCGTTTCCAGGACTTCCTCCTGCCTTCCGGCGCAGGGATCTTCCATATACTTTTGGATATCTCTCTCATTGGAAAAACGCTTTTCCCCGAGAAGGGATGCCGCGCCGACCCCAAACCCCAGATACTCGCGCCGTGTCCAGTACCCGCAGTTGTGGCGGCAGGCATACCCCGGCCTTGCATAATTCGAGATCTCGTACTGCTGGTAGCCATAATCTTTTAAGATCCCCGCCGTGGCATGATACATCTCCCTGTCCTCGTCCTCCGAGGGAAGCGCCAGTTCTCCGCACAGGAGTCCCTTCCTCTCCATTTCAAAAAGCTCCGTCCCCTCCTCCAGAATCAGACTGTAGATGGAGAGATGTTCCGGCGGCGGGTCCAGGGCCAGGATCCGGCCCAGATTCTCCTTCCATTTTCTCAGATCCTGCCCCGGGAGGGCACTCATCAGATCAATATTGACATTGTCAAAACCCGCTTCCCTGGCCTGGCTGTATGTCTCCAAAAACCGCTCCCAGGTGTGAATTCTCCCGAGGAGACGCAGTTCCTCTTCCCGGGGGGACTGAAGCCCCAGGCTCAGGCGGTTGACACCGGCCTCACGATAACCATCAAGTTTCCTGCGGTCCGCCGTGCCCGGATTGCACTCCATGGTGATCTCCGCATCAGCCCGTATGAAAAGATATTTTCGGCATTCCCCGAGAACCGCCTCCACCTCCTCCGGCTCCAAAAGGGAAGGCGTGCCGCCGCCGAAAAAGATGCTGGTCACTGTTTTCTCAGAAAGTTCCCCGCAGCGGCACCGGATCTCTTCCAAAAGCGCTTTCAGGTACTTTTTGCGGACTTCCTCCGGATACGGTCCGGAGAGGAAGTCGCAATATCTGCATTTTTTGACGCAAAAAGGAATGTGGAGATAAAGCATGAGCTCCTCTCCACATCCCCCGGAATCCGGTAGTTTCTCACTCTGGATCATATCGTTTCCGCCCTTCCTGCCGCCCGGCAGACCGATCGCATCCGGTATATGCCGTGTGCCAAGTCGATCCCGGCGGCGTTTTCAGGCCCTCACAGCCCTGCATCTGTTCCTGTCGTCCAGTTTCCTCAGCCTGCCGGCGGCATCAATTCTTATCGTCCAATTCTCTCAGATTGCCGACGGCGTCAATTCTTGTCGTCCAGCTTCAGAACGCTCATAAAGGCTTTTTGAGGGATCTCCACATTCCCGATCTGCCTCATGCGCTTTTTCCCTTCTTTCTGCTTTTCCAGAAGTTTTTTCTTGCGGGTGATGTCGCCGCCGTAACACTTTGCCAGCACATCTTTTCGCATTGCCTTCACGGTCTCCCGGGCGATGATCCTTCCACCCACTGCGGCCTGAATCGGAATTTCAAACAAGTGCCTGGGAATCTCTTCTTTCAGTTTTTCACACATTTTCCGGCCCCTCTCATAGGCGGAATCCGCGTGGACGATAAAGGAAAGCGCGTCCACTTCCTCCCGGTTGATCAGAATATCCAGTTTTACCAGCGGAGCCTTTTCATACCCCTTGATGTCGTAGTCAAAGGAGGCATACCCCCGGGATCTGGATTTCAGCGCGTCAAAGAAATCGTAGATAATCTCATTCAGGGGAAGCTCATACTTTAACAGCGCCCTGGTGCCCTCAATGTACTCCATCCCCAGATATCTGCCCCGCCTCTCCTGGCAGAGTTCCATGATGGAGCCGATGTATTCGCTGGCCACCATGATCTCCGCGCTGACGATGGGTTCTTCCATGTGCTCGATGGAAGAGGGATCCGGAAGGTTAGAGGGGTTGGTCAGCTCAATGACCTCCCCGTCCGTCTTAAAGACCTTATAGACCACTCCGGGAGCCGTGGTCACCAGATCCAGATTATATTCCCTCTCCAGTCTCTCCTGAATGATCTCCAGATGCAGCAGTCCCAGAAAACCGCAGCGGAATCCAAACCCCAGCGCTATGGAAGTCTCCGGCTCATAGTATAGGGAAGCGTCGTTCAGCTGCAATTTTTCCAGGGCATCCCTCAGATCCGGGTATTTCGCGCCGTCCGCCGGATATAGCCCGCAGTACACCATGGAGAGAACCTTTTTATAGCCCGGCAGGGGTTCCGCACAGGGATGGTCCGCATCCGTGACCGTATCGCCCACGGCGGTATCTTTCACATTTTTTATAGAGGCGGTGATGTAGCCCACCATTCCGGCGGAAAGTTCCTCACAGGGAATCAGCTGCCCGGCGCCGAAATACCCGACCTCTGCAACCTCTTCCCGGGCCCCGGTGGCCATCATCAGAATTTTCGTGCCCTTTTTTACCGTCCCCTCCATGACGCGGCAGAAGACGATAACCCCCTTGTAGGAGTCGTAGATACAGTCAAAGATCAGCGCCTTGAGAGGATCGTCAGGGTTTCCCTTCGGAGCCGGGATCTTTTTTACGATCTGCTCCAGGACATCGTCGATGCCGATGCCGTTTTTCGCGGAGATCAGCGGCGCGTCCTGAGCCTCGATGCCGATCACATCCTCGATCTCTTCGCTTACACGCTGGGGCTGGGCGCTGGGCAGATCGATCTTGTTGATCACCGGAAACACATCCAGGTTGTGGTCCAGGGCCAGATAGACATTCGCAAGGGTCTGGGCCTCGATGCCCTGGGCGGCGTCCACCACAAGGATTGCGCCGTCGCAGGCCGCCAGGGACCGGCTCACCTCATAATTGAAATCCACATGTCCCGGGGTGTCGATCATATTGAAGATATACTCTTCCCCATCTTTTGCGTGGTAAATTGTCCGGACCGCCTGGGCTTTGATGGTGATCCCCCGCTCCCGCTCCAGATCCATATTGTCCAACACCTGATTCTGCATCTCCCGGCTGGTGAGAAGCCCCGTCTGCTCGATGATGCGGTCGGCCAGTGTGGATTTTCCGTGGTCAATATGCGCTACAATGCAGAAATTGCGGATTTTGGACTGATCTATATGAGTCATGTTTGCTCCTCTTCTTTCTCCTCCCATGCCTTGCGTTTCCACGCTGAGTCATATGTAAAACGATAAACATTTATTCTTTACCGGGAGGGCATAACCAGCGGACTTCCAAGACTTTGCCGCACGTTCTTTCTGATATATTCTAGCAAAAAAGAAGAGACTTGTCCACAAAAACGCTGAAAAACTGCGCAGGAAAAACATTCTGTTCAGGACACGCTTTTTTTGCAAATTCTTTAACATTCACGTTTCCGGCGATGCCTCCTGCGTCTCCCCGCTGAGCACCAGGTCCAGAATGTGCGCCAATGGACCGCAGGCGTTCATCGCTTCCTCCAAAGTGTTGTTCTGTGCCCCAAGTTCAATCAGAAGGCTTCTCGGACAGAGGTGCATGTTATAGCGGTAACCTTTTAAATAGATTTTTCTGGTCAGCCCCGGGTAGTATTCCATGGCTCTGAGCTGCATCTGGAAAGAAAAGGCCAGGTTTTCCTCCTGATATACATTATACAGATAATCGAGGTTCCCTGTCTTTTTTGTCCTGCTGAGGCCGTTAAAAAACATAAATCTCGCCGTGGGCTTGCCATCTATCTCCTGCACAAGCCTGGTGCCCTCCGGAACCTCGTCCCGGTGCAGATCGATCACCACCTGAATAGACGGATTTTCCTGCAGGATCTCCTCGATCTCCGGAAGCGCCTTGGAATACGCGTCGTCCCGGGTTTTTTTATCGTATTCTCCCGTGTGGTGCAGAACCTGGTACCCGTAGTCCTGGGTCAAAATACGGGTCAATTCCTCGCCGACTGCCATGATGGTAGTTTCCGGGTCCCCGGCTATGGAATCCGAAAACCCTTCCTGGGAATGGGTGTGATAGATCAGGATCTGAGGGCCCTGTACATCCGGGTCCTTTTCAATGGTAAGATCTTTTGCGAGAAAGGTTTCCGCCTTCAGCTGATTGCTCCCCGCCATGGTAGAGGGATCGATTATGTAAAAA
This sequence comes from uncultured Acetatifactor sp., assembly GCA_947589505.1. Lineage (GTDB taxonomy): Bacteria > Bacillota > Clostridia > Lachnospirales > Lachnospiraceae > Acetatifactor. Next base: position 8,090 of record CANQCF010000015.1, on the reverse strand, counting down.
TTCTTTACAAGGGATTCATAGTCCCCCATCTCCTCCCAGGATACCTCCCGGACCTTTTCATGGGGCGTGAAATCTGTGAAACGCTGGGCGGCGGTATTGTCTTCCGGCACTTCCGGAGCAATGCCTTCCGTATCATCCGGATCCCCATACGGGAATCGGTCTTCTAAACCCGGATCTTCTTCCAGGTTCTGGCGAAGCCTCCTCTCTTCCAGCTGCTCCTGCTCCATAAGAGTCTGAAGTTCTTCCAGCTCCGCGGTTCCCGACGACCGGCGGGTTTCCTCGTCTTCCCAGAGAGCAAACGGCACAGTCTCGTCCCTGCCCTGTTCCGCGAGAAGCGGCAGCAGACAGGAAAAAAATTCTTCCCGAAGACCGTTTCCTCGTCCGTCAGCATAGTCCGTCAGCGGAAAAAGAAACCGCTCCATGTTTTTCAGACCCTTCCTGCTGAAAAAGGCGCCGCAGCAGAATACCAATAGGCAGAAAATCCCGAGGAAAAAAATGATCCTGCCCTTCCTGTCTTTTTTATCTGTCTCCGCCAATACCGGCCCTCTTTTCCAACTTATAATATCCTTTTAAATTATGCGGAAGACCCTGTATCTATACATCCTCGTTGAGTACAAGCCCTTTTTTCAGAGCGATATTGATTCCCTCTGAAACCGTATAGCTCACTCTCTTAATCACCTCGTCCACATCTTTTCCGGTCATATACATATTGTTCAGATCCGAGAGTGCTCCTCTCTCAAAAACTTTCTCCGGCCCCATCAGCTTATCAAGCGCGTCTTCCACAATGGTGGCAGCGTCTACGACCGTCGGGACTCCAACGGCGATGACCGGCGTTCCCAAGGACTCCTGCGTAAGGGCGCTCCTATGATTGCCGACGCCGGAACCCGGCTGAATTCCCGTGTTTGTGATCTGTATGGTCCGGTTCAGCCTCCTTGTGCTTCTCGCGGCAAGCGCATCCACCACTAGGACCACATTCGGCGATGTCTCCTCAATCACTCCGCTGACAATCTCCAGGGTCTCCATCCCTGTCTTTGCCATAACTCCCGGCTCGATACAGCTGATCAGATTGACATTTCCCTCCCCCACGGCCGCCTTTCCGTAAATTTTAACCATATGCCGGGTGATAAAAAGATTGTCCAGCACCTGTGGCCCAAGTGCGTCCGCGGTGACTTCCCGATTCCCCAGTCCAACCACAAGAACCGACTGTTCTTCCTTTTCGCCTTCCTCCGAAAGCAGATCGTTCAGTTCCTCCGCAAGACAGAGGGAGATCTCCCGATGGTATCCTTCGTCCGGTTCCACCATGGCGTCCGCCTCTATCGTGATGTATGTTCCCATAGGTTTTCCCAGTCTCCCCGCCGCATTCTTCGTATCGACATAGACTTTTGTGACATGGATCCCATGCTCTTCAATGTCATATTCCTCCACCCGGATGCCGCTCATCTTTCCCCCGGTGTTCTCCACGCTCTCACGTGCTTCCAGCGCCAGATCTGTTCTCACCTGACAATTACTGCTCATCTCTTCCTCCATTAAAAAAAATCAAAAGGCACAGTTCAGCCAACGCCATTCGCAAAGCCGCGCTTGCGCGCTTTCCGCTGCTTCGCAGCTACCTTTGCTCATAATATGGCGTTCCCTCAGCCGCCGCATAAGCGGATAATCTCGTGCAAGCACGATTATCCTGATTTCCTACACGGCAGGCTCAGTTCAGCCAACGCCATTCGCAAAGCCGCGCTTGCGCGCTTTCCGCTGCTTCGCAGCTACCTTTGCTCATAATATGGCGTTCCCTCAGCCGCCGCATAAGCGGATAATCTCGTGCAAGCACGATTATCCTGATTCCCTACACGGCAGGCACAGTTCAGCCAACGCCATTCGCAAAGCCGCGCTTGCGCGCTTTCCGCTGCTTCGCAGCTCCCTTTGCTCATAACGCGGCGTTCCCTCAGCCGCCGCATAAGCGGATAATCTCGTGCAAGCACGATTATCCTGATTTCCTACAGCCAACGCCATTCGCAAAGCCGCGCTTGCGCGCTTTCCGCTGCTTCGCAGCTTCCTTTGCTCATAATATGGCGTTCCCTCAGCCGCCGGGTCAGCGTGGAATCTCGTGCAAGCACGATTCCACGCTGATCCGGCGGCTGGCTGAACTGTTAAGGTATATATTTTACATTTTTTTGCTTATTATGTATTGACAAAAGCACAATAATTTTCTAAACTAGGGTAGTGTGCTTGTATTGGTTTTCCGTGTCGGACCGATACAGGCTGTGATAACAACGATTTTTTATCAGTAAATGGAGGTATAAGATTTTGGCTAACATTAAATCCGCTAAGAAAAGAATTTCCGTCAGCCGTGAGAGAGCCGAGAAAAATAAGGCTGTCAGATCCGGAGTAAAAACCGCTATGAAAAAGGTTTTCACCGCAGTTGAGTCCGGAGATAAGGCTGCCGCTTCCGCAGAGCTGGCATCCGCTGTCAAGGTGATCGAGATGGCCGGAAGCAAAGGGGTTTACCACAAGAACAATGTTGCGAGAAAGGTTTCCCGCATCAGCAAAGCCGTCAACGAGATGGCATGACAACAAAAGCGCCCGCACCGTCATGCGGGCGCTTTTGTTATGTTTCAATGCAGACATTACAAACGCCGTTTTACCTTCTTCTGCCCCCGCCTCCGTGGCTGTGGCCTCCGCTGCTAGTGTGGTGTCCGGAGCTTCCTCCACCGTGGGAACTCCCTCCGGAGGACCTTCCGCTGCCGCCGCTGTCAGTCTGGATCCTGACACTGCTGGTGGACTTTCTCTGGAACTCATCCCTCTTTCCGCGCAGAACCGGCTGTCCTCCCGCCACATAGGTATTTGCCGCTGTGGTGTCCTTGTCGGCGGTCTGTCGGATATGGACTAAAGCATAAATCACCGCGATGACAATGGGAATTACCGCCGCCAGCATCCAGTAAAACCCGTCCACGCCGCTCTTTTCCGCCTTGCCGCTCCCCCATTCCGCCGTCTTTTGAACAGCCGCCACATAACCTTTTAAAGGATCTTCGGAGATATATGCGTACAAAGCGTCAAAAATATCGTTTTCTTCGCTGGGACCGATGATCTCTTCCATCTTACCGCTGGTGGAGAGCCATGTGCCCTCCTGACTGCCATTCTCATCCTGATACCAGTTGTCCAAGATCAGCACCCCGTCCCCGTACGGTTTGTCATAGCCGAAGGCCCCGTTGTCATAGAAGTCGTCGGCATAATTCATCATATTGCGTTCCCATTCCCAATCCTCCAGCCCCATTTCTTCACAGATCGTGACAAGGACGATGTCGCACGCCCCCTCTTTTTCACACTTTGTAATGAACTGAGCCAGCATTTCCTCCTGGGAGTCCGTCAGCACATCCGCGTAATCATAGACCCTCTGGGAGGGCGCATCCGGATTGTTCCTCTCCGACGATCCTCCGGACGCCATCTTTATGACCGCCAGGATCCCCCAGATTGCCAGGAGAACCGCCGCCGCAATGATCCATCCCTTAAAATACCGAAAAAATTGTCTTCTCTCCTCAGCCCTGATGTTCCCTTCCACCGCGCACCTCCTACAGCAGTCCCAGAATCCCGTTTACCGCAGCCATGATCACTGTCAGGAAAAACCAAAGTGCTCCTGAATAGACCAGGACTTTTGTTCCTGAGAGAGGGGCGGTCCCGACGATCTTGCCTGTCTCCCCGTTTACATAAAAGGGATACTCCTCGCCTTTATAGCTGTAGATATATCTCCACACCGGAAGGAGGCCGTATTCCACGTTTCGGTTCATGATCTGTGCGGTCTCCCGGTCGGCGTGAAGGGAACTGTAGCCGGAGACACTTGATCTGAGGAGCGCTTTCGCGTCCTCCGTCATCTTGGTCTTTGCCCTGTCTTCCACCTGCTCCGCCGGCATATTGTAAAATTCCGCGTAAAACCCGGAAAGATACTGCGGATCAAAGTCCGTCAATTCCTGATAATGATAGGGCTCCATCAGGTCCATCACCGAATCCGGCATTTTCACGGAGGCGTCCGCAGGCAATTTTTCAAAAGTGATCTCCATATCCCGGCCTACGGAATAATAGGAGGTCTCCGTGTAGCGCATATCCCCGCTGGTCCAGCTGCGCACCTTCGTCCCGGTGCCCTCAAAGACCGCGTTCACATCATAGTTATAAAACCAGAAAGGCACATATACGCCCTGCATGCTGTCCAGCCGTGCCTCCGAGAGAAAATCCGCCGGGGCAAAAGTATTTTTTTGAAATCTGTCCCGAAGGGATTTTTTGCAGGCATCCTTTCCCATCTGGAACGGGATCAGGAATTTCGGGCGGTAATCTCCCTCCACCCTCTCGTCAAAAATAATATAATTGTCGCAGTAAGGACATTTCGAAGCGCTGTCAAACTGTTCTATGGGAATGGTCCCCCCACATTCCGGACAGGTCTCCAGTCCTTCGGATATGCTCTCCCTTCGCTCCTGGCTGTCTATGCTGTCACAGTAAGGACAGTACATTTTTTTCTTCTCCGGACTGTAGATGCTGTTGCCCCCGCAATTCTTACATTTGAAGATCATATCCCCTGTCTCCTTCTCTTGTTCCAGCCGCGGCGGTTCTACCCGCGCCGTCCTGCAATAGCCCCCGTGTCATTCTATTTCTGCAAGATGTCTGACAATATACCCAGCCATCAGAAGTCCGGCGGCCGCCGGCACAAAAGCCGTACTCCCCGGTATGCTTCTTTTGCCCGGCTTTTTGATTTCTTCTCTCTCTTCGCCGTCCCTGCCGCAGTCCATCGTCTCCCGTCTCCCGCCGTCTGTCTGCTTTTCGCCCTCGGCGCCGGAGCTGAAAATCCCGTACGGTTTCTTTGCCTCCTCCCGGGAGTAAACCACCGTCAGCTTTCGTATCCCCCTCTTTTTCAGCTCCCTGCGCATGACCTTTGCCAGGGGACAGACGGAAGTATCATAAATATCCGCGATCTCCAGACGGGAGGGGTCCAGCTTGTTCCCGGTTCCCATGCTGCTGATGATGGGGATTTCGTACTCCTGGGCCGCCGCAGCCAGATCAATCTTCGCTGTCACCGTATCGACGGCGTCCACGATATAATCATACTCCCGCAGAGGAAATTCCTCCCGATTCTCCGGGAGATAAAAGGCATTGCGGCAAACCACCGAGCAGTCCGGGTTGATGGAAAGGATCCTCTCCCGCATTACCTCCGTCTTTTTGCGCCCCACTGTATCGTGGGTTGCAATAATCTGACGGTTCAGATTCGACAGATCCACCACATCATTGTCAATCAGATCCAGCGCTCCCACGCCGCTTCTGGCAAGCGCTTCCGCCGCGTACCCGCCGACACCGCCGATGCCGAACACCGCCACGCGTTTTTTTCCTAATGTTTCCACGCCATCCTCTCCCAGGAGCATAGCCGTCCGCACCAGTTCTTCCTTCATACGCAAGTTATCCCCGTCCGGTTCTTCTTCATGAGAAACACCTGTTTTCCGCCCAGTTACCAGTATAACACATCCTCGGAATTAACGCCACGGGAAATTTACAGGGAAAGCACCAACCGCGGTTCTCCGCAAAAAATCCGCCGACAGTCCCGTCAGCGGATATCTTTTAACATGACAATGATTCGATGTTTTTTCCGGCGTCATTCGCAAGTGGGATGATAGGTTGTCACCACGGTCTTCACCAGCTTGCGGATCTCCTCGTCATTGGAATAGCAGGCGTCGGCCAGCTCCTCCAGCTGTCCCATAAAATTCACCATATCAAACTGAATGGGCTTTCCGATGTGGATCAGATCATTTTCGGTCTTCTCGATCCCCTCCTCCGCCATCAGTTTCTCCTCGTAGAGCTTCTCGCCGGGCCGCAGTCCGGTGTACTGAATCTTAATATCTTCATCCGGCCTGTGCCCGCACAGTTTGATCAGATTTCGCGCCAAAGTGTCTATCTTTACCGGCTCCCCCATATCCAGCACAAAGATCTCTCCGCCCTTTGCGTAGGTTCCTGCCTGGAGAACCAGGCTCACCGCCTCTGGAATCGTCATGAAGTACCGGATGATATCCGGGTGGGTCACCGTCACCGGCCCTCCTTTGGCGATCTGCTTCTGGAACAGAGGGATCACACTGCCGTTGCTTCCCAGCACGTTTCCAAAGCGCACCGCTACATACTCCGTCCTGGTGCCGGGGTTCCGGTAGACCGCCTCGCCCCTGTAAGCGGCCTCGCCATAATGTCCCGCGAGATTCACCAAAAGGTCCTGCCTTCCCTCCCTGCTGATATAATCCATGGTCTGGATCACCATCTCGCAGAGCCTCTTGCTTGCCCCCATGATATTGGTGGGATTCACCGCTTTGTCCGTGCTGATCAGCACAAACCGCTTCGTCCCGTTCATCATGGCGGCCACTGCCGTCTTATAAGTGCCGATCACATTATTTTTAATTGCCTCACAGGGGCTGCTCTCCATCAGCGGCACATGCTTGTGGGCCGCCGCATGATAAACGATATCCGGCTTATACGTCTCGAACACGGAATTCAGTCTGCGGCTGTCCCGGACTGAGCCGATCAGAACCGTCAGATTCAGGTTGCTGTAAGTACTCCTGAGCTCCTGTTCAATATCGTAGGCGTTATTTTCATAGACATCAAAGATAACAAGCTGCCCGGGGTTGTGCCCCGCGATCTGTCTGCAGAGCTCGCTTCCGATGGAACCGCCTCCCCCTGTCACCAGAATGGTCTTCCCCTCAATGCTCTTCAGGATTTCTTCAAGGTTGACTTTGATCGGATCCCTCCCCAGAAGGTCCTCCACCGCCACATCCTTCATCTTGCTCAGGGAGACTTCTCCCGTAAGGAACTGGTACATGCCGGGAAGGATCTTCAGATCGCATCCCGTCTCCTTGCAGATGTTCAGGATATCGCTGGTCTTTTCCTTGCTGGCGCTTGGTATCGCCAACAGGATTGTATCCAGCTTGTACTTCTCCACAGCGGAAAAAATATCATCCCGGCCCCCAAAGATGGGAACCCCTTCTATATTACGGTGCCACTTATTCGGGTTGTCGTCAATAAAACAGCAAACCTTATATTCCACTTCCTTCGCATGCTGAATGTCCCTCAGAAGCGCCTGCCCTGCCTCGCCCGCTCCGATAATCATTGCCCGGTAAGCCGAACCGTTGGAATCCCGCTTGCTGCGCTCCAGGAGAATAAAGCGATAGGAAAAACGCACCGCCGTAGTGGTGACAAACTGCAGGATCGCTCCGAAGAGATAATAACTCAGCGGCATTTTCTGAAAGATCAGAGTAATCCCGATCCAGTGCGCCAAAATACAGACAAGATTGCCGCCGATCAGCCGCAGGAGCTCCCGGTAACTGGCAAAACGCCAGATGCTTTGGTACAAAAACCAGCAGAAGAAAACAATCCAGACGATCCCCGTATAAATTGGTATGAATTTCAGCGCAGAAGAGAGATAACTGCTTGGGATCGTAGAATAGTGGAAATCAAAGCGCGCCCACAGGGCAAACAGGAAAGACCCGTTTGCCGCAACCGCGTCGTACAAAGCCAGGACCAGCGCAATGATCTGCCAATGCTCCACCCTTCTGCGTTTTCTAATCTTGAAATTATCGTCCATAACCTGTTGTCAAATCCTTAAACTTCATTGATAAGAACTACTGAATCTGTCGGCCGCTCCGCCGGCGTCAGCTTCCAAAAATGCCTTTCCCGACGGGGCTTTTGAAGACACTCTCCTAATACGCATTGACTATCATACAGATATTTTGTCCAACTGTCAAGCGGGTTATTTGAAAAAGTATACCCGCCGCGGCAGTTTTTATGACGGCAGTCCGCCGGAGCAAATTCGCTGGCACTCGGAAAAAATGTGCCGTTTTCTTCCATTGCCGGAAGAATCAGTCCTCCTGCTGCCGCAGTTTATAAAACACGATGCAGTTCGGCACGTTCACTTTCACCGGCGCGCCGTTCATGATCATAGTATGCTTCTCCAGATCCAGGCTGAAAAAGGTCATGGCGTTGGTCTCATGGTTCAGGGACACCAGGAATTTGTTGTTCGGGAAAATATCGGCGTCTTTCGGATACTCCCCGCTGATGGGAAGACAGAAATTCTGGGTCAGCAGTCCCGT
>CANQCF010000014.1 GCA_947589505.1 uncultured Acetatifactor sp. | reverse complement strand
CAGAACTTTTCCACCGCTTTTTCGCGCTCCACAAAGTTCAGATTCGCGTCCACTTGTCTGTACATGTCTCTTCTCCTCTCCCTTAACTCTCAATCGAGAAAACTGAAAATAAAAAAATCCCGCCCATAATAGGACGAGACATACTCCCGCTTACCACCTATTACAACATACGCTCCCACGCAGGACTTTTTATCAGACTCCCCGTACCGACCTGACAATCCGCCGCAGGCGGCCGCTCGAAAAGTCTCCCGTCCCTGTCAGAGAAATATGCCTCCCCGTAACGTAAGGTTCCCGTCCGGAATTACTGACGCCTGCGGAATGTCCGCACGGTATGCCCGCTCCGCTTATCCGGCTGATCCCGGCTTTTTGTGCCTCCCGGATCAGGCTGATCCCGGGGGCCCCGGCGCTTTCCTCCCGGCAGCTCGGAAGTGATCTTCCCTCTCTCCTTACTCGCACCGGGCTCACACCCTCCCCGGCTCGCTGCAGCCTTTCTGAAAAGAGCTACTGTCTTCGTCATTGCCTTTTATTCTTGATATTATAATTCGGGCGGGCCGGAATTGTCAAGACGCCCGGAAAATTTTGTTTTTTGACAGGCGCACTTTTTGTCCTGCCATCTTGCAATCCTTGTCCCAAATGTTGTATAATTAGGAAGAATAATCCGGCCCCGGACGGGGCCGGGCACGTCTTTGCAGTCGGTGCAGAGAGGAGCAGGGATCATGCAGCAAAAAAAGAGCGGAAAAATGGCCTATATACTGTTTGTCATCAGTGCGGTGCCCCTTCTGTTCTGTGGGATCATCATACTGTTTCTGTCCACGGAGTTCTTCACCAAGGCTATGTACCAGGAGATCGAATCGGAACTGCACGGCGCGGCCAACAATGTGATCCACATGCTGGATCTGGCCTATCCGGGCGACTACACGCTGGTGGGGGATACCGCCCTGTCTCTTTTTAAGGGGGAACACGACCTGACCGCTGAGTACAGCCTGGTGGACCGCGTGAAGGAAGATTCCGGCTTTGAAGTCACCCTCTTTTACCAGGATACCCGCATTCTGACCACCATCCGCAGAGAGAACGGGGAAAGACTTGTGGGCACCAGCGCACCGCAGATCGTCCAGAAGGACGTCTTAAACGGCGGAGAGGCCCACTTTTATACCAATACCATCATCAATGGCCAGGAATATTTCAGCTATTATATCCCCTTAAGAAATTCAGACGGTTCCATCGTGGGCATGGTGTTCCTCGGAAAACCCAGCAGCCAGGTGGATCTGTCCATCCGGCACGCCAGCTATCCCCTGGTGGTCGCCGTGGTCATCGTCACCCTGTTGATCATCCTCTTCCTCTATCTCTACACGCGGAAATTTGACGTGGTGCTGCAAAAGATCTGCTCTTTTCTGAACGCGGTTTCCACCGGCGATCTGACGGCGGAACTGGACGGAATCGTCCTGAAGCGGAACGATGAGTTCGGCAGTATCGGCCGGGCTGCCGTAAACATGCAGCAGGCCGTGCGGCAGACTGTGGAGCAGGATCCTCTGACAGAGCTCTACAACCGCCGCGCTGCGAACCGCAGGCTCCGCCAGATCATGGATCGCTCTGAGGCCGGAGGGACGCCCTTCTGTGTCTGTCTCGGCGATATCGACCACTTTAAGGCGGTAAACGATACCTACGGTCATGACTGCGGCGACGAAGTTTTAAGACAGGTGGCCGCAATCCTGAGGGATCACATGCACCTGAATGGTTTCGCATCCCGCTGGGGCGGCGAAGAATTCCTTCTGGTATTTGACCACATGGACATGGATCAGGCTTACAGTTCCCTGAACCTGCTGCTGGACAAAATCCGCCGGCTGGAGATTCCCTTCGAAGATAAAACCATCCGCATCACCATGACCTTCGGTCTGACCCCCGGGGAACACACGGATCACACTACTCTGCTGAAAAATGCGGACCGGAAGCTCTACGACGGCAAAGCCGGCGGAAGGGACCGGGTCGTTTTCTGAGGCTACTGCTCCATCTGTCTTCCCAGAAAGCCGGCGGCGGAGAGCACCAGTTTCTGTTCGACCTCGCCCATCTTGCCTTTGTTATCGTCCTCCAGAAGCGCAACGCTGCCGATGATATCCCCCTCGCAGATAATGGGGGCGATCATCTGGTGGATAAAGATCTCGCCGCCCTCCTCGCTGACGGGAATAAACCCCCGGTCCCCTTTGGATGCAAGGACGGTCTCACGGTTGTTGATCTTTTCTTCCAATTGATGGCTGACGCTCTTTCCCACCAGATGGCGGTAGCCGCCGGCAGTGGCGATGAACTGGTCCCGGTCGGCAATCAGCGCCGCGTGCCCGGATACCTGGGCAAGGCTCTCCGCGTACTGTTTCGCGAAAGTTGTCATCTCACCGATGGGCGAATACTTCTTTAAGATGATCTGGCCTTCCCGGTCGGTAAAAATTTCCAGCGCGTCGGATTCCCGGATGTGCAGGGTGCGGCGAATCTCCTTGGGAATCACGATTCTTCCCAGATCATCTATTCTTCTGACAATTCCTGTTGCTTTCATTTCCTTCTATTTCCTCCATTTTCGTTTTCTTCTTTCTATTGAATTGATCCGATGATTTTCGAATCCTCGGGCATGGAGTTATCATGTGGAAATTTTTCAATAATATTCGCAGACATACGATTTTTGTCAGGACTCTGCTGCCGGCAAAACAGATCTCCGAAAATACAGAAGAACCGGCGTCCGCACTCGGAACACCGGTTCTGTCTCTCATCTTTTTTTCATCAAAACATCTTTTTCAGCTTTGAAGCGATATCGTCCACACTGTCCAGAGTGACTTTCGCCTTCACACCGTCAACGATCTTTTTCACCGCGTCGTCCGGAAGGTCTACCCCCAGGACGGATTCCACAGCCTTCACGGGATCCTTCTTGAACTGCTCCTTCATCTTTTCATCCTTGGTGATCTTCTCTACGATCTCTGTGATCTTTTCCTTGATGTCTTCCATTGATCCATTCCTTTCTTTCCGTCACGACAGCCAGGCCGCCCCAGGGGACGTTTTCCCGCCGCGGCTCACACAATTACGGCTCCCGGCCGCGGCCACCCGGGAACGTTTTCCCGGCTGGGCCGTCCCGGGGGGCGCTTTCCCGGCCGCATCTCACACGATCACGGTTCCCGGCAGCTTTTCCGCGGATCAGTCCGCCTTTACGGTGGGCGCGTCCACCACGTTCTTCTTCACGGACTCAATGCCGTTTAAGCAGCCTGCCTTTGCCTTATACCCTTCGCTGACAGCGATGGTCTGGCCGTTTGCGGCGGTCAGGCGGAAACGGTACTCACCCGCCTTGTCGAGATATACTTCAAACTTGGGGTTCTTCTCAGTTGCGCAGCCGTCCACGGTCTGATCCTCGATAGCTGCAATGGGTGCATTCTTAGCAACGCTCGCGATACCGTTCTTACATGCCGCCTCGGTGGTGTAAACCTCGGATGTAGCGATCACTTCGCCGTTTCCGGCTTTCAGATCAAACTTGATGCCGGTCTTTGTCTCTTTCATCACAAACTTGCCCATGATTCGTAACCTCCTGTGTATATTGTGTTCTTTTTTCGGACGCAGGTCTCCGCATCCACTCTTTAAGCATAGAACATTTTTCCCCAAAAGTCAACCGTTCCACATCCCTCGAACCTAACAGTTCACTCGCGCCATTCGCAAAGCCGCGCTCCGCGCTTCCCGCTGCTTCGCAGCTTCCTTTGCTCATAAGATGGCGCTCCCTGCGTCCGGCTACCCCTGGCCGGCACCTCGTGCAAGCACGATTCCGGCCAGGGGCAGTCGGACGCGTGAACTGTTAGGGTATATATGTGAAAAAGCAATTCCCGTTTTCTTCGAACCACTGGGCCGTGTCGTTCAGGGATTTTTTATACAGTTTTCCCGCGGAGGGCTGGAAGATCACCGCCTGGGATTCGTTAAAGCCCGTGACCAGCACCGCCTCACCGCTGTACAGCACCGCCAGCACCGGAATATCCTGATTCACATAGTAGAGCATGGCGTCCAAATTGCATCCCGTCATGTCGATCGCCATTGCATCCGTCAGGTTGTTTTGGAGAATGTCCAGGGGGTATTGCCCTTCCTGAAGCAGTTTCGCGCTGTCCACGGAGATCCCCTTATACCGCAGCATTGTGTCCAGGCAGTAGGCCAGGCTTTCTGAGGTTTCCACCTGCTCCGGCTCCTTGATGGCCATGATCTGGTTCCGGGTGGCGCGGCTTCCCCTCTGCCATATTTTTTCTCCCGACTCCGAAGTCACCGTACCCGCCACCTCGTAAGCCCTGTCCACAGCGTTTCCCACGGAAACGCAGATCTCGTCCACGCCGTACGGGCCGTAGACATAATACCGGGGAACCGGGGATTCTGCCTCCAGCACAAGGCTGTCCTCTCCCTCATGGATCACATTTTTCGGGGTAAGGAGCTGGGTCTTCTGCGAATCGATCTCTCCGGTCACCTGGATCTGCACGTAGCGCTTGTAAACGTCGATATCCACCACCACGACCTGATTCTTGCTGCTTTCCACCTGAGCCGTCCTGGTGATATGATCCTGACCGCAGGCGGCAAAGCTGCCGTCTTCCTGCATTTTCATGCGCTCCAGCGTGATCTGGTTTTCCTCCACGGAACAGTCCATGACATAGATCCCATCCTGGCTGTACTCCTTGGAAATCGTCCCGTCCGGCTTGCAGATGCAGAGTTTATACATAGGGAAAAACATTTGTCCCGAATTCAGCCTTGTGATCTGCCGGACGTCGGCCACGCCGTAAATGATATCCTTATCCATAAAGCCCAGAATTTTCAGCGCTTCCCCCGGCCGGCCCTGAAGGGTCACCTGGGTATCCTGTTCCAGATCACGAACCTGGATCTCCCGGGAATATTCCTTCTGTCCCTGCTCCTGCCAGACCAGGATCCGGTGATCCGCGGAAACCTTCATGCAGCCGTCGTACAGTTCGTCAAAGAGTTTCTCATAGGTTCCCTTCTCCAGATCCACCCGGTAAGCAGCGTTGTCCAGGGACAGGTACAAAATCCTGTCGGAGTTCAGGTACAGGAGATCCTCCATCTCCCTCTCCAGACTGAAATATGCCTGATCCCAGGGGATGTATGCGATCTCCTCCACGGTATTCGTTCCCGCGTCATAATGATTGATCTGGATGCCGTTCTCCCCCTCCCGGGTTCCCCGGTTCATATAACCGTAGACGGCAAAATCCACGCTGCCTTCGTCCCCGACAGCAAGAATCTTGATGGAGTGGCGATCGTATATGCTGCGGGCATCCCTGCTTTCCTTGTCATAAAAGCTGAAGAGCAGCGCCAGTTTCTGTCCCGCCATGTCAATGGAAAACAGCCGGTCCGCCTGGGTGAAAGCCACTACCGTGCCGCTCTCGTTCTCCATCATGGCCACGTTTTCATCTGCGATCCCCAGGAGAAGCTTATCCCCCGCATAGAGATCCGTCTCATCCGGCACCTGGGTCATGGTGCGTTCATAATTCAGCAGATACATTCTCTGGGCCGTATATCTCACCCTGTAATATTCCTGCACCCTGTAATAGGTATCGTCGTTCTCCCCCTTCACCGACACAAAGAAGTCCGTCAGGAAAGAGGCGATCTGACCGTTGATCTCCCGAAGCGTCACAACGGGATCCCCAAGCTGGGAAACCTTCATGTCCCCCCAGGTAATCTGGCGGAAACTGCTGTGGATATTCACCTTGTGGAAGGAACTGTTGTCCTCCAGCCGGGAATTGGTCTCCAGGTACTTTACCAGATCCCGGGCCGCCTCCCGGTCGTAGAGTTTTTCATGAAAATCCAGCACATAGTCCAGGTCTTCCTTCAGATGGCTCTCTTCATTCCACACCACCCGGGCGTAATAGCGAACCTCCTGCCAGCCGTCCAGCTTCAGAAGGAGCACCAGCATGTACTCTTCGTCTTTTTCGATCAGATCCTTTAAGGAAACGGTCAGCGGAATGCTGCCCTCCGCCTCCTCATAACCGTTTAAGTCTATGTTCTCGATCAGGCGGCTTCCGTCCATGCTGCGGACCTCCGCCTGGATGTCACTGACTTCACGGCCGTAGGTATCCACCACAAGATCCGTGCTCCGGCCCTCGCCGAGAACGGTGACCGTATCCCGCTGGCTTGCGGTATCCATGGGAACCGTGTACCCGTGCAGCTGGTTGTACTCCACGTCGCCGCAGAGCATCGTGATCACGGGGAGGGTGGGCTCCTGCATCTCCATGGTCAGGTTGTCATGCCCCCTGTTCAGGAGATTGTCCGTCACAGCCATCGTCGCCGCAAACGTCATCACGAACAACAGACTCCGTATCACAATAGGTTTCAGAAATTTCTTCATACTAAGGCTGTCCTTCTTCTCCCGTCAGTCTCTCCAACAGGGGGTGAATCCGCAAAAACTCCTCCATCTCCGCAAGCCCCTTCCCCGCGGAAGGAGCACGCATGCCCTGCCTTTTTACCGCCCGGATCAAAAGGTTTTTCGGAGTGTGTTCCATATCGATAAATTCCAGGATCTGGGTGTCATACCCCTGCCGCTCCAGGATCTGCGCCCGGACCGCATCTGTGAGGAGCGCCGAAATCCTCTCCCGGATCACGCCGTACTTCAGGGCGGGGCGCAGGACTTCACAGCTGATCTGCCGGTTTAACTCATGCTGACAGCAGGGGACCGCCAGGATCACCGATGCCCCCATCTTCACCGCTTTTTCCAGGGCATAGTCCGTGGCCGTATCGCAGGCGTGGAGGGAGACCACCATGTCCGCCCGGTCTTCCCCCGGTATGCACCGATATCCCCCATTTCAAAATGCAGTCCTTCATAGCCCAGCTTTTCCGCCGTCTCGTTGCAGTGCCGGATCACGTCCTCCTTCAGATCCAGTCCTGTCACCTGCAGGTCCCGTCCCTGTTTCACATGGAGGTAATAGTACATGGCGAAAGTCAGGTAGGACTTCCCGCAGCCGAAATCCACGATGTGCAGGGTCCGGTCTTTTGGAAGCTCTTCTAAGACGTCCTCGATAAATTCCAGATAGCGGTTGATCTGACGGAACTTGTCATAGCGCTCCTTCCGGACCTTTCCCTCCGGGGTCTGGACACCCAGCTCCACCAAAAAGTCCACCGGCTCCCCCTCCGGAAGAAGATAACGCTTCACCCGGTTGTGGGCGAGGCGCAAAGCGGGATCTTCCGCCGGACCGCCGGCGGATGCATTGACGGCGGAAGCTTTGACGCCGGCAGTGGAGGCGTTGATGCCGGTTCCTCCCCGGCGCGCCTTCACGGTCATCTTTCCCTTTTTGCTCACCAGAACTGCGGCTGTTCCGCCGTCCCAGTCCATCTGTCCCTGACGGAACAGTTCCCGCAGGTAGTTTTCTGTCCGCAGCGCGGTTTCCTCCCGGCCGAAATTTTCATGAAAAACCTTCGTCCCCTGATAGCGGGTCTCCTGGAATTTCAGTTCTCCTCCGATCTGCACAGGGCGTATCTTCACCTTTACGGCCCGGGCAGAGTCCCGGGAATTGCTCAATACGATCTGATTCAGTTTTTCGTTCAGCGCTTCTTCCAGAATACTCCGTAATTCGTCCATAGTTCCTCTGTGGTCCATCGCCCCTGTGCGTCCCGGCTGATGCTCTTTTATTGCCCGCCGGACCCTTGCAGCTCGGCTGGTGCCCTTCTGTTGCCCGCCGGGCCCTTGTGGCTCGGCTGGTGCTCTTTTATTGCCCGCCGGGCCCTTGCGGCTCGGGCTGGTGCTCTTTTATTGTCCGTCCCAGGACGGTCTGTCCGATTTGTGCCTGCGACGCAAAATCTCATTGCAGACCAGCACCTGCAGCAGATCCTCCAGGCTGATCTCCTCCGCCTGTCCGCAGCCTTCTCTGCTCTCCGTCTGTCCGGAACCCATGCCTTCTTCCGCCTGCCTGTAGAAATCTCCGTCCTCTTTTTTTAACGTGCCGGCGATGATGCGGGCAAGGCTCTGAAGGCCCAGGCTGTCGGGGTACTCGTCATAGATCATGCTGCCCTCGTAATCCATTTTATCCAGGATCTCCTCCACCCGCCTCTGACACCTGCGCACATTGGCAGGATACGTCCGGCGAAAATATTCCATATCCTGGTTCCACTTCTTTTCTTCCTCCTCCCCGGAAGATGATGAGAGATATCCGGGATACGCCATAAAAAACGGAATGGGAACCCCCGTGGGATGGGTAAATCTGATTTTGGTCTGAAAGTCCATACGCAGCGCCTCATAGTTACCTTTTCCTAATAACTATATGAACGCTGCGTATCATTGGTTCTTATTTAGAGTAAACGTCTTTTTACTTCAGCACTTCGATTCGCGCCATAGCCCGCAGGAGCGCTGTCTCTGCCCGGGCAAGATCCGTCTGGGAATCCCGGTTGGCGATCCTCTCCCTGGCTCGCTGCAGGGCGGCCTCCGCCCGGTTCTCGTCAATCTCCTCCGGCCACTCCACGATCTCCGCGAGAATGGTGATGCCATCAGGCAGGATCTCCGCAAAGCCCGCGTGAAGAGCTGCCTCTTTCTTTCCCTCCGGCTCCGTGATCACCAGGATGCCGGGCTTTATGATGACCGTCAAGGGGATATGTCCCGGGAGGACGCCAATCTCTCCCTCCGTGGTATTAAACTCCACCATCTCCACATCGCCCTCGTAAAATACGCGCTCCGGAGTCACGACGCGGAGCCTGTACCCATTGTTTTCCGCCATAGTTTCCTCCCTTACCGCGTCAGTTCTTCACCTTTGCCAGCACATCGTCGATGCTGCCCGCATTGAGGAAATAACTCTCGGGGATGTCGTCATGCTTTCCATCCAGGATCTCACGGAAGCCGCGGATGGTCTCGGCGATGGGAACGTAGCGTCCCTCCAGGCCGGTGAACTGCCCTGCCACAAAGAAGGGCTGGGACAGGAATCTCTGAACCTTACGGGCCCGGGATACCACGAGCCGGTCTTCCTCGGAGAGTTCATCCATTCCCAGAATTGCAATGATGTCCTGCAATTCTTTATAGCGCTGCAGGATTTCCTGCACGCCCCGGGCCGTCCTGTAATGCTCCTCGCCCAGGATCCGGGGATCCAGGATGCGGGAGGTGGACTCCAGGGGATCCACCGCGGGATAAATTCCCAGCTCCACGATGGAACGGGAGAGCACCGTTGTTGCGTCCAGGTGGGCGAAGGTCGTGGCGGGCGCAGGGTCCGTCAGGTCGTCCGCCGGCACATACACCGCCTGTACGGAGGTGATGGAACCGTTCTTCGTGGATGTAATGCGCTCCTGAAGGGCGCCCATCTCCGTCTGCAGCGTGGGCTGATAACCCACGGCGGAAGGCATGCGGCCAAGGAGCGCCGACACTTCGGAACCCGCCTGGGTGAAACGGAAGATATTGTCTATGAAGAGCAGCACGTCCTTGCCGCCCTTGTCGCGGAAATATTCCGCCATGGTCAGGCCGGTGAGTCCCACTCTCATTCTCGCTCCGGGGGGCTCGTTCATCTGACCGAACACCATGGTAGTCTTTTCAATAACGCCGGACTCGCTCATCTCGTGATAGAGATCGTTTCCC
This sequence comes from uncultured Acetatifactor sp., assembly GCA_947589505.1. Lineage (GTDB taxonomy): Bacteria > Bacillota > Clostridia > Lachnospirales > Lachnospiraceae > Acetatifactor. The sequence continues at coordinate 26,867 of CANQCF010000014.1, read as the reverse complement.
TCACGGGTGCGCTCGCCCACGCCTGTGAACACGGAATAGCCGCCGTGCTCCGTTGCAATATTGCGGATCAGCTCCTGGATCAGCACGGTCTTTCCCACGCCCGCGCCGCCGAACAGGCCGATCTTTCCGCCCTTCTGATAAGGGCAGAGCAGATCCACCACCTTGATTCCCGTCTCCAGGAGCTCCGTCTCCGTAGACTGCTCCGAAAAGGCCGGCGCCGCCCTGTGGATAGGCTCGTAGCTCACGCCCTCGGGGGCGGGCTTATTGTCGATGGGCTGCCCCAGCACGTTAAAGATCCTGCCCAGGGTCTTCTCGCCCACCGGCACGGAAATGGGAGCGCCTGTCGCAATGGCCTCCATGCCCCGGACAAGGCCGTCCGTGGTCCCCATGGCGATGCAGCGCACCGTGTCGTCCCCCAGATGCTGAGCGACCTCCACCGTCAGTTCACCGCCCTCCTTCGTGGGGATGCGGATGGCTTCGTTGATCTCGGGCAGCTTTCCCTCGTCAAAGCGGATGTCCAGCACGGCGCCGATGACCTGGGTAATCTTCCCCTTGTTTTCTCCTGCCATTTTTACCTCTTTCTCACGGCGCCTCACTCAGTGCGGCGTCGTGTTCCTATTTTCTTCTTGTTCCGGACTGCGGAGCTTTCCGCCGCATTTCCTGCCGGCTGCTATGCGATCCGTCAGCCTATCGCTCCCGCGCCGGCGATGATCTCTGTCAATTCCTGAGTGATGGAGCTCTGGCGCGCGCGGTTATACATCAGGGCCAGGTCGTCGATCAGCTCCTCCGCGTTGCTGGTGGCGTTGTCCATGGCCTGCATCCTGGCGCCGTTCTCGCTGGCAAGGGCCTCCACAAGACCGCCGTAGATCAGGCTGGCGATATACTTCGGGATGATCAGGTCCAGCGCCTCCTCGTCGGCGGGCTCGAAGTTCATCATAGCCCCGTCCTGGGCCTCTCCCGTCTCAACTTCCACGGGAAGAAGCTTTATCAGGGTGGGGATATGGCTGACGGTATTCTTAAAGGCGGTGTACGCCAGGTAAATCTCGCTGATCTCCCCGGCCTCGAAAGCCTTCAGAAGCCTGTTCGTCAGGAACATGGCGTCCGCGTAGGCGGGCTGCTCCATGACTTCCGGGTGGTCTTCTTTGATCTCAAAGCCTGCCCGGGCGGCGATGTCCCGGCCCTTGCTGCCGATGGCATAGACCAGCACGTCCTCCGGTTTCCACTCCGGGTTCCGGGTGACCAGTTTCGCCACGTTATTGTTATAGCCTCCCGCCAGACCTCTGTTGGAGGAGATGAGGATCACGGCCTTTTTCCCGGTCTTCCCGGGCATCAGGTACTTGTGCTCCACATGCCCCACCCGGGCCAGGATATTGCTGACGGTATCATACATACATGTAAAGTAGGACTTGGAACGCTCTGCGCCTCCGCGGGCCCTCTGCAGCTTTACCGTGGACACCAGCTTCATCGCCTTGGTGATCTGCTGGGTGCTCTGGATACTGCTCCGCCGGCGCTTGATATCACGCATTGATGCCATAGTCATCTACCTCTCTACGCCTGGAAATTCTTCTTGAACTCCTCGATGGCCTTTCTTAAGATCCCTTCCGTCTCCTCGGAGATCACTTTCTCCTTCGCGATATTGCCCGGGACTTCGGGATACTTCGTATCCAGGAACTCAAAGAATTCCTTCTCGAACCTGGTGATATCCTCCACCGGAACGTCCAGCAGGTACTTATTGGTGACCGCGAAGATGATGATGACCTGGTACTGCACCGGCATGGGCTGGTACTGGGGCTGCTTTAAGACTTCCCGGATGCGCTCGCCCTGGGCCAGCTTTTCCTTGGTGTCCGCATCCAGTTCGGAGCCGAACTGCGCAAAGGAGGCCAGTTCCCTGTACTGAGCCAGCTCCACACGGATGGGAGCGGCGATCTTCTTCATGGCCTTGATCTGGGCAGCTCCGCCCACACGGGACACGGAGAGTCCGGCGTTCACCGCAGGCCGGAAGCCGGAGTTGAACATCTCGGTTTCCAGATAAATCTGTCCGTCGGTGATGGAGATCACATTGGTAGGGATATAAGCGGACACGTCGCCCGCCTGGGTCTCGATAATGGGGAGCGCGGTGAGGGATCCTCCGCCGTACTCGTCGCTCATCCTGGCGGCCCGCTCCAAAAGTCTGGAGTGCAGATAGAACACGTCGCCGGGATACGCCTCACGTCCGGGCGGACGATGCAGCAGCAGGGAGAGTGTGCGGTAAGCAGCGGCATGCTTGCTCAGGTCGTCGTACACCACCAGCACATCCTGACCGTTCTCCATCCACTCCTCGCCGATGGCGCAGCCGGAGTAAGGGGCGATATACTGCAGGGGAGCAAGGTCGCTGGCGGTGGACACCACGACGGTGGTGTACGCCATAGCCCCGAACTCCTCCAGGGTTTTTACGATATTGGCGACGGTGGACGCTTTCTGCCCGATCGCCACATAGATACACTTTACGTTCTGGCCTTTCTGGTTGATGATGGTGTCGATGGCGATGGCGGTCTTTCCCGTCTGACGGTCGCCGATGATCAGCTCACGCTGTCCTCTGCCGATGGGCACCATGGAATCGATGGCCTTAATGCCGGTCTGCAGCGGGGTGTCCACGCTCTTACGGGTGATCACGCCGCTGGCCACGCGCTCGATCCTGCGGTATTTTGTCGTCTGAACGGGGCCCTTGCCGTCGATGGGCTGGCCCAGGGCATTCACCACGCGCCCCAGCAGCGCGTCCCCTACGGGGACTTCCACCACGCGCCCGGTGGTCTTTACCAGGTCGCCCTCGCCCAGGTCCTTTGCGCTGCCCAGCAGCACAACGCCGACGTTGTCTTCCTCAAGGTTCAGCACCATGCCGTACACATCTCCCGGAAATTCCAGGAGCTCTCCCTGCATGGCGTTCTCCAGACCATGTACGCGCGCAATACCATCCGCGACCTGGATGACCGTACCCACGTCAGACACATCCAGCTTGGTTGAATATCTCTGAATCTGCTCCTTGATCACGGAGCTAATTTCTTCCGGTCTCAAATTCATGAATCTGTCGCACCTTTCCTTCAGCCGGGATCAGCCCAGCTGAATCTGTAATAATTGCTTCGTCAAATCATTTAACCTGCTCTGAATACTGCTGTCCACTACCCTGTCTCCGATGCGGATCACCGCGCCGCCGATGAGCTCCGGCTTCACGGAGAAGTGCATCTCCAGGCTCTCGTAGGGGGCGGTCTCCAGGATCCTCTCCTCGAACCGTTTCTCCTGTTCCGGCGTCAGCTTTACCGCCGTGGACACATACGCCACGCCAATCTTTTCATACGCCTTCATCTTTTCGGAGAAGTATTCCAGGATGGCAAAGATATCTCCATAGCGGTCCTTCTCCACGATCAGCAGCAGAAATTCACAGATCTCCGGGGACACTCTCCCCTCGAAGACCTTCCGGACCAGGTCCTGTTTCTCCACCTTCGGGATGCCCGGGTGTTTCATCAGCCTGTCAAACTCCGGATTTCCCGCAAGGATCTCCCTGAGCTGAAGGATCTCCTGAAACAGTTCCTCCGCCGCGCCATGGCGCGCTTCTTCCTTCTCCAGGGCCAGTTGGAACAGAGCCTCCCCGTAGGTTTTGGATACTAGCTTAGCCATGTGTTCTCACCCATTTCCTTTAAGGTATCGTCGAGCAGCTGATCCTGTGCGGCGGTATCGATGGAGACGGCAACCACCTTTGCGGCCATAACGGAAGCCACGGAAATGATCTCCTTCTTCACGTCGTCGGAAATCTTCTGCTTCTCCAGCTGTGCCTCCACACGGGCTCTGTCCAGGATGCGGGCGGCCTCCTCCTTCGCGTCGGCAATGATCTGGGTCTGGTTTGCCAGCCCCTTGCTGCGCGCCTCGCTGAGGATCCCCTCCGCCTCCTTGTCGACCGCCTTGAGCTTTCCCTCGTACTCCTCGCGGAGCTTCCTGGCCTCGTCCATATTGGTCTTGGCGTCCTCGAGCTCCCCGCGGATCTTTTCCTTACGGTCGTTCAACATCTTGCGAGCCGGGTTGAACAGGAAGTAACTCATGATGGCGAAGAGGGCAAAGACGGCGATGATCGTCAGCGTGGAATCCGCGATCAGCTGCCAGTCGATGCCGAACATTCTTTCATAGGTCTCTCCTGCAGTCAATAGTATCATTGTTCAAGGCTCCTTTCTACCAAAGAAGCGGCTTTACGAACAACAGCAGAATAGCGACGATCAGGCCGTAGAGACCGGTGGTCTCGGCAACCGCCTGACCGAGGATCATGGTGGAAGTGATGGCGGACTTTGCGCCGGGATTTCGTCCCACAGCGGCAGCCGCATGTCCGGCGGCGATACCCTGGCCCACGCCGGGTCCGATACCTGCGATGACAGCCAGACCGGCGCCGATCGCGGAACAGCCTAAGATAAAGTTCTCGTTAAATTCCATTTTGTTTTCCTCCTAATAAATAATTGTATAGTAAAAAATTTTAGCTTGCATAACAACAGGCCCTACTCTTCCCCGCCGATGGCGTTGGAGACATAGGTCATGGTCAGCATACAGAACACGTACGTCTGGATCGCCCCTGAGAACAGGTCGAAGTACACATGGAGCGCCGCCGGCCAGATCGTGGCGAACCACCCCAGCAGTCCGTACACCAGGGCCATGATGATGGTACCGGACAGCACGTTCGCGAACAGACGCAGGGACAGGGAAACCGGCACGGCCAGCTCGCTGATCACATTGATGGGGAACCAGATCGGGAGCCAGGGCGGCAGTGGCGAACACATATCCTTCCAGATATCCTTCGGCTTCTGATACTTGAACTGGTTAAAGTGGATCAGAATGAAGGTCACAACACCCAGGGGAAAAGTCACGCCGTAGTCCGCAGTGGGCGGCCTCAGTCCCAGGAGCCCGGAAATGTTGCTGAACAGGATAAAGATGAAGATCGCGCCGATGTAGTTGCGGTATTTCGGGGAGTTCTTTCCCATGGTCCCGTCCACGACCCCGTCCAGCTTCTCCACGATCAGCTCCACCACGTTCTGAAAGCCCCCCGGGACCTCAGCGCCTTTTTTGATGGCCTGGCCCGCCGCGATGGAAAACCCGATCAGGATCAGCATGACGAACAGCAGGCTCACATGGGTTGTGGTGATCCATACCTCGTGGCCGAAGAACTTATACTGAAACAGCCCGTGGACCATGACGTCGATGTCGCTTCCCGCAGACAGCAGGATTCCTTGCATCATATTATCACCTCCCTTGTTATAAATTGAGATTTCAGCTATGTTGCCGCTGCTTACGGCTCCGTCCCTTCCTCCAGGGGTTCGGGGACAGGATCCGTCTCGTGAAACAGTTTATTACACATTCTATGAGTAAACGGCTGAAGATAAACCGTACCCTTCAAACTCATATACGATAGAAAGAACAGAAGCGGGTTCAGCACTTTTGTGACAGCCATAAACACCGCCACCGCCAGCAGCGTCAGATACCGTATGAGATACCCCCGGTAAGCCAGCTTCTGCGCACTTCCCTCGTCCAGCTCCAGGGCCCGTTCCAATGTCCGATACATGTGCCGCACTGCCGCCAGAGCGAGCACCGTCCCCGCAAGCAGACTGAAAGCCCGGGCAGCCCTTCCTCCTGAAAACGCAAGGGAAACCAGCTGCAGGACCAGTCCCAGCCCCAGAATCCCCAGATCCATCTCCAGGATCGTCCTATTCTTTTTTTTCAGCGCTTCCAGAATCCTTTTCATGATCCATAAAAACTTTCTTTGCCATGCGGTACACGTTCTGTCCGCCGGCAGCGGCCCCCACGAAAAAGAGCGCTATTGTGATCCAGCCGGTCTGGAACTTCCGGTCCAGCCAGACCCCCAGCGCCGTGGTCATACCGATTGGCACTATCATATTGATCCCGAACTGGGTGAACAGGACAAGCGCCTGGTAGACGCTCCTGTCATAAGGCTTGTCATGCTTCATATGGTTCTCCTGCGGCGCAGGGCGGCAGCCTTGCCCACGCCATTGGCGAAACGGCACAGACAGGACCTATCGCATCTTAGTATAATCAAATTTTCCGGAAATGTCTAGCAAAGACCGCCCAAAAACGGAAAAAATTTCTAATTTTTTTCTAAACTGCCTGAAACCGCCCCGGTCTCCCCCAAATCAGTCGAACAGCCAGGTCAGATACGGAAGGAGCATGATGGTGGAATCCCAGCTTTTTTTCAAAAAGATCAAAAGATAAAACGCATAGCACAACAGGATGGCGCCTGTGAAAAAGACTTTCTGCCTTTTGTCCGGGACAGACCGGAGTACCGTCGGAATCAAAAAGACATGCCCCGTCACCATGTAATAACAGACCCTGGACGTCTCCGGGATGTAATATCCGAAACTGTAGATGATCAGGGCAAACAGGTTCAGGTTAAAAAAAGTTTCCGCCTTTTCGTTTCCCCGGACCGCCCTCTTATAAAAGAGCAGGGAAAAGACCAGGACGGCCAGACATTTCCCAATGTTGACATAGGAAACCGACTCCACGTCCAGAATCAAGTCCCCCTCATAATACGGGTAAAAGACAAAGACTAGTTTCCTTACCAGACTCTTTCCGAAAAAAAGGGCAGCGCAGGAGGCGGGAACCAGCCAGAGCGTTTTCCTGCTCCACTTCAGATAGTACGCCGCCAGATATGCCGGGATCACCAGCAGCACGGACATATGGAAGAAGGCCGCAAAGAGGATCCAGAAAATAAACTTTACATAATCCCTCCGGAACAGAAATTTCACAGCATATACGCAGACGGCAATGGCAAAATAATAGCGGACATTGCTGAAACTCATGAAATAATACCCGTTTGCCATGAAGAGGAAAAAGGACAGGCAAAACCAGTCCGAGCTGTCAAACAGCCCTTTCAGAAAGAACGCGCAGGTAAAAAAGGCCATAAAGGCAAACACCACGCGGTAATTGTCATACCCGAACAGTCCCTGCAGGACCCGAACCAAAAGCTTAAAACCAATCTCATAGGAAACCTTTGTATCCCCGCTGATGATATGCAGGAAGTTGTACCGGTAAGTCCAATAATCGTTCCCGATCCCGATCCGCAGGGCCGACAGCGTGAAGAGTACCATAAAAATGCCTGCGAGAAGTACGCCGTTCAGCATTTCCTGCCGGCTTTTCGCAAAATTGTTTCGTTTACCCACATAAGCGCTGTTCACAAAATATGCCGCAAGGACAGTCAGCGCCGTCACCAGAAGATAGAGAATCATTTTCTGCTCCTGTAATACTTTGTGACCAATCTCTCATCCGCCGACAGAAGGACCGCGGCCGTCACCGGGATCTCCTGGCGGGCCAGCTGCTCCAAAAGGCGGACAAAAGTCTCATGATTTTTACAGCCGGCTTTCAGACAGAGAACCGTTTTATCGCAGGATCTCAGCTTCTCCAGCTCTTCCGGGTGCTCCACCGGATTCCTGCAGACGATCTGTTCCGGCCTGTCTTCAGGGATCCCTTCCTCTCCGGCAGGCGGCTGCGTCTTTTCCGGCCGGGGTTCAGAACCACGTTCCTGTCCGGCAAAAATCCCTTTTTCCTCCTGCCAGACCTCAGCAGCCTTCTGATCTCCCCAAAGATCTGCCAGTTCCTCCGGCAATGTTCCCTCGTCCACGCAGACCAGGGCCGTTCTGGAAGCGCCCGCCAGATATTTCTCCCAGTTCGGCCGGAACTCAGGCATAAAGGGCGCTCCGAGACAGACCACATGGTACCGCCGCTCCAACGTGGAGGGCAGGTAGACTGCCGTATCCAGGATCAATGCCACAAGAATGCCAAAAACCGATATTCCCAGTCCCAGTCCCGCCCCCAGAAAGAGCGCGTTTCCCAGCCGGATCTTCGAGCTGTCTTTCGCCGTATCTCCCGCCTTTACAAGCTCTATGGAGGCGATCTCCTCCCGAACCCCGGCAAACTGTGGCACGATTTCTTCCAGAATGGAAGCAAGTCTCACCGAAAGCTCCGGGGAATGGGTGTTGCAGCGCACATAGAGATAGCGCACATCCGAGTCCACCGTGGCGGAGACATACTCCTCCAGTTCCTCCATGGACAGCTCTCCGTCCATCTTTTCGTATATATAATTTAAGAAGAAATCCGTGTGGATCACCTCTCCCCAGGTGAAATAATTGTAATAATCGTACTCTTCCCCCAGAGAATTCTCAGCGAAATCAATGTAATATATCGACTCCGCCTGATAGGTTCTTCCTCCTCTCGCAGCCGTCCTGGAATAGTAATATACCGACCCGACCAGCACCGCCCCCAGGACAACAGCCACGGGCAGAATCCACAGCTTTCTCATAAAGCGGAGCCACAGCAGCCTGTAATCCATCGGCTCTCCGCCGCATTCACATTCCCACATCATCAAAACCTCTGTCTTTCCCGCCCATTCGCCCCGTCTCGCGGAACCCTGAGCCCACGTCTTCCCTGCCCGTTCGCCCCGTCTCACGGAACCCTGGGTCCATGTCTTTCCCGCCCGTTCGCCCCGTTTCGCGGGAGCCTGCGCCCATGTTTTCCCGCCCGTTCGCACCGTTTCGCGGGACCCCGGGCCCACGTCTCCCCCGTCCGTTTGCCCCGTTTCACGGGAACCTGGGCCCATGTCTTTTACCCCGAAAGACCTTCCTGCGGCCTGCAGCCGCCGAATCAAAGTCCCCTCCAGGCCGCCCTGGGACAGCCGCGCCGTCTATGCGTCCTCTCCCTCAAGCTCCTGAAACAGCTTCATCGCCCTCTCCGCCGTGAGATCCGAATTATAATGCTCATGCTCCCCCCAGCGGCCCAGGCCATAAATCCCGCGCTGCCGCATATAAGAAAGAAGCCTTGCCACAGCCGCCGGTTTTTCGATGGTGTTCAGAGGATACGTATATTCATTCCGATAGGCAGCCGCACTTTTTTCTTCCGTCACCCGATCCAGATTGGTCTCCACCCAGTACCCCCTGCTGCCGGTACAGAAATTGTGCCGCACCAAGATTCTGTGATAGGAAACCGCCGGATCCGGGACATAGATCCAATGGGCCTTCGTGTCCAGATTCTCCGCCACATACCGGATCTCCGTGCCGGTGTGCCGCAGTTTTCCGATATCCTCCAAAATATTTTTCCCGCAGTCCTCATACTCCCGAACGGATTTCCAGGGTATCGTGGTGACAATGCGCTCCGCCTGGAAGGAAGATCCATCCCCGCAGGTCACCGTTCTCGTCTCCGGGTTCAGCTTTGCCACAGCTTTTCCGCAAAGCAGACAGTCCCCCAGGGCCTCTCCCATCCTTCGCCAGAGTTCTCCGTAACCGTACTTCTTCGGGTAGTAAAACTGGGCGTGCCCCGGCTGGGTGCCGTAGGGCTTTCGGTTCAGGCAGCTCAGCAGCGTCTCCTCAAAGGAGACGTTCGGCAGCTTGTTCAGCCAGTAAGTTCCCAGCGCTTCCAGATCTCCGCCGAACATCTTGCTGTTGTACGGCAGCATATAGGCCTCCGCCACCAGGTCCCCCAGTTTCCAGGTGACCCATTCCACAAACCTTTCAGGCATAGGGGTACCGAGATTGCAGCCCGCAACAGCGATGGACTTCAGGAACCGCACCTGCTCCTCCTGGGGCATCTGCCAGATGTTTGCCTCAAAGGGATGGCCGATCTCATAGGTCCCCATGTCGATCCGGGAATCCCTGTCAAAGAGGTTCCACTCCTCCTCCGGCATAAATTGAAAGAGAAACCGGTTTACCTCCGGCCTTCTCACATCCAGGAAATGGCCCCCCGCGATATCCAGGGCCGAGCCGTCCACCTCCTCGGAACGGCACAGTCCCCCCGCCTCCCTTTCCTTTTCCAGAACCAGGAAGGAAATTCCCGGTTTCTTTTCACGCAGGGAATTTGCGAAGGTAAGTCCCGCCGGACCCGCTCCCAGGATCAAGTAATTTACTTTTTCCATGTTATATCCCATCTCTTTCCTTAATCATGCTGCTTCTCAAAGCCGGGAAGCGCCGACACGGACTTATGTTTCCGGTCAAAGCCGTCCCTCTTTTTCAGGTTCTTCTCTTTCAACTTCCCCTTTTTTCAGGCTCTTCCCTCTCGTCTCCTCTCCTGCTTTGGATGCAGGCTGTGTAGATCAGGCAGAGTGCAAAAGAACAGTAATAATAGGCGTGAAAGTAGACCAGAGTTCCCGCCGGCATCACCAGGCAGATCGCCGCGGCCTGCCCCAGGAGAAGAAAGGCGATCCCCCCAAGTCCCATCAAATTCTGCTTTTTCTTTAAGAAACGAACCCCTTCCGCAAAGAAAAGAAAAATCTCATACAGAGGAATCAAAATGAGGATCAGGCTGTAAAAATAAATTCCGCGCAGCATCTTGGAAATCCACTCTCCCGCTTTTGAAACAGCATGCGCAAAAGCCGTATGGATTTTCGTCTCCCCCCAGGCTTTCGCGCCCGCCGCGGCGTAAAAATCCTCTTTCCCGATATCCCAGGACTCCAGCTTCCAGGGCGGCAGATCCTTTTCAGGAACCTGACTGCTGTAAACAATGTACTCGTCAGGTTTTACATAAATTGCTTTCAGCAGCATGATCAGCTGCGTTCTGGCATAAATCGGCAGATTATGGACTGTCATCCGGTAATAGGCATTCATATACGCGCGTGCTGTCCCGTCCTCTGCAAGACTCTGGTTGATATCGCCCCGACCGCTTGCGTAATTGTACCTACGGTAACCGTCTAAGCCATAGGATCTGAGAATCTCTATCGGCGCAACAGCTCCTATGGCCTGCAGATCCTCCCCCGCCCCCTCATAGGAAAGATCCGCGGCTGGGGAGGCCAGGATATTCCGCAGCGTGGGAAAAGAATTCACAAAGGAATAGTCCTTCCCATAATATTTGATATCCCCCAGCTTCTGGGGCACAAGAAAAACTCCAAACGCCAGCAGCATACCGGCAAACCAGAGAAGCGATCTTCCAAGCCGGAACCGATACAGGAACAAAAGCTGCACAAGAAAGAGCAAAAATCCCAGTATGATTCCCTCCGATCTCCACACTCCTGCAAAAGCACACAAAATCAGATTGAAGGCCAGTCCCCGGGTTCCCCTTCTCCTCTGATCCACAATATCCATAGCCGTCATGGAGACGAGGAACAGACAGAAAAGTCCGTAGAGCTCCGTCCGATAGGGATTCGTAAAGAGCGTGTAGACTCCCGGCATGAGAAAAATCAGGAATACACCGTACTTTCCCCGGCCGCGCAGCACAGGACTGTCCACGATCCGGTTATAGAGATATCCCAGCGTAAACACGCCAAACAACCACTGGAACACGGTAATAACCGCCGGATGCGGCACCGCCATCAACATGGCGGCGTAGAGGCAGCTCGTATACGCGCTGTGCCAGTACTCCGGCCAGAATCGGATGGCGTAAGAATATGTGATGAAATTGTCCTCGCTGGCCGCAAAAGGCTCCGGCCAGAGCAGAAGCAGGGCCATGCAGCCAATCAGAAAAAGGCACACAAAGAAACGCAGGTTCCGCCTTTTTTTCCACTGATCGATCACCCAAAAGATCAACTTCCAGAGGAAAAAGATGACAGCCAGCGCTGCCAGCTTTGACAGGGCATAGCCCAGGACCCTTTCCCCCGCGTCGCTGATCACGGTATTTCTCGGTATGCTGAAGATGATATCCCGGTCCAGCGCGAAGATCAGGACGCTCCTCTCATAAATAAAGGAGAGGAGAAAATGAACTGCCGGAAGGATATATTTAATCTTATTTATTGAATATTTTTTCACCGGAACTCCTAACAGGGACGCGATACCAGTACCGCTCCAATCACCACGAGAAATACCCCCGCCATTTTTCTCTTTGTCAGCTTCTCGCCGAACCGGATCCTCGCTAAAAACATAGTCCAGACATAGGTAAACGCTGAGAGGGGAAGGACGCTGGAATAATCCAGGAGCCTTAACACATATATGTTGAGCAGCGACGCCATGAGATACAGGATGCCCCCGGCGTATAGACTGGGCGTTTTCAGCATATTGCAAAAAATCTTCAGGGCGGAATCCCCTTTCAGAGATCCGGAGGCTTCCTTTAAGAACATACTGGCCGCCGCTCCAAGAATCGTCATCAGAAAAATAAAACTATACGGAAGCATCTTCTGTCACCTCGTCCCCTCCCGCGATCAGGATAACTCCCGCAAGCAGGATCAGCACTCCGATGCACTTGACCAGCGTGATCGTCTCCTTCAGGACAGTTGCCGCCAGCACAAGACTCAGTATGTAATTCAGGCTTAAAATAGGCTGCAGCACGGAAACCTTGCCGAACTTATATGCCACGATCATCGCCAGGGCACCTACACCGTATATGGCAAACCCTGCGATCAGATAAAAGAAGGAACCCTCCGCCGACAGTTTCCAGAGAAGCTGTCCCAGGCAGACGCAGACGCTGGAACACACCATCAGCAGAATCCCCACCCTGTTTTTTCGGAATGACTCGATCATGTTTAACCCTTTCTGCCTATCTCCCACACCAGATATCTAAGCAGCTTTTTCCCGGTGGCAAAGGCCTTAAAATGCGTCTCCCCGGCGATCCTGGGAGACTCCGTCGTCGGAAACTCGATTCTCTTCAGCTTCAGCTTATAGCTTCTGCAGACCATCTCGATATCCACGGAAGGGCTCATATCCGATATATCACATTTTTTAAATGCTTCCACCGTCATACCCCGAAATCCATGGAGAGTATCCCAGATCGTGTTTCCCTCCCTCTTAAAGAGGATCTTTGCCGCAAGTCCCAAGCCCAGGACAAACCACTTTCTCGGCTTGAAAAGCTTGCCGTCCTCTTCGTTCCGGCTTTCCTTCATCATCCGGCTTCCCACTACAAACTCATATCCCTGCTCATAGTATGCCCGGAATTTGTAGGTATCCTCCACGGGAATGGAGCCCTTCGGGTGAAAAAAGACAAAGGCATCACATTTGCAGTGCTCCGCGCCGTCTTTGCAGGCCTGGTTCAGCCCTTTTGCTGTCTGGGGATACACCTCTATCCCCTGCTCCTGCAGATATTCCACCGTCTTGTCCGTACTGCCTCCATCGATACAGTAGATCTGATCAAATTTGCTTCTGTCGATCAAAGGCACGTCGTGCTTGCATCCCTCGATCTCATTCCATGTCAGCAGACACAGCCCCACCGTCATTCTCCGCCACCTCCGGCTTAAAGTCACTCCTTAGATACTACCATATCTTTCCTTTAAAAGCAACCTCGGCAAATACACTCCTTTACATATCAGAATAGCATCCGGACAAATAGCGGGAGCGGCGTTTCACAGCAGACCTTCCGCCGTTTTACGCCGCCCCCGTGTAGGAGAATTGTATTGGATAAATTTGGTGCTCACTTTTTCATGCTGGATTTTTTTCTGATATAAAATCCACTGACCGCGCAGAGCAGACCGCAGATCACGATTCCAGAAGTCTCTCTGGCAAATGCCTCTGCAGATGTCATGTCCTGCTGATCCACAGTGCGGAACTGTTGTACCGCCGTGTTTCCACTCTCTGAGCCATATTCTTCCTCCGAAAATATAGTTTCCCCTGATTCCGGAAGACTGTTTCTGCCTGCTTTTTCCGAAGCCTGTCCCATTCCCTCTCCGAAGGCGTAAGCGATCACAGGTGCAGACATCCTATCTGCCAAATATAACGCCATTGCAACGATGACGAGTACCTTAAAACATTTTTCCTTCATCTGCTTCCTCGTCTTTTCAGCCCCCAGTTCAACCCGGCGGTTCCCCAATCCTGTATGCCGTTCCAAAACCCGCATACACTATTTTCGCGTGCCGGAAACACACCCGCCCATTGTCCGTCTCATACGGCTGTCCTGCACTGAGAACCACAAGTTCTGTCATTTGCGTATAATTTATAACATTTCGCAGAATAGATAATTCTACGAAATATTTTCTGACAAATCCTGCTCGAAAAGTTTCATCTGTCTTTTTTTCTGTTCCATATCCGAATGTACATAAATATTCATGGTAATCCCTGCATTTGCGTGCCCCAGTATTTCACTCAATGTCTTCATGTCCATGCCGGCCCGTATGCATTTGGTGGCAAATGTGTGTCTCAGGCAGTGATAGTGCAGTTCCTGAAATTCACACTGCCTGATAAAGCGCGAAAAACCGTACTGCAGGGTTCTGGGTTCATAAGGTGCCTCCCGTCCATTTAAGACATATTTCTCAATGGAGAGTTCCTTCACGCCATACTTTTTCAAAGTTTTCAGAAGATGGGGGATCATAGGGATCTCCCGAAAAGAGCTTCTGCTCTTGGGCTCTCCTATCGTCAGTGCGGATTTTCCCCTCTGATCGGAAAGTCTTTGAACCGTCTGATGCACATGAATCACTCCGTTATCGAAATCTACGTTTTCTCTTTTCAACGCGCAGACTTCGCCCAGACGCATGCCGGTATATAAGGAAATAATAATTCCCAGGCTGGTGGGCGTGCAGGAATTTTCCACCTCTTTTACAATGGTTTTTATCTGGGTATCGGTTAAGATCTGAACTGTATTTTTGTGCAGGCGGGCGGGCTCCACAGTAATCTCCACATTTGCAAAATACCCCTCTTGTTTCCCATATTTCAATATGGCGCTCATAAGGTACCGGATCACATTGAACAAGCTGCCGGAAATTTCTGTCTTCTCACAGAGATCCAGCAAAAGATTGTTCACAATGCCGGATGTGATTTTCTCTGCTTTCATGCTGCCGATTACCGGATCAATATGTTTGCAGTAGACTGAAAGATATTTTTCACGTGTAGAGATCTTGATTTTCGCTTTCTTTGTAGAAAGCCATTGTTCAGCGAGCGTTTGAAATGTGACAGTCCGGGGCTTAGGGTTCAGGATCATGTTTCGCACCTCTCTTTTTAAAATTTTCCAATAATGTTGACAATTTTCTCGTCATCAGATAATATAATGTATATTAAAAATGATTTCACAGAATTATCTATTCTGCGAAACCGTATTACTCTTTCCCCCGAAGATCCGGATACTATATATGTTCTGTTTTTCGCTTGGAATTCTCTGTTTGAAACTTTCAGAATCAAAATCATGGGATCGATTTCCCGCGATAAAAAGGCGCTTGCCGCATTGTTTCGGCAGGCGCCTTTAATAAAGAATTTTTCATTGACGAAGAACCTTATTAAGCTTACAATTTATATATCACAAAAGACTGCCATATACAGGGAGGTTTCTATGGATACGCTGAAACTTTATAGAAAAAGAATCATTCCTTCAGAGTGTCTGCTTCTGAAGGGGGATAAAATCGAAAAGATGGATGAGGAAACGATCGTCACTTCCTGGACTACCATCAATCCGAAGCAGGAATTTTCCCACGGCTGCTCCTGCTACTTTCTGCAGCACGGATTTAAGATCAGCAAATTTTACCGCCACGACAATTCTCTGCTCTACTGGTACTGCGATATTGTGGATTTTGAGAAAAAGGAAGAGGAAAACGCCCTGATCGTCACAGACCTCCTGGCGGACGTGATCGTCTATCCCGACGGCCGGGTGAAGGTTGTGGACCTGGACGAGCTGGCGGATGCCCTGGATAAAGGGCTGATCACACCGGAATTGCTGAGCGTCAGCCTCCGAAGGCTGAACGAACTTCTGACCATGATCTACCGCGACAAATTCGACCGGCTGCAGAGTCCGCTGGAACAGCTGAGCCTGTAATTCCGCGTCAGTAAAAGATATGATGTCCGATCTGGATTCCGGTCAGTCCGGGGATGGGCGTGCGAAAGAAGACACAGGTTCCGATATTATTTTTGCCCGCCATAGCTTCATCGGCAGCCTTATAGCAGTCCGCGTTTGCAAGATCTGCCGCCAGGGCCAGTTCCAGTCTGCCGCTCTGGGCGGGAGAAAACTGTCCTCTCTGATAGACGACGCCCACCACGGTATCCGGAAACTTGGAACTCAAAACCCGGTTGATCACCACGGCCCCTACGGCCAGCTTTCCCTCATAGGGTTCCGATCCCGCCTCACAGTATATGATATTTGCCAAAAGTTTTCTGTCCCCGTCCGCGAAAGTGACGTCCCCAAGGCTTCTCCAGGCGGCATTGGCCGCCAGCTGGGAGAGACGAATCTCCTCCTCCAGCTTTTTCTTAAGCACTTTCTGGTCTTCCTCATTCTGGCGAAGTTTTTCCTCGTACTCCAGAGCTTTCTTCTCGGCCTCTTCGATCTGATCCGCATAATCCGCGATCCGGACGGAAACCTGGCTGATCAGTCCCGCCACACGGCTTTTCTCCGTCTCTGCATCCAGCTTCAGATTGTCCAGCTCCGTCTTCTCCTGCTGCAGCCTTTCCTTCGCCTCTTCAATCAGGCGCCGATTCTCCTGATACTCCTTCAGTTTGTCCTTGTCGTAAACCTCTACCTTTTCAAACCAGGTCGCCAGATTCAGAAGATTGCTGAGGCTCCCCGCCCGGAGCAGGGAAGTGACATAATCCGACTCGTCCCGCTCATACATCTTCCGCACGCGGATCATCATGGATTCGTACTGCCATTCCTCCGTGTCAATGGCTTCCTCCAGTTCCTGCTGGGTCTGTTGGATCTCCCCGGTTTTTTCGACAATCTGAGCCTCCAGTTCCTCCAGGTGATCGCTGACTTCCTGCAGCTGACTGTTCAAGCCTTCCAGTTCTTCCTGCAGGGAGTTCTTCTCGCCCTTCATACCGTTTATACTGCCCTGCTGGTCTTTCAGCTCCTCCTCCAGCTTCTCATGTTCCTCTTCCTTGTCCTTGATCTGCTGCTGGGTGCTCTTTGCCAAGACTTTCGGCGCGTCAAAAGAAGAGGGCCACGCCCCCAAAAGCAGCGCAATGATTATAATGGCTGCTGCCCATCCGGTCTTCTTCATCCGTTCTCCTCCAAAAGTCTTCCGTGATCCATCCGGCTCCACTGCTGCCGTTGCTTTCTAAATCAATATTTTATACTTTACACCTTGATGTGGATCTGTCTGCCGGATCGGCTGTAAGGTATGTATGCCACCCCTGCCGCGTCGAACATGCGCTTCGCCGCTATGTTTGCCGGGGTTCCCTCATACTTGTCGCTGTCGTAGACCACCGTGCGGATCCCCGCCTGGATAATGGCCTTCGCGCACTCGTTGCAGGGGAATAGACAGACATAGAGCTTTGACCCTTCCAGGGAACCGCCCCGGTAATTCAGGATTGCGTTAAGCTCCCCGTGAGTCACAAAGGGATACTTGGTATCCAGCGTCTCCCCCTCCCGCTCCCAGGGAAAATCCTCGTCGGAACAGCCGCAGGGAAAGCCATTGTAACCCATGGACAGAATCTTATTGTCCTGGCTGACGATGCAGGCTCCTACCTGGGTGTTGGGGTCCTTGGAGCGCATGCCGGAAAGCTGCGCCACGCCCATAAAATACTCGTCCCAGCTGATGTAGTCCTCTCTCTTCGCTCCCATACGCCGCTCTCCCTACTCCTGTTCTTCCGCTTCAGCAATTTTGCGGATCCGCCGGGCGTGTTTCTCCTCCCCGGAGAAAGGCGTCTCTAAAAAGGTGTCCACGATGTCCAGGCCCAGGTTCACGCCCACCATACCGCCTCCCAGAGCCAGCATGTTCGCGTCGTTGTGCAGTCTTGTCATCTTTGCGGAAAGGGTATCGGAACAGAGCGCGCATCGGATCCCTTTGACCTTGTTTGCCGCGATGCTGATGCCGATGCCGGTGGTGCACACTACGATCCCCTTTTCACACTCACCGTTTGCCACAGCCCTGGCCGCCGCGATGCCGAAGTCCGGGTAGTCCACGCTGGACTTGTCGAAGCACCCGAAATCCTTCACTTCATACCCCTTATCCCGCAGATGCTGCTTTACCTGTTCCTTTAAATCAAATCCGCCGTGGTCGCTTCCGATTGCTATCATACCTTCTCCCTCCTAGCCCTCTTTTTCAAATTTTAATACTTTATTGTCTCAGAACCGTTGTCCTGATCTTTTCTAATCTTTTTCCGGTCCCTCCCGGGCCTATACCCGGACCACCTGGTGCCCTGCCGCCTTCAAGAGCCGGTTCATAATGGCCTGTCCAAGACCTTTCCGGTCCCCGGCTGCCTCCCCAAAGCTCTCCGAATAAATCTTTGTCACATTCTCCTCATCAAACTCCCGGAGGATCCCGTAAAGACTTCTCGCAATGGCCTCTTCATCCTCCCGGCCGCCGACGGATTTCACGACATCCGCCCGGTAGCGTTCTGCCGTCTCCGCGGCGGCGATCACGCCGGTCTTCTCCCCCGCAAGGCGGTACCGATCGGTCTGCGAATTGATGTATTTTACCACTTCTTCCTCTGTTCCCTGTACGATTGCCAGATCCCCTTTGGGCGCATAATGCCGGTACTTCATTCCCGGCGCCCTGGGGGCCTGTCCCTCCGGCACGGAAAAGAGCGTGGCGTCCTCCTCCACCTCCCCAAGAACGCTCTCCAGCATTTCCCCGGTAATATACCCCGGCCTCAGAATCTGGGGCGGATCCACGGTGAGATCCACGATGGTGGACTCCAGTCCGATCCCAACCTGGCCGCCGTCCAGGATCATATCCACCCTCCCGTCCATGTCTTCGATCACATACTTCGCCAGGGTGGGACTGGGCCTTCCGGAGAGGTTCGCGCTGGGCGCCGCCACAAATCCCCCCGCGTATTCGATCAGCTTTGCCGCCGCCGGGTGAGAGGGCATCCTCACCGCAACGGTCTCCAGGCCGCCAGTGGTCTCCTTCGGGACAATTCCGCTTTTGGGCAGGATCATGGTGAGAGGTCCCGGCCAGAAACGCGCCGCCAGACGCCTTGCCTTTTCCGACACGCATGTCGTTATTTTTTCCAGATCTTCCATCCTGCAGATATGTACGATCAGCGGATTGTCCGAAGGTCTGCCCTTTGCCGCGTAGATCTTCCGGGAGGAATCCGGGTTCAGCGCATCCCCGCCCAGCCCGTAGACCGTCTCCGTAGGGAAAGCCACCAATCCCCCCGCCTTCAGGATTTCCCCGGCCTGCAGAAGCGCTTCCTCATCCGCATCCCCCTCTTTTAATCTGACGATTTTTGTATCCATAAGGTTGCACATCTGCCTTTCGAAATCCCATGCCAGCCGCGTCTCTTTCCACCGTCCGACGCCGTTTGGCATCCTGATCTCCTTGCTGCCTCTATCTTAGCATAGAATGTCAAAATGTGCAACCGTGCCCCTCCCGGCCGCTTACCGGGGCGGATCCCTGCCCGGAAGCCGTCAGCCCAGCCAGGACCCTCACAGGCTTTGTCAGCCTCCCTTTTCGTCCAGATAATCCATGATGCCTAAGTACACTGCCCAGGCCACTTCCTCCTGGTACTCGGCGGTACAGAGTTTCTCCGCCTCCTCCCAGTTCGAAAGGAAACCGCACTCTACGATCACCAGGGGTACTCCGGTCTTTTTCAGAAGATAATAACTGTTATTTCCCTTCACCTGACGGTTATTTTCCGGATCCAACTCCTGGGACAATCTGCCCTGCAGATTTTCAGCAAGCTTTTTCCCCTCCACGCTGTTCACATAATAGAACACCTGGGCCCCATGAACGGATTCCTGGGGATAGCTGTTCTGATGGATGCTGACCGCCGCGCAGGGCTCAGCCTCCTCAATAATGGCGATCCGCCGTTTCAGATCCCGTACCTTCATGTTGTCCTGCCCGTCCTCGCAGAGCGCCTCGTCCTCCTCACGGGTCATGACAACCTTAACTCCGGACGCCTCCAGAAAATCGCGGACGAGTTTCGCTACCTTTAAATTGATTTCTTTTTCCGGTTCATTGTTTATGCCAACCTTTCCCGGATCAAAACCGCCGTGTCCCGGATCCAGCACGATACAGGGCGTTTCCGTCCAGCCCTCCAGGAGTTTTCCCTCCCTGTCAACCCTGAGCTGCGCATCCGTTTTTGGAACTTCCGCCTCTCCAATTTCCTGGGTTTCTTCCGGCAATGTATTTCCGGCATCTCCGCCCAGTTTCCTCCTGTTGTTGATTCCTATCCCAAGCATCACTGCGATCAGCACCGCCATCAAGAGGATCGTCGCTGTCTTTCTTCTGTCCACCGGCCCGCACCTCCGCCAACCTGTTACTCTTAAATATATTGGCAGAAGGCCCGTCTCAAAACTTATTCCTTAAGATTTTTGAAAGAATATTGTTTTCTTCCAGCAGACATTGTATAATTTTGATTATAAGGTGGTTTTTTACCTCTAAAATCAGATAAGGGAGGAAAATAAGATGAAAAGGATTCACAGATTTTTAACCATGTCCCTGACCGCTGCGCTTTTCCTTCTGGCTCCCCTTGCCGGATCTGTCACAGCATCCGCCGACGAGCCGAAAACCTATCAGGTGAAATACGACGCCGATCTTGGAGGATGGCGCTCTCAGTGCCTGCCGGAGTGGGATGCCAGCCGGGGAACCGGAGAATTGAGCTATGTATTATACAATGCCCAGGACGGGGACAACGTGGTGATTGACGCTTTAGACGCCCCCGGTCTAGACATCACCTTCACTCAGGCGCTGGCAAACATTACCGTGAAGGGCAGCGGCAGCTGTATTGTTGTCCGCTGCGAACAGCCGCTGAAAGATTTTTACGCGATTCAAGGCGCCGTGGTCGCTTTGAATGCTGAAACAGAAAACGCCTACGTCTATGACAACAGCGTCTGCAACTTGAATGAGAACGTAAAAAATTTAAACATTATTGCTGCAACTCAGATGGGTATGAACGTGGCAGCTCCGGGATCTGTGGAATCCTGCACAATCACGGATCTTTACGGAAATACAACCTCTATATACAACCTTCCCGGAGGAGCCCTTCGGGTGGAAAACGGCGTTCTTAAAACTGACCCGCAATACTACAGCACAACACCCATTTCCGCCCCAGCTCCCGAAGTATCCGCGCCCGCGCCTTCTTCCTCAGATTCCGGAACACCTCTCTCCCCTCCCACCGGTGAGAATACGGACGTACTGGTTCTTCTGACAGGCGCGCTGTTCTGCCTGGCAGCAGTCCTGACCCTGCGGAAGAAGAGAGCCTGACCAGACGGCTTACAAATTTTTGAAGGCGCTGACCAGCGTCCAGGCCTCGGGAGTTCCATAGTCCAGCCTCCAGACGGCGACGCCCGTCAAATTGTTCGTACTCATTACGTTTAATTTCACGCGGATAGATTCCAGGTCCTCCAGCCAGACCTTTCCGGTCTGTGCCCCGGAGGACCATTCCGCGTAATTTTGGCAAGTCTTCTCATCCCACACCGGCGTCAAGTTGTTCTTGCTCAGAAATTCCGCCTGGTTCTCCAGGGTCAGATACTCATCCGCCACCGCTTCTCCCTCGATCTTCCAGACAATCGTGTAAAAGGGAAGGGCATTGATCAATTTATCTGCGGAGACATATTTCAGTGCTTTTTCAATCCCCTCTGAGACAAAACCAATGCTGGCTACGCTCCCCGGATTTTGACTTCCGTGCCAGTGCTCGTCATACCCCATCAGGATCACATAATCCGCCGCCTGGCCCTGAACCTCCATACGGTACTGCTTATTTCCCTCATTCGGCATATAATTGTCCACGGAAAAGCAGAGTCCCTTTTTCCTGCACTCCACGGAAAGTTCTCTCAAAAACTGTCCGTATGCCTCCCCGCAGTCGCCTCCCAGATTCTCAAAGTCCAGATTCACCCCGTCCAGTCCCAGCGCCGACGCGGTATCCATAATGCCTTGTACCAACCTGCTGCGGCTCTCGTTCGTGGAGAGAATCAGCGTATCGTCAATGTGTTCTCCTGTCTCATTCTCGTAGTTAAAATCATCCCACACGCCCCATACTTTCAAACCATAATTGTGGGCCCGTTCCACATAAGAGGGATCGCTGTAATTCCGGAAACCTCCTTCGTTGTCATTCAGGCTGAACCAGGTGGGTCCGATCACATTCATCCCCGGTGCCCCCGCAACCACGTTCTCCAGTGTCACATTGCCCCCGACGGCGCCGATGGCGTGCCAGCCCAGGCAGACCTTTTCATCCATCCTTGACGTGGTATACTCCGGCGCCGTATAACCATCCGTATCCGTTTCTTTCTCAGGAGTCATGGCAAACTCCTCTCCCAGAAGTTTATTTTCCACATATCCGATCACACAGTCGTCCGTCATCACCTTGCACCAGGTTTCCATCCTTTCCAGGATACGCACCGTTTCGCCCGCCGGGACATCGCACAGGATCTCGCTTTTGATGCCGCCCCGGTATCTCACTTTCGTATCCTTGAGGATCTGCGCCGTCTGACAGCTTGCCCACTCCGTTGCAAGCTGCACGCGGTAATCATACACCTGATAGTCAAACTCAGAAAACATGGCGGCATAGGGCAGTGCCACATAGAGCTTGTCCTCCTGCCGGAAGCAGGTCGTTCCCTCGAACTGTTTTTCTTCGCCGTAAAGATAGTAAGTTTCCGTGCCGAACTGCGTGCGGATCGTTCCCAGCGCATCCGTATAGAGCAGCTCTTCCTCCGCCTCATCCACATAAAAGGTATCGTTCAGATATTCTTTGACAAAATCGATGTCCAGATAACAGATTCCGTCTTTCAGGACAGCCTGGGTCTTCATTTTCTTCTCCTGAAGGAAGACGGCCAGATGCCCGCCATCCACCCCGTAATATTCCTGCAGATCCATAACCTCCGTGCCGTATGAATACTTGTCATACAGCCAGACCCCTACCGCGCCGGCCGCAATCGCTATCATCAGGATCATCGCCATGAACACAGGCAAAATCTTTCTCTTCATATTTCAGGTTCACCTTTCATCTTCCAAATTTTCTATTCCGCAAAGCCCTGTCCTGCCGAAAACATAAATATAGCCGTCCGAGGCCTGTTCAGGAACCCGGACAGCTATATCATAGCACACGTTTCCGCGCGCGTCATTAAAAAAATGTAAAGATTCGACGTTTTTTATCAGCGGAGCGCAGATAGATTCTTTTATTTCAGCTGTGATCCATGCCCTCCCATTTCGGCCGTTTTCGCGGCCTTCCGGCATTTGTGCGCCGGCGGAATCTTTTTTTGCCGCCTCCTTTCCCTGAAGCAGATCTTTTTCCCGTATCTCCCATGAACTCCAAAAGGACTTTTGTGATATATTATTATAGAATGTGATATATTAATTTTTCAGGGATTCTACGGTTAGTCCCGCTTCATTTACAAATATTGTAGACGCCTTCGGCAGTGCTGTCTGTTTAATTTGAATTATAATTGTGAAAACTATGATGGTATTACCTTGACTCAAACACGTTTTACTTGTAAGACACTAATTTAAAGGTGAAAAATCAGGCGAATGCCTTGGGGATCACCCCGAAATCAAAAGAGTCATAAAATAAATACGATTGCCGGCCTCCTCTCCGCACCGGAGTACCGGAGGCGTCCACAAGAATGATTATAAGTGTTTTTGCCAAAATATGCAAGACGCCGTTTCTTAAATTTTTTTAAACTGTTGCGGCGCAGTATTGACGAAAAAAAAGCAAAAGTATAGAATTATCTTAAAGGAAGGCGATGCTATATGAAAATAGAAAAATTGAATGAAAATCAGATTCGCTGCACCTTGACCAAAGAGGATCTGGCCAGCAGGCAGTTAAAGCTCAGCGAGCTCGCCTATGGCACAGAAAAGGCCAAGCGCCTGTTCCGTGAGATGATGCAGCAGGCCAACTTTCAGTTCGGATTTGAGGCGGAAGACATCCCCCTGATGATAGAGGCGATTCCTATGAACGCGGAATGCGTCGTCCTTTTGATCACAAAGGTGGAAGATCCGGAGGAACTGGATACGCGTTTCTCCCATTTTTCTCCTTCCGAAAACGATCCGGAGGATGGCGAAGACGATTATTATGACAGCGACGATATGATGGATATGCTCCAGCAGATGCAGCCCCAGGATTCCCAGGAATACGGCCCTATAGAAAACATTGTTCCAAAGGACGCGATTCCGAATCATTCCCGGATGTTTTTCTTCCACACGCTGTCCGATGTGATGGATGCCGCCGTTCAGACAGGGAGTTCCTGTCCCTGTCCCACTACCCTGTATACGGCTCCCGGAGGAAAGGGCTATATTCTTACGATCCATGTAGGAAATGCCCCTCTCGATATCTTTAACCGGATCTGCAACACTCTGACTGAGTACGGTTCCATCAGGCGCAGTTACGGCGCCGGCAGGAATTTTCTGGAGGAACATTGTGAAGTCCTCCTGCCTGAAAACGCCCTGCAGAAACTCTGCCAGGGATAACAGACCGCCAAATATCTGCAGACAGGATGAAAGAAACCCGGCTGACCGCTTTACGGTCCAGCCGGATTTTTTTAGTCCATGGCCTCAATTGTGCTCATCAGCTCGTCGATGTCGATGCCGTGCACCATGGCCGCTTCCTCCAGGGATTCTCCCTGCGCGGAGGGACAGCCGATACAATGCATCCCCGCGTCGAGAAGCACGGGCGCTACTTTAGGGTTCGTCTGAAGGATCTCCCCAATGGTCATTTCTTTCGTGATACCGCTCATATCCTGCTCCTTTCCGGATCATTCATCCTGCTTTTGCTGTATTGCGGGCATTTCCGCCTGCGCTACCTTAGTATAGCATTATCCCCAAAATTTGACAAGTTATTCCTGGCCCGCGGATCACATAATAATAACAATTCAGCGCTCGAACGGTGCGCCCCACAGTTCAGCACGCGCCTATTCGCAAAGCCGCGCTGACGCGCTCTCCGTCGCTTCGCGACTACCTTTGCTCATAGAGGGGCGCGCGAATGGTACGCCCCACAGTTCAGCTCGCGCCCATTCGCAAAGCCGCGCTGACGCGCTCTCCGCTGCTTCGCAGCTACCTTTGCTCATAGAGGGGCGCGCGAATGATGCGCCCCACAGTTCAGCACGCGCCTATTCGCAAAGCCGCGCTGACGCGCTCTCCGTCGCTTCGCGACTACCTTTGCTCATAGAGGGGCGCGCGAACGGTGCGCCCCACAGTTCAGCTCGCGCCTATTCGCAAAGCCGCGCTGACGCGCTCTCCGCTGCTTCGCGACTATCTTTGCTCATAGAGGGGCGCGCGAATGATGCGCCCCTCAGTTCAGCACGCGCCCATTCGCAAAGCCGCGCTGACGCGCTCTCCGTCGCTTCGCGACTACCTTTGCTCATAGATGGGCGCGCGAACGGTGCGCCCCACAGTTCAGCTCGCGCCTATTCGCAAAGCCGCGCTGACACGCTCTCCGTCGCTTCGCGACTATCTTTGCTCATAGATGGGCGCTCCCTCAGCCGTCAGGGTATGGGAAAAATTCGTGCGAGCACGATTTTTCCCATACCCTGACGGCTGGCTGAACTGTGGGGCTATGTATTCGAAAAAGTACACTCGTCTGCCTTGACTGAAAGGGACGTTTTCAATATAATATAGGTAAGGATTAGCGGTACAGAAATTGTCGGATTTTCCTGACAATTTCATAAAATTATACTAATTCAAATTTATAAGAGGAGGCATTTCAAATGAAACCAATTGAAACCGATTTCGTGCGTGGCAAGTGGGACAAGGAAGTGAATGTCCGTGACTTCATCCAGAGAAACTACCATCCCTATGACGGCGATGATTCTTTCCTGGCCGGCCCCACCCAGAACACCAAGGATCTGTGGCAGATGGTGCTCGATCTGCAGAAGAAGGAAAGGGAAGCAGGCGGCGTTCTCGACATGGACACCAAGGTTGTTTCCACCATCACTTCTCATGGCCCCGGCTACCTCGACAAGAGCAAGGAGACCATCGTAGGTTTCCAGACCGACAAGCCTTTCAAGCGTTCCCTGCAGCCTTACGGCGGTATCCGTATGGCAGAGAAGGCCTGCGCTGACAACGGCTATGAAGTGGATCCTGAGATCTCCGAGTTCTTCTCCACTCACAGAAAGACCCACAATGCAGGATGTTTCGACGCTTACAACCAGGAGATGAGAGCCTGCCGTTCCTCCCATATCATCACCGGTCTTCCTGATGCATACGGCCGTGGACGTATCATCGGCGACTACAGAAGAGTTGCCCTGTACGGCATCGACAGACTGATCGAAGACAAACAGGCACAGAAGGATTCCACCGGCCGCGTTATGACCGATGACGTGATCCGTCTCCGTGAGGAGCTGTCCGAGCAGATGACCGCTCTGAAGATGATGAAGGAGATGGCTGCATCCTACGGCTGCGATATCTCCAATCCCGCTACCAATGTACAGGAAGCGATCCAGGCAGTTTACTTCGGATATCTGTGCGCAGTAAAGGAGCAGAACGGTGCTGCTATGTCCCTTGGACGTACCTCCACCTTCCTCGATATCTACGCAGAGAGAGACCTGGCAAACGGCACCTTCACCGAGGAGCAGATCCAGGAGTTCGTCGATCACTTCATCATGAAGCTGCGCTGCATCAAGTTTGCGCGTACCCCCGAGTACAACCAGATCTTCGCGGGCGATCCCGTATGGGTGACCGAGTCCCTGGGCGGTGTCGGCGTGGACGGCAGACATATGGTGACCAAGATGAGCTTCCGTTATCTGAACACCCTGACCAACCTTGGACCTTCTCCCGAGCCCAACCTGACCGTTCTCTGGTCCACAAGGCTTCCTGAGAACTGGAAGAGATACTGCGCGAAGATGTCCATCCAGACCTCTTCCATCCAGTACGAGAACGACGACCTGATGAGAGTTACCCACGGCGACGACTACGGCATCGCATGCTGCGTATCCTCCATGGTAATCGGTAAGGAAATGCAGTTCTTCGGCGCACGTGCAAACGTGGCAAAGTGCCTGCTGTACGCTCTGAACGGCGGTATCGACGAAGTGACGAAGAAGCAGGTCGGCCCCAAGTACCGCCCTGTTACCGGCGACGTTCTGGATTACGACGATGTTTACAGCAAGTTCATGGATATGCTGGAGTGGCAGGCAGACGTGTATGTAAACACCCT
>CANQCF010000013.1 GCA_947589505.1 uncultured Acetatifactor sp. | reverse complement strand
TCCAAATAAAGGCAGGAAAGTGTCTTTACATCAAAGCCGGTCAGCCACATCGCACAGACGAATACGACACGGAAATTACTATAGGGATCCTTGAATTCTTTATCCAATTCCCGCTTCTCTAATTTTTCCCTATGAGGCAGTATATTCAGCTTCCACTTCTTAAAAGTCTGGATCTCATTCTGCTCCTGGCTGATGACCACGCACATCTCTGTGTCCTTCATCCATTTCAGTTTGCGAGACAATTCCATCTGCTCTTGATCCGATATAGCACCCGCAATTTTCTGTTCAAGCGCTTCTATTTCCTTCTGCCAATATTTCTGAACATAGTCATACATACGAACACATGTAACCTTATTTAGACAAACAAACATCGCTTTCCCCGTAGTCCACAGATCGCTGTAATGTCTAACAAAATCCTTTGCAATAGCCAGAAGACGCGGCTCTGCAGTTAAAAGGTGCACTTCCTTCTCAAACTCATGCATCACTTTCTCAGCCTGATCTGGATTCAAATCCGCCTCATCAATGGCATCCAGAATCTTATCCGTGATATCCGGATTCTTGATTTCCTTTATCTTATCGCCACGATTCTCGTAATATAGTGGCACAGTAGCCTTATCCTCTACGGCACGCTTAAAATCATATACGGAAATATACCCGCCGAACGTTCTGGCTGTAATCTCATTGGATGACAACAGCGGTGTTCCAGTAAAACCAATCCGGGATGCTGTAGGTAGTAACTTCTCAATATTGTCAGCGAACACGCCGTACTGACTGCGATGTGCTTCATCCGAAATGATGAGAATATCATGATCCGGATAGATCGGTGGTTCGTCCGGCTTATTAAATTTCTGGATCAATGTGAAGATAAAACTTGGATTTCCCTTCAATTTATGGATCAGATCCGTACCGCTAGTAGCCATGAACTTCTTTCCTTCGGTTTTTCCAAGAAGGCCACAAGCCTCAAATGTGCCACAGATTTGCTTATTCAATTCATCACGATCAGTCAATACAACAATTGTCGGAGAACCAGAGAACTTCCTGCGAATCTTCTGTGACAGGAACAGCATAGAATAACTCTTACCGGATCCCTGCGTATGCCAGAAAACACCTAACTTACCTTCGCGAAGCTGACGCTCCCCATAAGCCTTTACTGCCTCATTAACTCCCAGATACTGATGGTTCCTTGCCAGAATCTTTACGGTCTTTCCATCGGAATGATCGTAAAGAATGAAATTCTCATACAAATCAAGAAAATTTTCTTTCTTGCAGATACCTCGAAGCATAGTTTCAAGAGCCACACTGCCTTCATCATCCTCGGACAGACGCTTCCACTCATGGAAGAATTCATATTTACTGCCAAGGGTTCCAACTTTAGCCTCCATACCATTAGAAAGCATAAGGAAGGCGTTGTAGTAGAACAGAAATGGTATTGTGTCCTGGTAATCTGTGTAGTTATCTGTATAGGCGTTCTCAACGTCTACATCATTCCGCTTCAATTCTATGAACAACAGTGGCAAACCATTTACAAATCCCACAATATCTGTTCGCCTGCGATAAAAGTCTCCGTGGATTTTCAATTCCTTCACGGCAAGGAAATGATTATTTTCTGGATCATTAAAGTCAATTATAATAGCCTTCTTTTCCTCTGTCTTCCCATTCGGTTTCTTAACAGTCACCGGAATCCCATCTCGGATCATGAAATACTTTTCTTCATTGATCTGAAGCAACGATGCCGAAGATATGTGTGATGAAAGCGTCTGTCGTGCTTCAGTGATCTGTTCCTCTGTGATCCACGGATTCAGCTTCTTCAGAGCCTGATTGAAGTATCTCCATAAGACAATCTCATGGTAATCTTTCCTGCCAAGCGTACCGTTCTCGCCAAGCACTTCTGTATTATAAGCAAAGACGACATCCCATCCCAACTCATCATGCATAAGAGCTGCCGCGCTGTCCTGAACCAATACATTTTCAGAGTATTCATATTTCATAAAGGATGCCCTCCTTGTAATTATCCATGGTTTATACTGACCTCACAGTTCTATTTCACCTGACATCAGCTTAGGAAGCAGGCGGTCGCGGGCTTCAGTTAATAAAACATTCATCTTATTAAGCTCAATCACTTGATCAATTATTGGCCTAACCATAATTTCAAATCGTTGAATAAGATCTTCCGGCGGAAAACAAATTTCTATTTTTCCTGTTCTAATCGGACTCAGATTTTGCTGCGCCGCACCATTTGCCAGATTATTCATTTCGTCAAACATATCTTTGCTTCTAAAAAGGCAATATGCAAACCCTGGTATGTCCGATTTCAATTTTGCTACACGTTGATTCAACAAATACTTATCTCCATAAACCAAACATACTCGACCAACATTTCCCGTAAGCGATAAGAGTATATCTTTCTCTGTAAGTATGCAATGTTTAGGCATCTTTGAAGGTATTTCATCCATCAGACTCACATTGTTACCATCAAAATCTCCATCTTTAACATTCTTAATTGTCACAATCTTATATTGTCCGTTTTCAACAAACTCACTACTTTTAAAGGCATACCCGCTCAACAATGATATCCTTGAATCTACGGCATCTTTATGCCAACCCTCTGGCATACCATCAATTATCTCTACATTCTCATATCCAGGAAAACGAAAATTCACAAACCATTCCTTATACAGTCTCTGTGCCGCTTCCTCCAGTAATTTGATTTGCTTCTGATTGTTCTCAATCAAATCGTCATATACTGATAAAGCATCGGCTATCTTTTTCTGCACAGACAAATCCGGTAATGTGATAGGAAACTCTGGAAATTTCGCTATTGGTATCCTATCTACCGTTGAGCCCGCAATAGTGTTCTCGGCAATAGTTGCTCTCCACTCATCTGAATAAAAATAGTAATACAGATATTTTCCCAGAGCCTTTGATTCATCGGGACGGATAAGTGCCATCCTTCTGCCAAGGCATCCCCAAAATCCCTCCGGAATAATTGCATACAAATTTAGCGTAGCTTCATATGAGAAAACAATATCGCCACCTTTGGGGGTTACTCTTTTTGTCCACTTAGGCAAATCAATCTCATTAATATACCTGATATCCGAATAATCAATATGACCATCGGGGGTGATATTGGATATGCCAAGAAAGACTGCCCCGCTGTTACTTACCGGGGGTGTGGCATGCGGGCCATCATATAATCCCTCGTATATCTCTTGCATTTTATACTTTTGTTTCTTCATATTCCCATCTCCTTCATGTTCTGTGAGATGGTATCCATCAGTCGGTTACTCTTTTCCTGAAGCTTCAATAATTCTTCATGTATCTCATCCATACGTTCATGGAAATCAACACCGTCATCCTCGATCGGAGCAACACCAACATATGCACCTGGAGTCAATGACCAGCCTTTTTCTTTAATTTCTGTCTGATCAGAAATCTTGCAAAATCCAGGAATATCCTGATACTCTCCATCGCCAAATTTATTGTAAAGCCATACGGCCTCTTTGGCTATCGTGAGCCGTTCTTCCTGCTCGGCTACTTTCTCATCGTATTCTGCCTGAATTTTTTTCTTATCCTTCTTTGCCGCAACATCTACAGTTGCCTTAGCTTCGCTTCGCAGTGCTTTAATGTAATCCTCCTGGGCATGAAGGATTGCTTCAAAACCACCATCTCCCAGAACAGCATGGTATTCCTCTATAAGCTGCTGGTACTTTTCAGTTTCTCCACGATACAGCCACACAATGGCATTCATGTTTTTCAGCTGCCAGTCGCTCCATTCATTGAGGGTACGATCTACAACCGTGAAATAATTCCTGGCATCGATAAACAACACCTTGTCTTTAATGTCTTCTGCTTTTCCCTTGTCGAAGAACCACAGACTGCAAGGCAAGCTCTTTGTGTAAAAGAAATTATTACCAACGCTGATCAT
Source organism: uncultured Acetatifactor sp. (assembly GCA_947589505.1). Taxonomy (GTDB): domain Bacteria; phylum Bacillota; class Clostridia; order Lachnospirales; family Lachnospiraceae; genus Acetatifactor. The sequence goes on along the minus strand of CANQCF010000013.1, from coordinate 33,065 downwards.
GACATCTACATGACCGGTCTTGACAAGCTGCTCTCGGATATCCTTGTCCTTTCCCTGACTGTCTGTTGCCGAAGATGCCATAACAAAACCGGCTCTTCCGGTTTCATTCAGATAAGCATAGAAATATGAGATCCACAAATAGTTTGCATTGCCAACTTCATTTGCCTTGTTCACGCCTGGTAGCCCAAATGGCAACCTTCCTGCATTTTGAGCTGCTTCCGCTTTTACCTTGTCCACATTGAAGGGAGGATTCGCCATCACATAATCGCAACATCCAGCCAGATTATGTGCATCATTATAGAAAGTATTGGCTTCATTTCCGGACTTGATTACACCAGTCAGTCCGTGAACTGCCATATTCATGAGACAGAGCTGTGCATTATATTCAACCTTCTCCTGCCCATAAAACGTCATAGTCTTATTGGCTGACATTCCCTTACTATTGACGAAATCGCCAGATTGCACAAACATACCGCCGCTACCGCAGGCAATGTCCGCTAGAACACCGGAAGTCGGTTCTAAAATATTTACAATCATTTTTACCAAAGACTTCGGTGTAAAGAACACACCATCATCAGAGGCCACCACCGGCGCAAACTTACTGAGAAAATATTCATAGATGCGTCCGATCACATCGCCGCCCACATCGTCAAGAGCATTATTGTTAAAAATACGCAGTAACTCTGCCAGCAGATCATCAGCGAAATTGGTGTACTCTTTCGGAAGAACACCTGACAACTGTTCAGATTGAGCCTCAACCAGCTCCATCGCATGATTCACAACCTCACCCAGACTGTTCATCTGCTGCCCGTTCTCAGCTACGATATTTGCAGCTTTGATATCCTCCGGCAGATTTACCAGATAGGAATACTGTGCTTCCTTCGGAAGATACAGAGCACTCTTTTCAGCGAAGTCTGAGGCTTCCACAGGCATCACGCGGCCATTCCGGACAGGTCTGTCCTTCATAATCTCTTCTTCAACCTTCTTAAATCTGCTATATGCATATCTCAGGAATAGCAAACCAAGTACCGGCATACAATATTGTTGGGATGTCAGCTTCGATCCTGCTCTCAGCAAATCCGCCGATTCCCAAAGATCAGCTTCCAGTTTTTTGATGCTTTTGTTGTCCATTGTTTTTTCTCCGATATTTACCTATTACAATATACGTTATATTAGTTTGCTACAAAGTAACAAAACCCGCTATTACCGCATATGAATTTTTTGTGAAAATACATTGCAACTAGTTGTCATATCCCTTTTCCGTTTTCAATTCATTAATACATGCCTCATATGCTTCTTGAGGTAATATAATAGCATTTTCATCGTTATTTCTGAGACTTTTAAATACGCCTTCTTGATATAAAAATGGGTATTCATTATCTGTAATAAGGCCCTCAAAAACTCCCAATAAATACTTAGATAAATGGTATATATTATGTTGATAATCATGAGCTGCATATACCACAAATAAAAGCATATCATCCGAATTAAATTCTCTTGAAGCTCCTTTTGGAATCTGATTAAATTTGTTAATTATATCAACAATTTTCTCTTCTCCAAACAATTGCCTTTGTCGCTTTAACCCCTTAATTGATAACGACATATCCAATAATGCTTTCTGAATATTTCCTGAACTATAATTATCTTTTTGATTATTATATTTTAAATATACTCCGGAATTTATTGCTGCTGTAATTACCTCTAACGATAATAATGCTCCCTGCAATATTCCTGCCACGGCAAATTCCCTTAGGCATAATATTTCATTATAATTTAAAACATATGGTTTTCCAAACTCTTTAGGCAATTTTTTTCTAGCTAATGTTGCGTAAGTAAAAAAAGGAAATACTTTTTGGTTAGAAGAAGCACTTATCCTTGCCAAATTTTCAGAAATTTCTTGTTTTAAAATTTCATTCCATCTCTTCATTTCCAAATTGTGCTCAGCACACAATTCAATTTTCAAAACATTAATTATGTCTTCATAATTTTCAAATTGATTAATCCAGTTTCTTTGTGGATAGTCCTCTCCTGACTGGACTGCCCTTTTCATTTCATCAATTTTAGCCACTTCATTAATAAAATCAAAAATTATTCCTGCATCTTTAATAATCGAGCTATGTTGTTTTGTAATTAATTTTAATTGCTCTTCTTTATCTTTTAAATCCTCGTCTTTTAATAATTCATTTTCAATATATCTTTGTAATGACTTTCTGTCTTCTCGAATATCCCATACACTTTTTCTAACAAAAATCAGTAGTTTTTTTATTATACCTTGCTGTGCCAACTCATTTGCATACTGATATTCTTTTTGTGTGATTGTTATCAACGGAGTTTGAGAATATATGCCTCCTGCTCTGGAACCAATCAGCAAAATAAAGTAATCACATTCTCTAATTGAATCTAAACACGCTTGATATGAATTTTGTCTTGAATCTTTTTTAAAATCATTGCATTCTGACATTCTGACCTCATATCCTTTTTCTGTTAACCAATATTTTAAAGCAGAACGCAAATCCTTAAAATCATAAATTGTTGAACTCACAAAAACTTTCGGTTTATTCATATGCTTTCCTCTATTTTTTCAGTAATATCTTATCTTAATTCTATATTATATCACATTTTTATATTTTTCGTCCCCTGTTGTTCATTCAACCGAAACAATAGTACTTATTTTCTTTCACTAAATCATTTGAAAGTACATTAACGCATCTATAATCGCTTTTTCCTTTTCCTCCGGACACTTGGGCACTTTCACGCCTTCTGCCTTCGCCTTATTGTAGTTCTCCCTCTCAATAATCCCACATTTCCTTTTAACCTGCGCAATATAAAGATTACTTACCTTTAGTCCGCTATGCTCCTGCACATACGTCTTAATCTCCTCATAACTAGCCTTCTTCTCCGCCGCCGTCAAATCCATCTCATCCAAATTTAATTCCACCTCAATATGATGTTCGACATTGAGTTTGGACAATAAGCATACCGTTTCTACATGCACCGTCATCCCAAACTGGTCCACCCCCCGGATCTTCCGGATCTCGTACCCGCCCTCGCAGAGGATCTTCAGATCTCTGGCCAGGGTGGCGGAATCACAGCTCACATAGACGATCCGCTCCGGCTGCATTTTCAGCATGGTGGAGAGACAGGCGGCGTCGCAGCCCTTGCGGGGCGGGTCTACCACGATCACATCCGGGCGCAGAAATTCTTCGTTATCCGGAAAGACTTTCTGCTGCATAGTCCGTCCCTGCGCCCCGCCGGCAGGGATATCGAAACTCAAATTTTTGTTCCGGGCGTAAAACTCCGGCAGCACTTCCTCCGCTTTTCCCACGAAAAATTCCGCGTTTGTAATATTGTTCCGGCGGGCGTTTTCCCGGGCGTCCTCGATGGCCTGGGGAATGATCTCGATACCGTAGACCTGTTTTGCCCTGCGGGCCAGAAACAGGGAGATAGTCCCAATGCCGCAGTACAGATCCCAGACCGTCTCTTTTCCGGTAAGTCCCGCGTATTCCAGGGCCAGGCTGTACAATTTCTCCGTCTGAACGGGATTGACTTGATAAAAGGAGAGGGGCGAGATCTTAAAGGTCAGCTCGTCCCCGGTAAGGGGAAAGCCTTCCCTCTGCATGTCGCGCACATGTATGACGTCGGAGATAGCGGGCTGTCCCCAGAGGGTGTAAACCTTCCGGCCAAGGATCACATTTGTTCTTTCGGTATTGATGTTTACGGAAATGCTGGCCATGCCCGGGATTCTGCTCAGACGGTTTATAAGGTCTTCCTGTCCCTGGAAAAATGCCTCTGCTCTATGGTCTTTTACTTGATAATTGATCACCAGACAGACCATGATCTCCCCGCTGGTGAATCCTTTGCGGATGAGGATATGCCGCACCAGGCCCTCTCCCGTCCTCTCATCATAGGCGGATATGCCGTTCTCCCTCATGAATGCCAGGATCTCTTCTAGAATCTTCTGATTTTCCGGGGGCCCCAGGAGACAGTTCGTGTTGGCGATGATATCATGGGTCCTGCCCGCGTAAAAACCGGTGATGAGGTTTCCATTGCGGTCCGTTCCCACGGGATACTGGGCCTTGTTTCGGTAGTGGAGGGGCGTATCCATCCCTATGATCTCTTCCATGCGCTCCTGGACGAACTCCGGGGAAAATCCGCCGATGCGGACCAGGTTCTGCATAATTTTGCGCTGTTTAAACTCCAGCTGCTTTTCATAACGGATCGCTTGGAGCTGACAGCCCCCGCATTGTCTGTGAAAAGCGCAGGGCGGCTCCACACGAAAAGGAGAAGGTGTGATCACCTTCTCTGTCTTTGCGTACGCATATGTCTTTTTGCTCTTCAGGACACGGGCTATCAGGGTATCCCCGGGAACCGCGTCCTTCACAAAAAAGGGGAACCCATCCGCCTTTCCGATGCCTTCCCCCTCGGAGCCGATATCCTCAATGGTCAGCGTCACGAGATCGTTTTTCTTATACTCATCCATCGGGTTTTCTCTCTCCAGTTCTGTATAATGACTCCTTCTTATTCCATATCCCAGGGTTTCCTATCATCTTTTAAAAAAGGTTGCATGTTGTACCGGCTGATTCCTCTTCATGATCCCATTTCTTAAGCCCTGGAGTGTTATTTTTTCTAAAAAGTGTTTGGCGCTGCTTACTTAATAATCCAGCTTTGTGGGTTTCAGATTGGACTCAAACAGGCGGTTATACCCCAGCCATTCCGATCTCCCGGCGTTGTTGTTCAAAATTTCTTTGAAGGTCTCCAGCTTCGCGTCCGTGTCGTCCGCATAATTCAGGGCGACCGCCTCGATCACGGCGGGCAGCTTTGGAGAACCGAACTCATACTTTCCGTGATGGGCGAGGATACAGTGCTGCAGCTGCAAAAGGATCTGATGGGGAAAATTAGGGATCTGGGCCGCCTTTTCCGCAACCATCTGGGAGCCTATGACGATATGTCCCAGGAACTGCCCGTCGTCGGTGTAATCATTGACGGGGAAAAGGGAGAGTTCCTTTGTCTTTCCGATATCGTGGCACATAGCGGCGGCAAGGAGCAGGTCCCGCTTCAGGATCGGGTAAGCTCCGCAATAGTAATCGCAGAGTTTCGTCACGCTTAAGGTGTGCTCCAGAAGGCCCCCCACAAAGCCATGGTGGACCGCTTTTGCGGCAGAGGACTGCTTAAATGCCTTAACAAAGCCCTCATCCTCCACAAAAAAGCTCTTCAAAAGCTGTTTCAGGTAGGCGTTTTCGATGCTGTTCACAAAGCCCAGCAGTTCTCCATACATGTTGTCGATATTTTTTTCGCTCACAGGCAGATAGTCTGAGGGCTGATATTCTCCATCCCGGCAGACACGGATCCTCTTAACATTTACCTGAAGGCTTCCCATGAAACTGTTGACCTCTCCAACCACTTCTATGTAATCCATGTCGCTAAAATCCGCAATCCCGGGACTGTTGGGCTCCCAGACCTTCGCGTCTATGGTGCCCGTCTTATCCTGTAATACCACGTTTTCATAAGTCTTTCCGTTCTTTGTCACGGCGGACTGTTTGTGCTTGCAGAGATAAATATCGCTGATCCTGTCGTTTTCCCTGAACTCGTTGATATACTTCATAATTATCCTCTCTTCTATTTCAATTCTTCCAATGTAACTTGAAGATCCATTTCCTTGTATTCTTCCTGAGCCTGACGCATAATCTTTAAGACAATGGAATCCCCCGGTTTCTGATAATTCATGATGGAAACATAATCACTGACATTCTTGACATCCACACCCGCCAGCTGTACGATCACATCCCCCTGGCGGATCCCCGCTTTCATGGCAGGTGAATCCATAATTACTTCCCTTACATATGCTCCATAAGGCATATTCAAAGCCTCATGAGCCCCCAGAGGTACTGACGTAATTCGAATGCCCGCATATGCAAAGGGAACGTCATTGGAAAGTTTCTCCATTCGCTTTTTTAAGTCGGAAATGCCATAAGCCGTAATTAAATTCTGCATGCCGGTATTGCTGTGGTCGTTCGTGATGATTCCCAGGATATTGCCCTGCAGATCAAACAGTACGCCATCCGCCGCCGGGCTTCCCGCGATGTCCGTCTGCAGCAACGTGTAATTTACGTCTGTTTCCGACACCTGTCCACTGACAGACGTAATTACGCCATAGCCTACGGAATTGCTGGTTCCCATAGGGTTTCCCATGGCGATAACGGGCTTTCCAACTAAATTCCGAGCTGTGGAAGAGCCTGTCTTTGCAACTTCTATATTCTCCAGAAAATCCTGCGGCAGAATTTCCAGAGGTACGGAGACGACTGCCAGGTTTGTAGTGCTGTCACTGCGCTTCAACTCTGCGGTAGTTTCCACTCCATTGTAGAAAGTCACATTTAACCGCTGCGCCTTTTCCAGCGGGGTGAAATCCGTCAGGATCAAAAGTTCTTTGGTATTGTTTGCGATGATCACCCCTGAAGACCGGTTTTCGCTTTCATCGACGTCATTGAACCAATCCACCCGGGAAGAAATCCCTGTCAGCGTCACCAAGGTCTTCTGAAGACTCTGGGCATATTCCGCCAATGCCGTGTAAAGCTGGGTATAATTGCTCAGGTCCAGGCTGACTTCCGATAGGATCTCCTGGATCTGCTCCTCTTCCAGAACCAGTCCTTCCGAATCTTCCGGGGATTCCTGTGAAGGATCCGAAGAGCTCTCAGCAGTATTGTTGTCAGAAAGCATTTCCTCCGGGGATATCTCCTCCGTCTCCTCCGGGAAGTAGACCTGGGGCGGCTCTTCCTTCGGGTTCATCCAATTGCTGAGCACCGGCTCCAGGGTAAAAAAGGTAAAGCACGCCACCAGACCGAAAATAACCGCCATGGCGATGGTGATCACCGTCCGGCGGAACAGTTTCGTCTTGTTGATCGGACGTTCTTTTATCTTTTCTATCATAAAATCGCTTTGCGAACTGGGTTCTTTTTCCGCCATTCACTCACTCCCTTCCAAGTCCGCAGAGTCTTCCGGGCAGTTTCCTGCCGCCCATATAGTTAGTATATCGAAAGAACAGCAAAAAGTAAAGTTATATATCACGATTGACATCATCCGCAGAAAGACATTTTTATACCGATTCCATACTGTTATGCCAGTTGCATTCTTTCCGCCTGTTATGGTATGATATAGGTTGAGATAGAAGCCTTTTTTAAAAGGCGGGAGGAATTATGAACCAAAAAGTATTAAAGACCCTGGAATTTGATAAGATCCTGCTTCTTCTCACCGAAAAAGCGGACTCCGAGCCCGGAAAAAAGCTCTGCCGGGAGCTGGTTCCTTCCACGGATATCCAGAAGATCCGTCAGGACCAGGCCGAGACCAAGGACGCCCTGTCCCGTATCTTTCAGTCCGGAAGCACTTCCTTCGGCAGCAACCGGGACCTGGGCTTTTCCATAAAATCCCTGGAGATCGGAAGTTCCCTGTCTTCCTCGGAGCTCTTGAAGATCGCGGGTTTTTTAGACAATGTGAACCGGATAAAGACTTACGGCAGGAGGGACCGGGAGGACGCTCCGGAGGACTGTCTGGATCCTTATTTTAATATGCTTTCTCCTCTGACCCAGGTTTCCAACGAGATCAATCGCTGTATCCTGGGGGAGGACGAGTTTGCGGACGACGCCAGCCCGAAGTTAAAGAGTATCCGCAGGAATATCCAGAACACCGGAGAGAAGATCCACAACCAGTTAAATTCCATGCTGACCGGCCCCTACCGCACTTATCTGCAGGACGCTGTTATCACCATGCGTGACAACCGCTACTGTATTCCTGTAAAATCCGAGTACAAGGGCCAGGTGAACGGCATGGTTCACGATCAGTCCGCCAGCGGTTCCACCTTTTTTATCGAACCGGCGGCCATCGTCAGCCTGAACAATCAGTTAAAAGAACTGGCTCTGCAGGAAAAGGAGGAGATCGAGCGCATCCTTCAGGAGTTAAGCGCCCTCTGCGCGGGTCATACGGAGGAATTGTCCGAGAACCAGAAGGCCATGACCTGCCTGGACTTTGCCTTCGCAAAGGCTAAGCTGGCCCTGGACCAAAACGCGACGGAACCCCAGTTTAACAGAAAACATATCATCAATATCCGCAAGGGGCGCCACCCGCTTCTGGACAAAAAGAAAGTAGTGCCCATCGACATTCACCTGGGAAGCGATTTCGACCTGCTGATCATCACCGGGCCCAACACCGGCGGTAAGACTGTATCACTGAAAACCGTCGGACTCTTTACCCTGATGGGTCAGGCGGGCCTGCATATTCCCGCCCTGGACCGCTCGGAGCTCTCCGTATTCCAGGAGGTCTTCGCGGATATCGGGGACGAGCAGAGCATTGAACAGAGTTTATCCACCTTTTCGTCCCACATGACCAGTATTGTCCACATCTTAAAGCATGCGGATGAACATTCCCTGTGTCTCTTTGACGAGCTGGGTGCCGGGACAGATCCCACGGAGGGTGCGGCCCTGGCGATCTCCATCCTGAATTATCTGCACGACAAAGGGATCCGCACCATGGCGACCACGCATTACAGTGAGCTGAAGATCTACGCCCTCACTACGGATCAGGTTCAGAACGCCTGCTGCGAGTTTAATGTGGAGACCCTGCAGCCCACTTACCGCCTGCTGATCGGTATTCCCGGAAAGAGCAACGCCTTCGCGATCTCTTCCAAGCTGGGGCTGCCGGACGATATCATTGAGGAGGCAAAGGAGCAGATCAGCAAGGAGGAAGCCAGCTTTGAGGATGTGATCGCCGACCTGGAGATGAAGCGGGTCTCCATCGAAAAAGAGCGCCAGGAGATCGCGAAAAAGAAGGAAAACATCCGCCTTTTGGAGGAACAGCTGCAGCAGAAGAACGATAAGATCGACCGCGCGAAAGACAAGATTCTGCGGGAGGCCAACGAAAAGGCCCGGGAGATCCTGCAGGAGGCAAAGGACGTGGCGGACGAGACGATCCGGGATTTTAACAGAGCAAGCCTGAATGCGGATATGAAGACCCTGGAGCAGAAGCGCCAGAAGATCCGGGACAGGATCAGCGATAAGAACAGCAAGCTGGCTCTGGGAAACGATGCCCGGAAGACCGAGAACAAGGCGCCTGAGGTTCTGGATCCCGCAAAGCTGAAAAAAGGGGATGGCGTAAAGATCCTTTCCATGAGCCTGAAGGGAACCGTGAGCTCCCTCCCCGACTCCCGCGGAAATCTCTTCGTGCAGTGCGGGGCGATGCGGATCCAGACAAATGTGAAGGATCTCGTCCTGGCCAAGGGAGAGGAAACATCCGCCCCGGCTACTAAGAAAACCAGCGGCCTCGGCAAAATTAAGATGTCTAAATCCCTGTCCGTCTCCCCGGAGATCAACCTCCTTGGAAAAACGGTGGACGAAGCTGTGGCGGAACTGGATAAATACCTGGACGACGCTTACCTGGCTCATCTCCCCAGCGTGAGGATCGTACACGGAAAGGGCACCGGCGCCCTGCGCAGTGGGATCCACGCACATTTAAAGCATCTGAAATATGTGAAGGAATTCCGCCTTGGAGAATTTGGAGAGGGCGATGCCGGCGTAACGATTGTGACATTTCAGTGATGCCACATCAGGCTGAAATCCCTGTTTTTTCCGCGGGACTGCGAAAGACCGCCGGGAATGGTTATTGTCAGGGAACGCCGCGAGGCAAAAAGAGCGTTAAATGGAGGCGAATATGGCAGTAAAACAGAAAATATTGATCGTAGATGATGACAACAATATTGCAGAGCTGATCTCCCTGTATCTGACAAAAGAATGTTTTGAGACCGTCATTGTCAATGACGGGGAATCCGTCTTTCCCATTGTGGACCAGGACCCTCCCCAGCTAATCCTTCTGGATCTGATGCTGCCGGGCATGGACGGTTATCAGGTCTGCCGGGAGGTCCGCGCAAAGCACGAGATCCCTATCATCATGCTCTCTGCGAAGGGTGAAGTCTTTGACAAGGTTCTCGGCCTGGAGCTGGGAGCGGATGATTATATCGAAAAACCTTTCGACTCGAAGGAGCTTGTCGCCCGGGTGAAAGCAGTTCTAAGGCGCTATAAGACAGCGGAGCCAAAGCAGGAGAAAAACCGGGACTCCTATGTGGAAAAGAAAGTGGAATACCCGGATCTCATTGTAAATCTCACCAATTACTCTGTTCTCTATAAGGGCCGCTCCGTCGATATGCCCCCCAAGGAACTGGAGCTTTTATACTGCCTCGCCTCTTCCCCGAACCGGGTATTTACCCGGGAACAGCTCCTGGATCAGATCTGGGGATATGAATATATCGGGGATTCCCGCACGGTTGACGTACATATTAAGCGGCTCCGGGAAAAGATCAAGGATCACGAGTCCTGGAAGCTGACCACCGTGCACAGCGTGGGATATAAATTTGAAGTGAAGCGGTAACTGAGATAAGGAAACATCGACGAACTATGAAAAAGACTCTGTACCTGAAATTTCTGCTGGCCTATTTTATCTTCGGCGTATTTGGATTTATCGTGATCTCCACTTTCGCCCCAAGCATGACCAGGGACCATCTGATCCGGGAAAATGCGGAGAGACTGTATTACGAAGCAATACTGATCTCCAATTCATATGCCAGCGAGCTCTACAACAATGAAGTCAGCCTGGAAACGGTGAAAGGTCAGCTGGATTCCCTGGCCGTTTATATGAATTCTTCCATTCGGATCATCAACCCCTCCGGCCGCGTGGTCCTGGACAGCTCCAAGCCTCTGAATCTGGAAGAAGTGGACATGATCGAAAACTTTGATCCCACCGTTACCGGAAATTCCTATTATATCGTTGACCGGTTTTTTGATACCTTTGACAAACAGAATCTGAATGTGATCGTGCCCATTACTTCCGATTATAAGGTCAAGGGCTACGTCACTATTCATTACGCCATGAGCTCCATTGACGATTCCGCAAACAATCTCAACGGCATTTTTATGATGACCTTCCTGATCCTGTTCCTTCTCTCCATGATCATTCTGATCTTCTTTACGGAGATGGTATATATCCCCTTAAAAAAGATCACTTACGCAACGGAGCAGTACGCCTCAGGAAATATGCACTATGAATTTCAGGTGGAGAGCGATGACGAAATCGGCTATCTGGCCGCCTGCCTGAACTATATGGCAAGCGAAATTGCCCGGTCCGAGGATGACCAGAAGAAATTTGTAGCGAATGTATCCCACGATTTCCGCTCCCCTCTGACTTCCATCCAGGGATATCTGAAAGCCATGCTGGACGGGACGATTCCGCCGGAAATGTATGAAAAGTACCTTACAATTGTCTTAAACGAGACGGAGAGATTGACAAAACTGACGAACAGCCTGTTGACCTTAAACAATCTCAACACAAAGGGGATCCTTCTGGACAAGACGGATTTCGACATCAATCAGGTGATCCGCAATACCGCCGCTTCCTTTGAGGGAGTCTGCCGCAGCAAGAATATCGCCATCGAAGTCGTGCTGACGGAGGAAGTCATGTATGTAAACGCGGATATGGAGAAGATTCAGCAGGTTCTCTATAATCTTCTGGACAACGCCATAAAATTCAGCCATCACAATTCCATCATTAAGATCGAGACTTCCGAAAAGAAAAATAAGATCTTTCTCTCCGTGGCGGATCATGGGATCGGCATTCCAAAGGACGATCTGAAGCTGATCTGGGACCGGTTCTATAAATCAGACTACTCCCGGGGCAAGGACAAAAAAGGCACCGGACTGGGACTTTCCATTGTAAAGGAGATCATCAACGCCCACGGCGAGAATATCAATGTGATCAGTACGGAAGGGGCAGGAAGCGAATTTGTATTCTCCCTGCCCATATCCAAAAAGAAGAACGAGAAAGATTATTAAAAAGCTGGTGAGATCATGAACAAAAAAAATCAATTTGATACAAAGGATATCATACTCCTGGTGATAACCCTGATCATTATATATGCCTTCGTATCCTGGTTTGGAAATAACGGAGAAGTCATGGACTACGGAAACCCGTTTTCCACAGAGCAGAGCCAGGAAGAACCCTCTTAACCGGAAACCGCTTCCTCAGAAGTGTCTTTGGCGTACAGGATCTTCAGCAGGATCGGTGTGGAAATACTGGACACAATGATCAAAAGGATCACGGAGGTAAAGTACACCGGTGTCAGAAGTCCTACGGAAAGACCCTTCTGGGAGACGATCAGTGCCACTTCTCCCCTTGTCATCATTCCCACGCCGATCTTCAGGGAATCCTGAAACCGAAATCTGCAGATCTTGGCCATCAGACCGCAACCGATGATCTTTGTGATCAGTGCGACAAAGACAAATCCCACAGTAAAGAGAATGATCCCCGAGTCGATATTGTCAATATTGGTCTTTAAGCCGATACTGGCAAAAAAGATGGGGCCGAACAGCATGTAGGAATTAATGTCGATCTTTTCGTCGATGTATTGCGAGTCATGGATGGAGCAGAGGACGATCCCGGCCACATATGCTCCGGTGATATCCGCGATGCCGAACCACTTCTCCGCGATATAGGCAAAGGCAAAACAGAGTGCCAGGCTGAGGATCGGGATCCTCCTGGTGTGGGGATATCTTGCGTCCAGCTTCTTAAAGATATAGTAGAGGATCACTCCCACCAGGATCGCCGCCAGGAAAAACAGCAGAGTGGAAACGACAACGCTGGCGGGATTGGAATCCGGATTCTTAAATCCGATCACAAAGGTCAGGACGATAATGCCGATCACGTCGTCGATGATAGCGGCGCTCAGGATCGTGGTTCCCACCTTACTCTTTAACTTTCCAAGCTCCTTCAAGGATTGTACAGTAATACTCACGCTGGTGGCGGTCATGATCACGCCTACGAACACCGCCTTATAAAAGTTCTCCGACCCCCAGGGAGCGGTTCCGTAAAAAGCCATATATAACAGCGTTCCGCCCAGCAGGGGGATAAAGACGCCCGAGCAGGCGATGAGAAACGCGACGGGACCCGTCTTTAAGAGATCCTTCAGGTTTGTCTCCAAGCCCGCAGAAAACATCAAAAGAACCACACCGATCTCCGCCATCTGCGTCAAAAAGTCTGTCTGCTGCACCAGACCCAACACGCTGGGACCGATCAGCAGTCCCGCAATGATTTCTCCTACAACCTGCGGCGCCTTGCATTTTCTCGCCAGGATGCCAAAAATCTTTGCAAATATCACAATGATTGCCAGATCCCGAAACACATAATACGCTTCCATTTCTTTCTCCTCATATCATAAATTTTAGTTACAGCACCAGTTCCGCCGCTCTATTTTCAAAGTCAGGCGCACAGCAATAGGAAACACAGGCATGAAGCAATGGGAAACGTGCGACAAATCTTTGAAAATGGCGCAAACTGAACAAGAAAGAGCGGGGCATCCCACTCCTTCCTGTTCAGTCCTTTTGAATCTGTTTATTCGTCCGCGTCTTCCTCTTTCGGAAGTGTTACCTCTTCTTCCTCGTCATCCTCATAGGACTCCGCAAATTCCGTGTCGAGGCTTGCCTCCGCGTCCTCTACATTGTCAAATTCCTGGTTTCCGTCGGAGATCTTCTCCCTGACCTTTGCGATCCTGGCGATCTTTACGCCTTCGTCCAGATTCATCATCTTTACGCCGGAGGTAATGCGTCCGAGAGTAGAGATATCCTGCATCCTCAGCTGGATAATGATTCCCTCCGTAGTGATCATCATGATCTCATTGTCGTCCGTGACTGCCTTTACGCCTACCACGTCGCCGGTCTTTTCGGTGATCTTATAACACTTCACGCCCTTGCCGCCGCGCTTCTGGACATGGAACTCATCTAAGTAAGTGCGCTTTCCAAGGCCGTGCTCCGATACGATCAACAGAGAATCTCCCTGGCTCATAAGCTGCATACCGATAATTTCGTCCTGATCTTCCAGCGTCATGCCGATCACACCCATAGACGTCCGGCCGGTAGATCTCACATCCGTTTCCTTAAACCGAATACACATGCCCTGTTTTGTCACCAGAAAGATCTCGTCTGTATTCCTGGTAGTCTTTACTTCTATGAGTTCGTCGTCGTCCCGGAGGTTGATGGCGGCGAGGCCGTTCTTCCGGATATTGGCGTACTCCACAAGGGAAGTCTTCTTTACGATTCCCTTCTTCGTCACCATAAAGAGATTTCTCTCCTCGTCGTATTCCTTAATAGGGATCATGGCGGTGATCTTCTCTCCGGCTGAGAGCTGGAGCAGATTGATGATCGCCGTGCCTCTGGCGGTTCTTCCGGCCTCCGGAATTTCATAAGCCTTTAACCGGTACACCCTTCCGAGGTTCGTAAAGAAATTCAGGTAATGGTGGCTTGTAGTCATCAAAAGGTCTTCGATATAATCGTCCTCGATGGTCTGCATTCCCTTGATGCCCTTGCCGCCGCGGTTCTGAGACTTAAAGTTATCCACCGTCATACGCTTGATATATCCCAGCTGGGTCATGGCGATCACAGTATTCTCGTGAGGGATCATATCCTCCATGGAGATATCAAAGGCGTCGTAACCGATCTTGCTTCTCCTGTCGTCCCCGTACTTTACGGCGATGATCTGGATTTCTTCTTTAATTACTTTCAGAAGTGCTTTTTCATCGGAGAGAATCGCCTTATATTCTGTGATGCGAGACTGAAGTTCGCTGTGCTCATCCTCCAGGCGGGCCCTCTCCAAACCTGTCAGAGCTCTGAGCCTCATTTCCGTGATGGAATGAGCCTGGATCTCCGTTAAATCAAAGCGCTCCATCAGGCGCTCCTCCGCCTCCTGAGCTCTCTCGCTGCTGCGGATAATGGAGATCACTTCATCAATATAATCCAAGGCTTTCAAGAGACCCTGTACAATGTGATCCCTTTCTTCCGCCTTGTTCAAATCATATTTTGTCCGGCGGGTGACTACGTCCTCCTGATGCTTCAGATAATAGGTCAGCATATCCAGAAGGTTCATCACCTTCGGTTCGTTGTTCACCAAGGCCAGCATGATCACACCGAAGGTATCCTGAAGCTGCGTGTGCTTAAAGAGCTGATTCAAAATTACATTCGCGTTTACATCTCTTCTCAGCTCAATGACAACCCTCACGCCCTCGCGGTTGGATTCGTCCCGGATATCCGTGATGCCGTCGATCTTCTTCAGCTTTACCAGCTCCGCGATCTTTACGATCAGGTTCGCCTTGTTGACCATATAGGGAAGTTCCGTCGCAATGATCTGGCTCTTTCCGTTGGGAAGGGTCTCGATATTGGTGACGGCCCGGACCCGGATCTTGCCGCGCCCGGTGCGGTATGCCTCTTCACATCCCCTGGTTCCCAAGATCAAACCGCCGGTGGGAAAATCCGGCGCTTTGATGATCTGCAGGACTTCGTCTATAGTAGTTTCCCTGTCTTCCAGGATCCTATTGTCGATGATCTTTACAACGGCGTTTATCACTTCCCGAAGATTGTGAGGGGGAATATTGGTGGCCATGCCGACTGCGATACCTGTTGTCCCATTGACTAAAAGATTGGGATAACGGCTGGGGAGCACCACAGGCTCTTTCTCCGTATCGTCAAAATTCGGAGAAAAATCCACGGTATCTTTGTTGATATCCGCAAGGAGCTCCATACTGATCTTGGAAAGTCTTGCCTCCGTGTAACGCATTGCTGCAGCTCCGTCGCCATCCATGGATCCAAAGTTTCCGTGACCGTCCACCAGGGGATATCTGGTATTCCATTCCTGTGCCATATTTACCAGGGCGCCGTAAATTGAACTGTCGCCGTGGGGGTGATATTTACCCATGGTATCACCGACGATACGCGCGCTCTTACGGTGGGGCTTATCGGGGCCGTTGTTCAGCTCGATCATGGAGTAGAGCACACGCCTCTGCACAGGTTTCAGACCGTCCCTCACGTCCGGAAGCGCCCGGGACGCAATGACACTCATGGCGTACTCAATATAAAAAGTCTCCATCCGGTCTTTCAGATCCACCTCCTGGATCTTATCCACCTGCGCCGGTGTCTGGTCAAAAATGTCGTCGTTCATAGTTCCTCTTTCTGTCTCTTACAGACAATCTATTTTCGTTCAGGATCAGGAACGTCTATCTTTATCAGTAAATATCGAGATTCTTAACAAATCTTGCGTTTTCCTCTATAAATTCCTTTCGAGGCTCCACCTTATCCCCCATCAGCGTGGTAAAGGTGAGATCCAGCTCCGATTCCGTCTCTTCGTCATAGTTTACGCGGAGAAGGATCCTTCTTTCCGGGTCCATAGTGGTCTCCCAGAGCTGTTCCGCGTCCATCTCTCCCAATCCCTTATAGCGCTGGATCTTATTGTTCTGATCCCGCCCAACTTCTTTCAGAATATTGTCCAGTTCTTCGTCGCTGTAGGCGTACCAGATCTTTTTGTTCTTCTCCAGCTTATAGAGAGGGGGTTTCGCGAGGAATACATGCCCCTGTTTGATCAGTTCCGGCATAAATCTGTATATAAAGGTGAGCAGCAGGGTACTGATATGCGCTCCGTCCACGTCGGCATCCGTCATGAGAATAATCTTATTGTAACGTAATTTTGTAATATCAAAATCTTCATGAATTCCGGTGCCAAACGCTGTGATCATTGCTTTGATCTCTGCATTGGCATAAATTTTATCCAGCCGGGCTTTCTCCACATTCAGGATCTTTCCTCTCAAAGGCAGGATCGCCTGGGTCGCCCTGGACCGCGCGGTCTTCGCGCTGCCGCCTGCGGAATCTCCCTCTACGATGTAAATCTCACAGTTTTCCGGATTTTTGTCGGAACAGTCCGCCAGCTTTCCGGGAAGCGCCATGCCGTCCAGCGCCGTTTTTCTTCTTGTGAGATCCCTGGCTTTCCTGGCCGCTTCTCTTGCACGCTGCGCGAGAATGGATTTCTCACAGATGGATTTCGCGACAATGGGGTTCTGCTCCAGGAAATACGTGAGCTGTTCGCTGACAATATTATCTACAGCGCCCCTCGCCTCGCTGTTTCCCAACTTCTGCTTCGTCTGACCCTCAAACTGGGGATCCTCAATCTTGACGCTGATGATAGCGGTGAGACCTTCCCGGATATCTTCGCCGGAAAGGTTCGGCTCGCTGTCTTTCAGGAGCTTTGCGCTGCGCGCATAATCGTTAAACGTCTTTGTGATGGCGTTCCGGAATCCCTGAAGATGCGTTCCGCCCTCAGGCGTGTTGATATTGTTTACAAAGCTGAAGACGCTTTCATTATATGAATCATTGTGCTGAAAAGCGACTTCCACATAGACGCCGTTTCTCTCACCCTCAAAATAAAGGATATTCTCATAGAGGGGGGCCTTGCTCTTGTTCAGATATTCTACAAACTCCTTGATACCGCCCTCATAATAAAACTCAATGACCTTCTGTTTTCTGCCATCCTCCAGGGTAATCACATGGGACTTTCCAATCTTGCCGCCGGTCTTGGTGTTAAAAGTATTCTCCTGAGAAACGGTTTCCGATAAACCGATTTTTTCAGAAGAAACAATTCCCTCTCTCGTTAAAGCTGCACTGTCCCCCTGCTCTTCCGTCAGAATTTCATTATTTTCCTTCTGACTTTCTTCTTTTTGATCTTCTTCTATTTGATTATTTTCTTTTTGAGCTTCCTCTTTCTGTAATATCTGATCTTCCGCCGCTCTGTTTAAGAGATCTCCGATCTGGCTGTTTTCCAGATTCACGACAGTTTCTTCTTCCGGCCTGTTATCCCTTAAAATGATCCTGAGGCCCTTCGTTAAGAACGCCATCTCCCGAAGTCTTCTTTTTAATACGTCAAACTCGTAAGAGGTCGTCTCCGTAAAGATCGTGTCGTCCGGCAGGAAAGAAACCGTGGTACCTGTCTGATCTGCAGGGCACTCTCCCACCACTTTCAGAGGATAGCACACATGTCCTCTCTCATAGCGCTGCTGGTAAACCTTCCCGTCCTGATAAATTTTTACTTCCAGCCATTTTGAGAGCGCGTTTACCACAGACGCGCCTACCCCGTGCAGGCCGCCGGACACCTTATACCCCCCGCCGCCGAATTTTCCGCCGGCGTGAAGAATGGTAAACACAACTTCCACCGCCGGAATCCCCGCCTTATGATTGATTCCCACAGGAATCCCACGGCCATTGTCAATGACAGTAATGGAATTGTCTTCATTGATCGTCACATCTATGGTATCACAAAAGCCAGCCAAGGCTTCATCCACCGCATTGTCTACAATTTCATAGACAAGATGATGAAGTCCTCTGCTGGAGGTCGTTCCGATATACATACCGGGTCTCTTTCTGACTGCCTCCAGACCTTCCAAAATCTGGATCTGATCCGCGCCATACTCGTGATCCACTGTAGTGTTGCTGTGATTCTCTTCGCTCATGAAGTGGTAAACTCCTTATTTTTATTCTGCTTTTTCCCCGACACTCATTCTTTCCGCGTGACCATTGGTCACTTTATAGACTCTGTCGATCTCAAAGCGGTTGTTTACAAATTCTTCCAGACCGGTACAGGTAATAATTGTCTGGATCTCTCCGATACTGTTCAGAAGATAGTTCTGCCTGTTGCTGTCCAGCTCAGAGAGAACATCATCAAGAAGCAGTACAGGGGTATCTTTTGTTATTTTTTTGACAAGCTCGATCTCAGAGAGCTTTAAGGAAAGAGCCGCCGTCCTCTGCTGGCCCTGGGATCCAAATTTTCGGATATCAATATCCCCGATCAGAAAACTAAAATCATCCCTGTGAGGGCCCACCGTCGTCATTTTTGCCTTGATATCTCTCTCCTGATTGGAGGACAATTTCTTTTCAAACTCTTCGATCTCCACATCGGGCTCATACTGTACCCGTATCCTCTCCCTTCCTCCGGAAAGGCTGTAATGGATATCCCCTATGATCTCGTTCAGCTGCTCCACAAAGAGCTTCCTTCTCTCAATGATCTTGCTGCCGTAGGAGACGAGCTGCATATCCCAGATATTCAGAGTATCCTTTAACTGTGGATTGTAAAACATATCCTTCAGCAGACTGTTCCTCTGTTCTACAATTTTATTGTAATTGCTGAGATTATAAAAATAAAAGCTGTCCAGCTGGCAGAGCTCCATATCCACAAAACGCCTTCTCTCCGAAGGTCCGTTCTTAATAATACCAAGATCTTCCGGAGAAAAAAAGACTACGTTACACATGCCAATTAAGTCCGCCGCCTTTTTTAACCTCTGTCCGTCTACAGCCAATCCCTTGGATTTATTTCTGCGGAGATGCATGTCGATCCTGGACTCTGCGCCGTCTTTTTCAATATAAGTTCGTATGTGAGCTTCTTCCTTGTCGAAATTTATGATGTCTTTATCCTTACTGCCTTTGTGCGATTTAGTAGTCGCAGAGACATATATGGCCTCCAGAATGTTTGTCTTTCCCTGGGCGTTATCCCCATATAAAATGTTTGTACCGGGACTAAATTCCATAGTGAGGGTATCATAATTTCGATAATCCGCAAGCTCAATGGACTTAATGATCATACCTTTATTCCACCTGAATCTTGCTGCCATCATATTCCACGATATCTCCGGCAGCAATCTTTCTTCCCCTGCGCGTATCTGTTTCTCCGTTCACTTTCACAAAACCGTCCTGAATAACTGTCTTCGCATCCGCCCCGTTTTCCACAAGACCGGCAAGTTTTAAGAGTTGTCCAAGCTTTATATATTCATCTCTGATCTTTATTTTCTGCATGATAGAAACCTCTGCTCATCAGCTTACCGTCGTGAAGTTAACGGGAAGGATCAGATAAATATAAGATTCCTCAGAATTCTTAATAAAGCAGGGAGCCTTCGGATTTACCATATAAAGTTCCACTTCCTCGTCGTCGATCACTCTCAGAGCGTCTATCAAAAACTTAGGATTGAAGCCGATCATCAGGTCTTTCCCCTGTTTTTCAATATCAATCTCCTCGTTCATGCTTCCCACAACAGAATTGATCTTCAGCTCCATGGCAGAATCAGTGATATTGATAATAATAGGCTTTTTATCTCCCTCTTTTACCAATAAGGACGCTCTGTCGATACAATCCATGAACTCTTTTTTATTGATTTTTACCTTTGTCTCATAATCGCTGGACAACATCTGGTCAATTTTGAAATATTCTCCCTCGATCAGCCTGGAAACAGCTATCGTATTGTCAAATTCAAATACAATGTGCTTATCGCTGAAAGAAATTGTGATATCGTCTTCCGCTCCGCCCGGCACGATCTTTACAATCTCATTCAAGGTTTTTCCAGGAACTATCACTTTTTTCGACTCATAAGAATCTTTTAACTGGATCTTACGGATAGAAATTCTGTGACCGTCAAGAGAAACAACTTTCAGCTCATTTCCATTGATCTCAAAGAGTTCTCCGGTCATCAGTTTATTGTTGTCATTGTCCGAGATGGAGAAGATCGTCTGTCTGACTACTTCCTTCAGGGAAAATTGACTGATCACAATCTGATTATTTTTTTCAATAGCGGGGAGATAAGAAAAATCTTCTCCTGACTTTCCAATGATGTTAAAATTGGATTTTTCACAGGAAATAGTCGTCCTGAACGAAGAATCCGATTCAATGGTAATATCGCTGTCCGGAAGTTTTCTCACAATATCCAAGATAAATTTTGATTCCAGAGCGATAATGCCTTTTTCTATGATTTCCCCTTCCACAATGGTTTCAATGCCAAGTTCCATATCATTTGCAGTAAGCTTTATGATATTTGTAGAAGCATCAAAAAGAATACATTCAAGAATAGACATTGTTGTCTTACTAGAGACAGCCTTAGATACGATCTGTAAAGCGGATAAGAGATTCGATTTTTGAAATACCAATTTCATAATGTGAATAACTCCCTTCGTTCCATTCCTCCGGTCAGATCCGGCTTTTAACATAAAAATAAATAAAGAAAGATAGTATTATTAGTAATAAGGAATGTTGATAAGTGGAAAACCACTCCTATTGTACCATTTATTTGAAGAAAATGGAATGGATAAGATGTGAATTATACAAGAATTATTTTATAATTTATACAACTTATCAACATTCTCAAAATTCTGTCTTTTTACCTTAAAAAAGTTATCAACATTCATCCACAGCTTTTCAACATGGTATTTAACATGTTTATAAACATGAGGAGAACAATACGGTCAACTATAATCCACTTTTAAAGTAATGATTGTATTATTTTAATTTGGATTCAGTTTTTTTTCAATGATCTCAATTTTGTTTTTCAGGTCGGCGTTTGTCTCCATCTCTTCCTTAATTTTATCATAACCGTGCATGATTGTGGTATGATCTTTCTTACCGAGCAGTTTTGCTATATTTTTTAAGGAAGTGTCTGTATATTTTCTGCAGAGGTACATCATGACATGGCGTGGCGTGACAAACTCTGCGTTTCTCTTGCTGGAGACGATATCTTCCGGTTTAACGTCAAATTGCTCCGCCACTACATCGATGATCAGTGCAGGTGTGATCTCATTAGTCTTATTTGGATCGATCATATCCTTTAAGGCTTCTTCGGCTATGGGAAGTGTAATTTCTGTGTTAAGTTTGTTCAGTTTTGCAAAAGCGACGATCTTATTAAATGCGCCTTCCAGCTCCCGGATGTTGGATTGGATATTGTTTGCGATATACTGTATAACTTCCTCCGATATTTTTTTATCGCAGGTTTCGGCATTCTTTCGCAGAATGGCCATCTTTGTCTCATAATCAGGAGGCTGTATATCCGCGGTAAGGCCCCATTCAAACCGGGAGCGGAATCGTTCGTCAAGGGTCGTCATCTGCTTCGGATGTTTGTCTGAGGAGAGAACGATCTGTTTTCTCGCTGTGTGAAGGGCGTTAAAGGTATTGAAAAATTCTTCCTGTGTACTTTCCTTTCCGACAATGAATTGAACGTCGTCAACCATGAGAACGTCCACAGTCCTGTATTTTTCCCTGATTTTTGTCATGGAAGCAGCATTACCGCTTCGGATGGATTCGATCACTTCGTTTGTGAATTCCTCACTGGTTACGTAGAGAACCTTCATATTTGGATTGTTATCCAGGATCATATGTCCGATGGAATGCATTAAATGAGTCTTTCCAAGTCCCGGTCCTCCATAGAGAAAGAGAGGGTTATAAACAGTACCGGGAGATTCCGCTACCGCCAGGGAAGAGGCGTGGGCAAATTGATTGTTTTTTCCAACCACAAATGTATCAAAACAATACCTGGGATTTAAGTTGGCATTTTCATAGTTAGAATTGGAAACGTACTTTTCTGTCGGTTTTTCAACTGTGGCCTTTGTATGAAAATCAATGTCATTTTCCAATAGGAAACTAACATCATAGTCATGATCAAACATTTCTGTGATCGTGACCTGAAAGTAAATTTTATATTTACTTGAAATATAGTTTAAAGCATGAGCCTGATCAGAGGGAATGATGATATTGACTACATCATTTTCTACATTATAAAATTCCAATGGTTTGATCCAGGTATTGTAAGAAATGTTGGAAATATTGTATTCCTTCCTTACCGTATCCTTGATTTCTTCCCATTTTTCTTTGATTGATTCCATAACCCTTCTATCTTCCCTCCCAAATTGTTGCGCTTTCTCCCCTGATGATGCTAAATTTATGACAATCCAGTCTTCATTATTTGCAAAATAGAACGTATCATTTCCCTTTCATACCAGCATTTATAATGATATAATAATTTTAGAAATATTTCAAATGGTAGTTTTGAACATGCCGCGGAATAAAGTTATCCACATAATGTTGATAATTATGTTTATAAGTTAGAAAAAATAGTGTTATGTGGATAGAAATGATGAAATGTGAATAATTGTTCCATTTTTGTGAAACTATTTATTTCAATGCGTTTTTCACAATAAAATCAATATTTTTACACATTCAAACGGTAAATATAAATGAGATATCCACAATAGGTGAATAATATGTGGATATCTTGGTTTTGAGACAAATATGTGTATATGTATGTGGACAACTTCTAAAAATTCTAAAAAAAATTTTTCAAACCTTAATTTTTCTTTATTTTTCAGTATATTTTTAAAATTTTTCTTGACATTGCACATTATTTTTTATAAAATCAAATATGCTATTTTCCTGTAAAAGTAAAGGAGGTGCCTTTTCATGAAAATGACATTTCAGCCTAAAAAGCGTTCCCGCTCCAAGGTTCATGGTTTCAGAGCGAGAATGAGTACTCCCGGCGGAAGAAAAGTATTGGCTGCAAGACGCGCAAAGGGAAGAAAAAAATTATCCGCGTAATCATTTGAGATTTCCGAGCATAGGTCACAGTGATGTGGCCTTTTTTTCTCTCTGATTTTGCCTGAGAGGGCAGGTGACAGAGGAGGGTTCATGCTATTTTCAGAATCTTTGAAAAAAAATCACCAGTTCCGGTTCGTCTATCAAAACGGAAAATCTTATGCCAATAAATATTTAGTAATGATAATAAAGGAAAATGGCCTTGGCATAAACAGAATTGGAATCAGCGTGAGTAAAAAAGTAGGAAACAGTGTGGTGAGGCACCGTGTCACCAGACTGATCCGAGAGAGTTACAGACTGCATGAGAGCGTATTCAATAGTGGTTTGGATATTGTAGTCGTCGCGAGAAATACTGCGGCTGATGTGGGATACTTTGAAATTGAAAGTGCGATGCTGCATCTTGCGAAGCTCCATAAGATCATTAAGGTCTATTTGTATTGAATTTTTATGATTGGTGCATGAAAAAAATTTTTATCGCTATTATAAAATTTTATCAAAAATATCTTTCTCCGATGAAGCGTACAAAATGTCCCTATATACCCACCTGTTCCCAGTATGGACTGGAAGCCATTGAAAAATACGGCGCGGTAAAAGGGGGGATGATGGCCGCTTGGAGGATATTGAGATGCAATCCTTTTTCTCATGGAGGGTATGATCCCGTGCCTGAAAGGACGAAAAAAGGGTATGTTAAGATGAAATGGATGTCTAAAAAATAAAATGATAGCGATGCCAGGAGGATAAATGAATATTATTTTGTTGACTCAGGACTCTTCCGCTATTATAGGTTGGGTGGCAAAACTGCTCGGTCTGATCATGGAAGGAATTTTTACGGTCCTCGATTTTATCGGGATACCGAATATTGGCCTTTCCATCATTCTCTTTACGATCGTAGTCAACCTGCTGATGATGCCCCTTACCATAAAGCAGCAGAAGTTCTCAAAGCTGTCTCTTAAGATGCAGCCGGAGATCCAAGCGATTCAGAACAAGTATAAAAACAAGAAGGATACGGATTCCCAGATGGCGATGAATCAGGAGATCCAGATGGTCTATGCCAAATATGGTGTTTCACCTACTGGCAGCTGTCTCTATCTATTGATCCAGATGCCCATCCTTTTTGCACTGTATCGCGTAATTTACGCGATCCCGGCATATGTTTCAAAGATCGGTGAGACTTTCGGCGTCCTTGCGGACCGTATTATCACCCAGGACAACGGCGAATTTCTGAGAAATTCAGGAGTTTCCACTATCTCCTCTGTTGTGGCCCAGTTTTCTAAAAACATGAATAACAACCTGAACAAAGGTATTATCGATGTTTTGAACAGACTTTCAACCACGGATATGGCAACTATTGCGGAACATTATGGATTGAGTAATTTGAGAGCTTCCGGCGGTGAGCTGATCCTTGGTCCAGATGGTCTGATCAATACTTACAATAATTTTCTCGGGTTAAACATCGGAAACTCACCTTCGAATATCATCAGACAGGCTCACGCGGCTGGGGCCTGGGGATTGATAATCGGTGCAATTATGATTCCCGTCCTTTCTGCTGTCACTCAATGGATCAGTGTAAAACTGATGCCCCAGCAGCCTAAGAGCGGAAATGAACAGGCGGACTCCATGGCGGCGTCCATGAAGACTATGAACATGATCATGCCTCTGATGTCTGCATGGTTCTGTTTTTCCCTTCCTGCAGGTATGGGAATCTACTGGGTGGCCGGCAGCGTGGTCCGCACGATCCAGCAGATCGCCATCAACAAGCACATTGACAAAATGGATTTCGACGATATCATCAGACAGAACGCTTCCAAGAGTGAGAAGAAGATGGAAAAGCTGAAACAGCAGCAGGAGCTCATGAATACTTACGCAAACATGAACACCAGAAATATCCAGACAAATCAGCCAAAAAGGACTATGCAGGACAAAGCGGCAATCTCTTCTTCCCTTTCCGAAAAAGAGAAGAATGAAGCAATGAAAAACGCTTCTTCCAATTATGGAAACGGCAGCGCTGCACCTGGCAGTATGTTTGAAAAAGCAAATATGGTTAAAAAATATAACGATACGCACAAATAATTTAGGAGGATAAAAAAATGGAATATATTGAAGTGACTGCAAAGACTGTGAGTGAAGCAATTACCGAAGCATGTCAGAAACTCGGTGTAACCAGTGATCTTCTGGATTATGAAGTTGTGGAAGAGGGCGCTTCCGGATTTCTCGGCATTGGATCCAAGCCCGCTGTGATCAAGGCAGCTGTAAAAGAAACAAAAGTAGAAGTATCTCTTGAAGAAAAGGCAAAGGTATTTCTGAGAGATGTATTTGAGGCCATGAAGATGGAAGTTGCCATCGATGTAAAATATGATGATGCAGAAAAGAGCATGGACATTGATCTCAGCGGAGAGGATATGGGAATCCTGATCGGAAAAAGAGGAGCAACACTGGATTCTCTTCAATATCTGGTATCTCTCGTGGTGAATAAGGGTTCTGAGGATTATATCCGCGTTAAGGTTGACACAGAAAATTATCGCGAGAGAAGGAAGGAAACTCTGGAAAATCTTGCGAAGAATATCGCTTATAAAGTAAAGAGGACAAAGAGGCCAGTTGCCCTTGAGCCTATGAATCCCTATGAGAGAAGGATCATTCACTCCGCTCTTCAGGATGATAAGTATGTTACCACCCACAGCGAAGGGGAAGAACCCTTCCGAAAAGTGGTAGTTTCCTTAAAAAAATAAATATTATGTCATTCGTATTGGTTAGAAACAGATCAGCCAGTGACATACGAAAAGCCTCGCCGATGTAATTATCGCCTCATATGCGGTTTGTCTGAATCATAAATTAAAAAAAGTATGTAAAAAGGTCGGATATATGATATAATTTCTATGTCCGGCCTTTTTTATTGTCTGGTTGACCGAGAGATGGTAAAAAATATTTTTTAGATCTTTGATCAGATGATGAGGGCGTGTTATTTGATAGGATGATTCCATGTTTCAGGATTTGATAAATAATTTGATGATTTAATGTTTTCAGGATCTGATAAATAATTTGATGATCCGATGTTATTAGGATTTAAAAATTTTGCGGATAGTTCAGGAAAGGCAGAACAAGCGGCATGTTTCGGACAGACACGATTGCGGCGGTGGCAACCGCGTTGAATGATTCGGGAATCGGTATTGTAAGGATCAGCGGCGAAAAGGCCATTGAGATTGCGGATTCTGTCTTTTTTACAAAATCCGGCAGGAGGATCTTAAGAGAAGTTCCCAGCCATACCATTCATTACGGATTGATCAAAGATCTCAGGGACGGAACTGTCATTGATGAAGTGATGGCGTCGGTTTTTATCGCTCCGAAAAGTTATACGGCGGAGGATACGGTGGAAATCAACTGTCACGGCGGTGTCCTGGCGGTTCAAAAGGTTTTGGAGACAGTGCTGCAGGCCGGAGCAAGACTTGCGGAGCCCGGAGAATTTACAAAGAGAGCTTTTTTAAATGGCAGGATTGACCTTTCTGAAGCGGAAGCGGTGATGGATGTTATTCATTCCAGAAATGAAATGGCGCTGAGAGCTTCTGTGGATCAGCTCCAGGGAAAACTGGAGGAAAAGATCAGAGGGATCCGCCAGGAGATCCTTTATGAGATCGCCTTTATCGAGTCCGCTTTAGATGATCCGGAACATATCAGTCTGAACGGATATCCGGAGAAGATCACTGAAAAGCTGGACAATGTCATTTCAGATATTAACAGTCTTCTTCAGACTGCAGACAGCGGCAGAATGATAAAAGAGGGTATTTCCACGGTTATAGTAGGAAAGCCGAATGTCGGTAAATCCTCGCTTTTAAATATGATCCTCGGGCAGGAGCGTGCCATTGTCACGGATGTTGCCGGAACAACCAGGGATATCCTGGAAGAATCTGTAAAATTGCGGGGAGTGCACCTGAATATCATCGATACCGCCGGGATCCGTGAAACGGAGGATACAGTGGAGAAGATCGGAGTCGAAAAGGCGAGAAAATACGCGGAGGATGCGGATCTGATCCTCTACGTGGCGGATACTTCCCAGGCTTTGGATGAAAACGACAGGGAGATATTGAACCTTATAAAAGGGAAAAAAATTATTTTCCTGTTGAATAAGTCGGATCTGGAACAGAAGATCAGTGAACAGGATATCCTTTCCCTTACTTCCGGAGAAAATATTCGGATGGTTCATACCTCTGCAAAAGAAAAGGAAGGCATGGAAGATCTGGAGAGGGAAATTGAGGAACTTTTCTTTTCCGGTCACCTGATACAAAATGAAGAAATCTGGATCACGAATCTCAGACATAAGGAAGCGCTTCAGAATACCTTAGATTCCTTATTACTGGTGAAAAAAAGCGTGGAGGATCGGATGCCGGAGGACTTTTATTCCATCGATCTCATGGCGGCTTACGCTTCCCTGGGAAGTATTCTGGGAGAAGAAGTCGGAGAGGATCTGATAGAAGAGATCTTTTCGAAGTTTTGTATGGGGAAATAGTCGGTTTCATTAAAAAAGATTTGTATGACGAAGCCGGAATATTTCCTTGCAGGTGAATTTTTCAAAAATCAGAAGATGGCTGATCCTTTTCATGAATGTGAGATAAAAGGCAGAATCTTAGAATCATAGGGAATCTTAATAGAAAGAAAATACAGTGGGCGAAATTTTCAGAGATCAGAAGACGGCTGAATCTTTTTAGGATTGTTAGATAAAAGGCTAAATCTTAGGATCATAGGGAATTTTAACAGAGAGAAGATACAGTGAGCGAAATCAGAGAAAAAGTAGATGTATGTGTGATAGGAGCCGGGCATGCGGGGTGTGAAGCCGCCCTTGCCTGTGCGAGACTGGGTCTGGAGACGGTGATCTTTACGGTCAGCGTGGACAGTATTGCCTTAATGCCCTGCAATCCAAATATCGGTGGCTCTTCCAAAGGGCATCTTGTGAGGGAGTTGGACGCCCTGGGCGGGGAGATGGGGAAAAATATCGATAAGACCTTTATCCAGTCGAAAATGCTGAATGTTTCAAAAGGGCCGGCAGTCCATTCCCTGAGGGCCCAGGCAGACAAAGCGGAATATTCCAGGGCGATGAGAAAGGTTTTGGAGGGACAGGAGCATTTGACGATCAAACAGGCGGAAGTCTGTGAACTTTTGTGGGAGGATCTCTCAGAGAATTTTCCTGTTGATTCTCTGTCTCAGGCAGATTCTTCTGCTTCTAATGATAAAAAAGATCTTAATAAAAGCGGTGAAACGGCCGGCGTAGGCAGAACTGCCGAGAAAAAAGTTACAGGTGTGAAGACGTTTACCGGTGCAGTTTATGAGTGTAAGGCAGTGATTCTCTGTACGGGAACTTACTTAAACGCCAGGTGCCTCTGTGGGGAAGCGATCACCTATACCGGTCCCAACGGGCTTCAAGCCGCTACACATCTCACGGAGTCTCTCGAAAAAATGGGTATCGTGCTCCGCAGGTTTAAGACGGGTACTCCCGCCAGAATGGATGGAAGGACTATCGATTACTCGAAAATGGAAGAACAGTTTGGAGATGAGAGGATCGTTCCCTTTTCTTTTTCTACGGATCCGGAGACAATCCAGAAAGACCAGGCTTCCTGCTGGCTGACCTATACAAATCAGGAGACCCATGATATCATCCGGGCAAATCTGGATAGATCCCCTATTTATGCGGGGATCATTGAGGGAACGGGCCCCAGATATTGTCCTTCCATAGAAGATAAAGTCGTTAAATTTGCAGACAAAGAGAGACATCAGGTCTTTTTGGAACCCGAGGGTCTTCAAACCCACGAGATGTATGTGGGGGGGATGTCGTCTTCCCTTCCGGAAGATGTTCAGCTTGCGATGTACCGCACGGTTCCCGGTCTGGAACACTGTAAGATCGTGAGAAACGCCTATGCCATCGAGTACGACTGCATCAACGCCAATCAGCTCTACCCTTCTCTGGAATTTAAGAAGATCCGCGGACTTTTTGCCGGCGGACAGTTTAACGGAAGCAGCGGTTATGAGGAAGCTGCCTGCCAGGGATTGGTAGCGGGGATCAACGCGGCTATGGAAATCTTTGGGAGAGAGCCCCTGATCATGGATCGGTCTGAGAGTTATATCGGAGTGTTGATAGACGACCTTGTGACGAAGGATAACAGGGAGCCCTATCGTATGATGACCTCCAGGGCAGAATACAGATTATTGCTTCGTCAGGATAACGCGGACCGCAGGCTCAGAAAAAAAGGCTATGAAATCGGGCTGATCTCGGAACAACAGTATCAGGACCTTCTGATGAAAGAGGAACTGATCGAAAGGGAAATCGTCCGGCTGAAGGAGACAAAGGTGGGCGCCGGTCAGGAGATCCAGCGTTTTATGGAGGCTCATGGGAGCGTTCCCCTGAAAACGGCTGTCAGTCTTGCGGAGCTGCTGTGTCGCCCGGAACTGAACTATGAGAATATAGCAGAGATTGACCGTGAAAGATCCAGCGTTTTTGAAGAATATCAATCTTACGGGCGGTATATGACTTCCGACGGAAAACTTTCCCGTGAGATCATCGATCAGATCGAGATCGAGATTAAATACGAAGGGTATATTGTACGGCAGAAGCGCCAGGTAGAACAGTATAAAAAATTGGAGAAGAAAGAGATTCCTTCAGATATAAATTATGACCAGGTTCCCTCCCTTCGATTGGAAGCGCGGCAAAAACTGAAGGAATTTCGACCCATATCGCTTGGACAGGCTTCCAGGATCTCCGGCGTATCACCAGCGGACATTTCCGTTTTGCTGGTCTACCTGGAAAAAACAAAGAGTAATTCTTAGAATGTAAAAATAGTTATGTTTGATCCTTGGCAGCTGCAAATATTTTCGTATTTCTTTGGATGTGAAAATAGTTGTAGTTTTACCCTAATGACTGCAAATACTTTTAGGATTTGAAATTATTTGTAATTGTGTCATAGCAGCTAATTTTTTTATTTATTATTGTCTTATGTTTGAAATATTGTAGGTGCATGTTGAAATACAATATTGACATGCCGCGTATTTTTCATATGTGGAATGATATTTTCCTCATAGAAAATTGATAAGATTACATATTTGTATGATTTATAGTTAAAAGAAAATGAGAGGAACCAGTGTAAATATGAACTATGACGCCTCGCAGTTTCAGAGAGATGCGGAAGAGCTTGGTATTTCTTTGACAGATGAACAGATCGGGCAGTTTTTGAGATATTATGAACTGTTGATCAAGTGGAATGAAAAGATAAATCTTACAGCGATCACGGAATATCAGGATGTCATGAAAAAGCATTTTATCGACAGCATTTCTCTGGTCAAAGCCTGTGACCTGAAGCAGGAGATCAGGCTGATCGATGTGGGGACAGGTGCAGGATTTCCTGGTCTTGCGCTTAAGATCGCCTTTCCAAATTTGGAAGTCACCCTTTTGGATTCTTTGAATAAGAGGATTCTTTTTTTAGAGGCAGTTGTTCGGGAATTGGGGCTTTCCAAAGTGGAAACTGTCCATGGGAGAGCGGAGGATCTCGCGAGGCAGAAACCATTCCGTGAAACCTTTGATCTCTGTGTTTCCAGGGCGGTCGCAAATCTTTCTACTTTATCGGAATACTGCCTGCCTTTTGTAAAGACAGGCGGTCAGTTTATCTCTTATAAATCGGAAAAAATCTCAGAAGAGATCAAAAATGCTGAAAAGGCGATCAGGATACTCGGGGGCCGGGTGGAACGGCAGGTAGAATTTTGCCTTCCGGGATCAGACATTTATAGAAACTTATCTGTAATAAAAAAAGTGAAGGAAACAGATATGAGATATCCTCGGAAGGCGGGTGTACCTGGCAGGACGCCTCTTTAAAGTGAGATCTTTATGAGATTCGATTTATGTAGTCCAGTAAATATTATTCAAAAATGCGTAAAAGAGTGATTCCGTCAGGAAGACTTTTCCTGTATGATATATATATTATCCATGCTGTAGTAAAAAAAATTTAATTCTATTTGTTATTCGAACTAATGTTCTATGTAGAAAGGTACTGTCTATGAATGAGTCTTCTAAGATGAAATTGCAGAATCTTTTAAGTGACCTTCAATTCAAAGCGGGTGAAATTTCTCTGAAGCAGGAGGAATGTCATAAAGAGATAATTCGTATCTCGAAATTATATGAAACTTTGAAAAATCAATATACAGAATATGAGTATGTCTTTTCTCCCAGATCAAAAAAGGGAGAAAATGAAGAGGTAGAATATTGCCGCGACCAATTGGAAGATTTGCAGACGGAGTATGATTCTTTACAGGAGCAGTACGATAAGATAAATGAAAATATCGAGATGATAGTGGAAGTCTTAGCGTCTGACACAAATACGAATCCCGCCAATACATCGGGATTGAAATATCTGGAACAGGAGCGTCAGAGAATCGCAAGAGATTTGCATGACACGGCGCTTCAAAATATAGCGTATATTATTTCTAAAATAGATTCCTGCTTACATAATATTGACACAAATCCAGTTCAGACAAAAATGGAACTTTCAATTGTAAAACAAAGTTTAAGCGATTCCGCAGATGAAATCAGAGGTATTGTCTATAATCTTAGACCCATGGTGATAGACAATGTGGGGATGGAGTCTGCTTTGCATAAATTATTGGAACTATTAAATGAGAGCGAAGATTATTTTATCGATTCGCATATAGATGAAATTACATGCAGCGATCAGCTTATTCTCACTTCTGTTTATCGGATCATAGAAGAATGTTTTCAAAACATTAAAAAGCATGCGGACGCATATTGTATTCATTTTATTTTTCAGCAGCAGTCAAATCAGATCTACATTTATATTGAGGATGATGGAAAAGGTTTCGATCTCGCTGAAATTGAGTTAAACGATAGTTTTCATTTTGGATTAAACATGATTAAGGAGAGAGTTGCACTTCTCAGCGGCAGTATTCAAATAGATTCCGCTTATAATGCGGGAACCAGGATTAAAATTCTGATACCAATTATATAGATCAGAAAAAATATCCATTTTTTAGAGGAGAGTTGTATTGTGGTTAAGTTTCATGTGAAACATTATTTAAATATTTTTTAGAATTTTGTATTGATTTAAAGATTATTATGTTGATATATAGTGTGCTTTTTTCGGAAGGAAATGCATTGTTATGCGTGTAACCTTGAGTCAAGCCAAGAAAGAAGATATGGAAGAAATTTGGAAAATGCAGGTTGATGGATTATGAAATAAGTCCGGCAGCGTAAAGCCTAGAAAAGATAATGGCAAGATTCAGTCAGCCTATTTTTTATAAGTCCCTTTTCGGAATTGTGGGTCTGGTCGAAGTCCTGTTCGATAAGGTAAGTGCCCCGTTAGGTATGGTTGATTTTTTGATTTTCTGAAAAGTTTGTTAGTGGATCAAATCGGGATCTATGGAGGAGACAGAAAAACAGATGCAAATCATTGTTCACGAAATGGAATATAAAGGCGGACAAATGGTGTCTGATTTGCGACTGAGACATTATTCAAACTCCGATTATCGGAAGTACAGAAGAGTTTACAAAGAATGCTTCCATGACATGAGAGAGGCATTACAGCGGTTTCCTGTCGATATTTGCGCGTGTCGGGAAAAGCTGGAACAGGAAAAAAGTAATATCTATATCCTTGAAGTCGATGGAAAACTAATCGGCTCTGTTGCGATATACGGAAATGAAATTGATGATTTGATCGTGGCAAAGGACTTTCAACGGCGAGGTCATGGCGAGGCGTTGCTGCAGTTTGCGGTCTCTTTCCTGCAAAGAAGCCATATCGCCCCGATCATACTTCATGTCGCCGATTGGAATCAAGGGGCGATCA